>JAQUMI010000015.1 GCA_028718225.1 Candidatus Omnitrophota bacterium | reverse complement strand
TGAGAGCCTAAGCCGGGCAATGCAGAAGGGGGTGAAAGTTTTAGGCTATGTATACTGGTTGCTGCTGGACAATTTTGAATGGGACAAGGGTTTTGGGCCGCGCTTTGGCCTGATCGAGGTAGACTATCATACTTACCAACGCACAATCAGGGAAAGTGCCCGGAAATTCTCCGAGGTCTGCTTAACTAATAAGTTATAGTTATGGAAGGGCTGGATAAAAATTTAATCATTCAGGAATTTCCTCTTTTCAGCGATTTATCGCCAAAAGAACGCGCGATTATCCGGGAAAATTCCAGCGTCTTACCCTTTAAAAAAGGCGATATTATTTATAGGGAAGGTTCTGGCCCTAGTGGTTTCTACTGTTTAGGATCAGGCAGGGTAGTAACTTACGTCCAGGATAGCCAGGGCAATCAAACAACCTTAGAGTACCTGCACCGTGGTAAATATTTCGGGATAATTTCCCTATTAACGAATGAGCCGCATTCGGTAACGGCCCAGGCCACCAATGATTGCCTGATCCTGGTTATCGATAAAGAAGCATTTAATGCGGTAATTAATAAGATCCCGCGCCTGGCCATTGATTTGAGCCTGACCCTTTCGCGCCGGCTTAAGCGCAAGGATATACATCAGAAAACTATTTTCGAGAGCACGATTATTGCGGTATTCAGTTCATATTCTCAGGCAGGTAAGACCATTTATGCCCTTAATCTGGGCCTTAGCCTTAAGCAGGAGGCGCATAAATCCGTAATTATCCTGGATATACTTTCAACCGATAAAACGCACAGCCTGCCAGCCAGGCTTGGACTGGGCGCAGGAAAGATTTTTGACCTTTCTAAAGAAACGGCGGATAACGCAGGGTTAGCCAAAGATTTTATTTTAAAAAGCGGCTTTGGCCTGGACCTGCTCTGTTTTCATTATAGCCCCGAGGACAATCATTGCGTAAGGAGGCTATTGGGGATTCTAAGCTGGCTGGTAAATGATTATCATTTTATTATCCTGGACCTGCCGTCTTTAATAGATAAGAATATCTTCAGTATACTTAACCAATCGGATTTGATTCATCTCTTAAGCGGCCCGGATGAGCCGGAACTCAAAAAAACCAGTAGTTTGACCCGGCAGCTTAAAGATGCATTCAATTTTCAGGAAGATAAAATAAAAATTATCATTAATGAATATAAGCTTTCTAAAATCACGCCTGTCGAGCAGGCCCAGATTTTAGGCAGGCAGATATTCGCTACCCTGCCGAAGATTGATGCCGGCATGCCGGAGAGGTTGATCCTGGATAGCCCGGGAAGCGAATATGCCAAGGCAGTAAGGAGAGTCTCGCGTTATGTAAGCGAAAGTATGGTGGGTTTGGTTTTAGGGGTAGGGGTGGGATACGGCTTTTGCCATGTAGGCGTATTAAAGGTAATTGAAGAAGAGCATATCCCGATAGATATCATTGCCGGCTCAAGCATCGGCGCACTCATTGCCAGCCTCTGGGCTATTGGTAAGTCCAGCTCCGAGATATTGGAGATTACCAAAGAATTCCGGGAGCCTAAGCGTATCTGGGGATTGGTTGACCTGACTATACCGCATTTAGGGTTTCTTAAAGGCAACAAGCTGTATAAATTTTTAAATAAATACCTCGGCGATAAGACTTTTTTTGATACCCGGCTGCCCTTAAAAGTGATCGCCAGCGACGTAAAGAGGAAAGAGACGCGCGTCCTGGATAAAGGTTTATTGGCGGATGCGATTATGGCCAGCTGCTCTATGCCGGGAGTCTTTGCGCCTTTTAAATTTAAAGAGGAGATGCTTTTTGACGGCGGGGTGATTAATCCGCTCCCCACCGAACCGCTTTTTAAAATGGGGGTAAAAAAGATTATCGCGGTTAATGTTACGCCTTCGCGCCAGGATATCCTCAATCAGTATGCGAAGATCAAAGAAGGCCTCAAGGTTAATATACCCGAAGGTATCCAAAAGAAGGGCTGGTTTGGCCTGGGCAGGTATTTCCGGGAAACTTTCCGGACGAATATACTTGACATTATATTCAGCAGTGTTGAAATATTACAGTCTGAGGTGGCCCAGAAAGAAGCGCTGCTGGCGGATGTGGTTTTACATCCGGATACCTCCGGCCTGTATTGGTTAGAGCTGCATAAAGCCGCCGAATTCGCCAGGCGCGGAGAAGAAGAGGCGCGCCGGAATCTGGATAAAATAAAACAATTGATAAATGAATAAGGAGGAACGATGTGGACTAAATACCGCATATTGTGTACTTTCGTATTTTTAACCGTTTTGGTTTCCGGCTGCGTAGGGCCAAAAGAAGCCTGTAAAGGTTTTCTGGGGGTTTCAACTAAGATCCTCGAAGATGGCCGCCAAAACGCCCTCAAGAAAGAATTCAGCTGCGATTTAATTACCTGCCACAATAAAGTAAGGGCTATATTAAAGGAAAATAAATCTTATATTTACGCCGATAATCTGGAGAAGGATATGCTTGCCCTCTATATCTCCGAAGAAGACACCACGCCCGTGGGGATATTTTTGACGGATATAGATAAAGGCAGGACACTTGTAGAGATAACCAGCCCCAGTATTTACGGGAAAGAGCTTATTGCCAAAATTGTTTTTACCGGTTTAACCGCAAGTTTAACCGCTAAACCCGAGAAAGGACAGATTAATGCAACCAAGAAAGAAGAAGTCGGTAAATGATTTCATAAAAGAGTGCCATCGCGTGGCTAAGACCAAAGGCTGGTGGATTGATACCCGTAATGACGGCGAATTAATTGCGCTTATGCATTCGGAGCTATCCGAGGCGCTGGAGGCGATGCGTCAGGGCGGCAAGAAAGAAGAGTTGGCGGAAGAGTTGGCGGACTGCTGTATCCGTATCTTTGATTACTGCGGAGCCAGGAAGATCAATCTGGAAAAAGCCCTCCTTAAGAAAATAGAATACAATAAAGGGAGGCCTTATAGGCATGGGAAAAAATTCTGAGGTTAATACCTTCGAACACCTTAAGCTCCACCTTAGGGGTAAAGTAGTAATTATGGGTATCGGCAATACCTTGCGCAGTGATGACGGGATAGGTTCAATCCTGGCCGCGCGCCTTCAGGATAAAGTTCCCTATATAATCTATGACGGCAGTTCCAGCCCGGAAAATTATCTGGGTAAAATTATTAAAGATAGGCCGGATACTATCCTGTTGATAGATGCCGTTGATTTCGGCGGAGAAGCCGGTGAAATCCGGTTTTTAGAAGGAGAGGATATCCAGACGGTGAATTTCTTTTCTACCCACGATGCCTCAATAAGCCTGGCGATAAGTTATTTAAAAAACAGTTTAAAATCTGCCGGCATATTTATTCTCGCTATACAGCCAAAGATATTGGAATTTGGAGATAAATTAAGCCCCAAGGTAGCGCAAGCACTGAAAGAAATAGAAGGATGGTTCATTAATGGCTAAAATCAGGGATAGTTGGGGGACGCGCCTCGGCATTATTATGGCCGTTGCCGGCTCGGCTATCGGCCTGGGAAATTTTTTAAGGTTTCCGGCTAAGGTCGCTTCAAACGGCGGCGGCGCTTTTATGATTCCCTATTTCGTTTCGTTTTTTCTCTTAGGCATACCGTTGATGTGGATTGAATGGACCCTGGGCCGTTACGGCGGCGGATTTGAGCACGGAACGGCTCCGGGGATCTTCCACAGCGTCTGGGAAAAGAACCGGTTCATCAAATATTTCGGAGTAATCGGTATTTTCGGGCCTTTGGTTATATTCATCTATTACATTTATATAGAATCCTGGACTCTGGCTTATAGTTTTTTCGCTCTTTTTAGTAAATACGCCCAATTGACCGACCAGTCGGCAATGAAGAATTTCCTTGTAAGTTTCCAGGGCCAGGGGAATAGCCAGTATTTTAACGGCCTGGGTACAGCTTATACGTTTTTTTTAATTACCTTCATTTTGAATATCGTGATCATTTATCGCGGTATAAAAGGCGGGGTAGAAAAACTTTGCAAATGGGCAATGCCGCTTTTATTCATTTTTGCCCTGGTTTTACTGGTGAGGGTCTTTACTTTAGGTTCTCCTGATGCGGCCCATCCCGCCTGGAATACTTTTAACGGGCTGGGTTTCTTATGGAACCCGGATTTTTCCGCTTTAAAATCCGCTAAAGTCTGGCTGGAAGCGGCAGGCCAGATATTCTTTACTTTGAGTGTCGGTATCGGCGTAATCCTTGTCTATGCAAGTTATCTTTCCAAGGGCGACGATGTCGCGCTCTCCGGTCTTAGCGCCTCGGCTACTAATGAATTATCCGAAGTAATATTAGGGGGGAGTATAATCATTCCGGCGGCATTCGCTTTTTTCGGGCCGGTAGATATAAAAGCAATTGCCCAATCCGGAGTATTTAATCTCGGTTTTGTGACTATGCCGCTGGTTTTAAATAAGCTTCCCTTGGCCGCGCTCTTTGGATTTTGCTGGTTTGGTTTGCTATTTTTAGCCGGGATAACTTCATCGGTTTCTTTGGCTCAACCGGCAGTAGCTTTCCTGGAAGACGAATTTGATATTAACCGTAAAAAATCCGTGTCTATATTCGGCATTGTTTCATTTATATTATGCCAACCGGTGATTTTTTTCTTAAGCCGGGGCGTGCTTGACGAAATGGATTTTTGGGGAGGGACATTCTTTCTGGTTATCTTTGCGACGATAGAGGTTGTGCTCTTTGCTTGGGTTTTCGGTATGGAGCGGGCCTGGGATGAGATACACCGGGGAGCGGATATGCGAATACCTAAAATTTACAAATTTATCATTAAATATATTACTCCCTTATTCCTTTTTTTTATCCTCGGGGCGTGGTTATGGCAGGAATGGCTGCCGATTATCTTTATGCAGAATATCCCTGTGGATAACCGGCCGTTTATATTGATGACCCGGATCGGATTATTAGCGTTATTTTTGACTTTAGGGCTGTTGGTCAAAATTGCCTGGAGCCAAAAAAAGAAACAGTTAAAAAGGACAAAATGAAGTTGACCGGCTGGTTATTTCTGATTGCCTCCTGGGGTATGATTATTGGCCTTTTAATATTTTGTTTTATCCGTGTATTCTCCAAGAAGGAAATCAAGTAGGTTTTAAGCGGCCTTAGCGCGCTAGGCCGACAATTATTATTTGGCGTAACAGGCAAGTTGTGGTATAATTCTTAGCATTAAATATAAAAATCCGCCGAGATAGCTCAGTGGTAGAGCGCGGCCCTGAAAAGGCCGGCGTGGGGAGTCCGATTCTCTCTCTCGGCACCATCTAAGGGCAGCCTCTAAAAAAGGCTGCTCATTTTTTACCTGCCCCTTAAAGCAAAAAGCATTCCTTAAATTTAAAAATCAGGGTATAATAATTCAAAGATGAAGATACTGATGTGCCATAAATTTCATTTTGTTGCCGGAGGGGCCGAGGTTTATCTCTTTGATTTATGCGCAGGGTTAAAAGATTTAGGGCATACCGTAATAAACTTTTCTACTCAAAACCCAAGAAACCTTGCTTCGCGCTATTCGGAATACTTTACTAAATCCGCGGATTTACTCAGCATAGCTTCGGCAGCGAGGTTCGTTTACTCCCTGGGATCGTCCAGGGATATCGCCAGGCTGATAGATGAGTACCATCCGGACCTGGCCCATATCCATAACATCTATCACCAGATTTCACCTTCAATTTTAAGAGTTTTGGCTAAAAATAAAATTCCCGCGGTTATGACCTTGCACGATTATAAGCTTATCTGCCCGAATTATTCCCTGTTTACCCGGGGTGAGCCCTGTGAAAGATGTAAAGGCGGCAGGTATTACAATGCCGTAAGATATAAATGCCTTAAAGATTCCTATTTGAAAAGCAGCCTGGCGGGGCTGGAAGCATGTTTTGCCAAGCAATTAAGAATATACGAAAAAAATATCGCTTTATTCATCGCCCCCTCACGGTTTGTGAGGGACAAGATGATCAAATTCGGGCTGGACGCTCATAAGGTCAGCTATTTGCCCTATGCTGTCAATTTAGAGAGCTTTAAGCCAGGTTTTGAGTTAGGCAAGTACATTCTTTATGTCGGTAATCTTTCGGTGAAGAAAGGGATAAAATTATTCCTGGAGAGCCTAAGGGGTCTAGCTCCTGTACCTGCGGTGAAGATAGCGGGTGATGGTCCCCTGGGCCGGGATTTACCGGTTTTAATCAGCAGGCTCGGGCTTAAAAACGTAGAATTATTAGGGTTTAAATCCAGGGATGAATTAAGCGGCATTATCCGTAATGCCCTTTTTGTGGTTGTGCCGTCTTTATGGCCGGAAGTATCCGGGTTGACTATCTACGAAGCCTTGAGCTGCGGCAAATGTGTGGTCGCCAGCGCTAGAGGGGGGATTCCGGAACTGATTGAAGACAAAGTTCACGGATTATTATTTGATCCCTCTGAGCCTGAAAGCCTTAAGGCCAAAATCAGCTGGTTGATAAATAATCCTGACAAGATAATGGAATTTGGCCGCAATGGCCCTGAAAAGATCGCCAGCATAAATAATAGAAAAATTCACTATGAGAGATTATCCGGGTTATATTCCGGATTAGTGCATAAAAATTAAGATGAATATTTTGTTTCTTGTCCCTCCCGCAGATCTGAATAAGAAGAAAAAACCGGTAGACCGGGTTTATGGCTGTAATTATGGGTATGATTATAAGCCGGCGATCCATCTTTTATCCTTAGCCACAGCAGCTCAACAGGCAGGCTGCAGGGCGAGGTTCATGGATTGTCCGGCCGAGGGCTATAATAGCAGAAGATTCATCCGTTATTTAAATAACCACAGGGATATAAACGCAGTTGTATTTTTCTCGGTCTGGCTATCCCAAAAAGAAGATATGTCGGCGGCGGATATAGCTACCGGTATATCCCCGGGAATAAAAATCATATTTAGCGGGCCTTATCCGACCTGGCAGCCGGGGATTTTCTTAAAAAAAAGTAACTATATTGTGATAAGAGGCGAGCCGGAAAATACGCTTCTCGAATTAATCCGGTCATTTAAATACCAAGATAACAGGTTGTCAGAAGTTGCGGGCGTATCATTTTTAAAAGAAAACAGGCCGGTTGATAACCGGATGAAAGAATTGCAGGACCTTGATGCTATTGTTTGGCCTGACCGCAGGCTGTTAAAAGGAGAATATTATTTTAACCGGCTGGATGCTTATCCTGCCACTATTATGTGCGCTTCCCGGGGATGCTCTTATGCTTGTACTTATTGCGCGCCCCAGGCTTTGGACCAGGCTATAGAGCTGGAATATTTAAGGTTTAATTTAGCTAAGCCGCCCTTGCGCTTAAAGAGCCCGCAGGCGGTAATCAGGGAATTCCAGGAAATATCTGCTTTGGGTTACCGGAGCGTGGAACTTTGTGATAACCAATTTCTCTGGGACCAAAAGAGGATGGTTGAGGTCTGTGAAGGGATAAGGCAGCTTAAACTGAAATGGATATGTAATATCCGGGCCGATTATCTGAAAGACAAGAGCCTGTTAAAATTGATGAAAGAAGCGGGCTGCCAATTGATTTATATCGGTACCGAAGCATTTAGTCAGGCGATCCTGGACGATGTGAATAAGGGGCTGGATTTAAGGCAGAATTACCGGGCAGTTGAACTAGTGAGAGAATGCGGGATTGAACCGGAAGTGTCAGTCTTATTAGGGGCTTCGGGTTTGGAAGACGAGAAATCTGTTTTAGAGAGCATCTCTGAGGCAAAAAAGATGAAAACCAGGTTTGTCCATTATAGCGTAGCCTTACCTTTGCCTAATACTAAGCTGTATCAGATTGCCAAAAATAAAGGCTGGATGAAAACCGGTGATTTTATCCCCGTAGATAATACCCTGGACGCCACATTAGAGCTCCCTTTAATTAATGCTGCTAGGTTAAAAAAGATCGTAAGGCAGTGTTATATCCGGCAATACCTGTCTTTGAGGCTTGTTTTGAGGCAGGTAGTTTGTTGTTTCGGCCGTCAGCTAATTTATAAGATCAAGGCGTGGTTTAATTTTTTGGAAAGCCAGTTCAGGAGTTCTTAATGCACATAGCTTTTATCGGAGTAAAGGGTATTAACGCTGAGCATAACGGCGGCGGAGTGGAGGTTTCGGTTTGGGAGACAGCTAGACGCCTGGCCGATAAAGGGCATCAGGTGGTTATTTATTGCCCCTCGCCCAAACAGCCCACCGCCGGGCGGAGCTTATTCAAAAATATCCGGATAATTTATCTGCCGGCGCCGCATTCTATGCATTTTGGCATGCTCTTGCATGTTTTTTTCTCGGCTGTTCTTGTGGCATTTAGCGATGCCGATATCGTACATTTCCAGTCTTTAGGCCCTTCGATTTTTTCTTTTTTCCCCAGGCTATCCGGTAAAAAGACTATTGTGACTATCCATGCCTTAGACTGGAAAAGGAAAAAATGGGGCTATCTTGCCAGGTTATTTTTAAGGTTATGCGAATACCCGGCTATGTTTATCCCCCACAAAACCATTGTGGTCTCCAAAACCCTGAAAACATATTTTGAGGCCAAATTTAAAAGAAGGGTTTACTATATACCTAACGGGGTCAATCCGCCGGCTTTGGAAGAGCCCGCCACCCTAAAGGAAGATAAGTATATTTTATTTGTCGGACGGCTGGTCCCCGAGAAAGGGATACATTATTTAATCCAGGCTTTCAACGGGATCAAGGGCGATTTTAAATTGATTATTGCCGGCGAACCCAGCTTTACCGGTAAGTATTTTGATTATTTAAAAAAGATCGCCAGTCAAAATATAAAATTTGTCGGATTTGCAGAAAGAGGATATTTGGAAAAACTATATCAAAATGCCTATTTGTTTGTTCTTCCTTCGGAAATCGAAGGCCTGTCCATAGCATTACTAGAAGCAATGAGCCACGCCAGATGCGTTTTAACCAGCGACATCCCGGAATTTTTAGAGGTAGCCGGGGGAGGCGGGGTCTATTTTAAGTCCGGCGACTATCGGGACCTCAGGGATAAACTAAAATATTTGATCAAAAACCCCGTTTTAGTAAAGGAGAAGGGGCTGGAGTTCCGCAAGCTGGTATTGGAAAGATATAGTTGGGATAGGATAACCGGAGAAGTAGAAAAGATCTATGCCTAAGGTCAGCCTTTATATCCCTTGTTTTAATGCCGAAAAGACTATCCAGGAATGCCTGGAGAACGTTATGCGGCAAACTTTTCCTATCGATGAGATATTAATCATTGATGACGGTTGCCAGGACCAGACCGCGGATATTGTTTCTCACTATCCGGTTAAGCTTATTCGGCACCCTAAAAATAAAGGATTAGCCGCCTCCCGGAATACTGCTTTTAAGCAGGCCCGGAACGATTTTGTTGCGGCTTTAGATGCGGATTGTCTGCCGCATAGTGACTGGCTTAAAGAATTAATGCTTTGCCTTGAGGATGAAGCTGTTGCCGGTTCCGGCGGGACTCTCACGGAGAAATATTCGGAGGATGTTGCCGATAAATGGCGGGCAATGCATATGTCCCAGACCTGGGGCAGGGAAGTTGTAAATAACCCCCCGTTTTTATATGGCAGCAATAGTGTATTTAGAAAAAAGGTCCTGGAAGAGATTGGTCTTTACAATGAAAAATACAGGTCAAACAGGGAAGATGTCGATCTTTCCAGCCGGATCTATGATTACGGATTAAATCTGGTCTATAATCCTAAGGCCCGGGTGGAGCATATAAGGAAAGATACGGTGAAGTCGGTCTTATCCGCTTACCGCAGCTGGTTTTATTATACGCATATGAATACGAAATATATGGACCGGGTATCCCGTAGGTTCGCGGTCAATCTCGGAAGATTAGCCGAATATCCGGAGATTTCCGAAGTTTTTTTGCGCGAGGATGCCAGGGAAGGCAACCAGGACTTATTATTTTTGGATCTTTTACTGGTATTCTATTGCACCTGGCTGGATTTAAAGCAATTATTCAGGATCTTATTATTATCAGAGGCGGGGATATGAGAGAGAAGGTTTTCGTAAGCGTCATAATCCCTACCTATAATAATAAAGATACCCTTGGAAAAGCAGTCGCCTCCCTTAACCGCCAGTCTTATCCGAGAGATTGCTATGAGATTATTATTGTTGATGATGGTTCTACGGATGGCACCCGGAGGTATGTTGAACAGGAGGGCTGTTTCCGCGGGGTAAGGTACATTTATCAAAAAAACAAAGGGCCTGCAGCCGCGAGGAACTTAGGGGTTCAAAACGCACTCGGTGAAATTGTGGCATTTATTGATTCTGATTGCGTAGTTGCACCTGTCTGGATAGAGGAGATAAGCAAGGGTTATGAGACCCCAAGATTAGCCGGGACAGGAGGGACGGTAAAAGCAGTGCCTACTTCTTCGGCAGTCAGCCAATATTGCGCGTATGTTAAATTGAACGAGACGCCGTTAATGGATAAAACCGGCATTATGTTTGTGATAACCAATAATGCCTCTTTCAGGAAAAGCTATTATAAAGCAGCAGGAGGTTTTGACGAGCGGTATGATTTTCCCGGAGGCGAGGAACCGGACTTATGCTATCGGTTAAGGAAGAAGGGATATTTTTTCCAATATAACAGGGATGCGTTCGTATATAGTAACCACAAAGAGTCTTTGGGCAGGCTGTTAAGGTCTTACTTCAACTATGGCAAAGGCGATTCTTTTTTGACCCTAAGCAAGCTTACCGAATGGGATTTAGCTTCTGTTTCCGGTTTAAAATGGTATTTTAATTTTATTAAAATGGTACTGAAAGCTGGCTTTGTGTTCATTAATGACTTCAGGTTCATTATCAGGTTTATGAAAATACCCTTCAAGACTTTGTTGTATTACGGGGAAGGGCTAGGCCTACGCCAGGCATTGATATTCGCCTGGTTCGATTACGTCAAGCAATTATGGTTTATTGCGGGGATTTTTTGGGGCTATATCTTGGGAAGGTTCAGGGGCTTAAGAAAACAGGAGACGGGCAGTATTCTTAAATACATATGATTGAAAAAATAGCCAAAAATACCGCGGCAATCATTGTTGCTAATATTATAGAGATGCTTTTTAATATGCTTATCTCTATTTCTCTGGCGCGCTATTTCGGACAGAATGGCTTTGGCAAGCTTTCGTTCCTTTTTGTTTTTTTCTTTTTCATCACTTCCAATGATAATTTGCTGATCAAGCCCATACTGGCCAGGGAGATGTCCCGGGATAAAGCGAACGCCCCGGTAATCATAGGCAACGGGATGATCATCCGGGCTTTGTTTTCGCTCTCTACGGTGCTTCTTTTATGGGTAACCATATGGCTCGTAAAGTGCCCCGCGGATATTGTGCAATTAGCTGTTTTTACGTCTATAGGATTATTCATGGCTTCTTTAGCCGGTTCTTACGAATCTATATTCCAGGTCAACCTTAATGTCTGGTATTTTAAGGCCGCTAATCTTATCTGCTTATTGGGTACTTTATTTATGCTGTATGCCGTTATATTCCTTAAAGGCGATCTTCTGCAATTTTATATTTTATCCCTCATCCCGGGTTTTATTTTTCTTGGCCTGGCTAAACATCACGCGGATAAGTTCATTAAACCCAGGTTCAGCATTGATTTACAGGTCTGGAGAGTGCTCTTTAAAGGATCCTGGCCGTTGCTTTTGACTTCTATTTTTATATTTATATACCATCGTATTGATCAAGTGCTTTTGTTAGGAATAAAAGGAGCGCTGGAAGTAGGGTCTTATTCGGTAGCGGTAAAATTTGCGGAATTATTCAATATCGTGCCCGTTGCCCTTACAGCTTCTATGCTGCCGGTCCTGTCTTTGTATTTTAAAACCTCCAGGCCGGATTTTGATAAGATGTACCGGCTGGGTTTTAAATATTTATTACTTTTAATTATACCTGTGGCAGTCTGGGCCAGCCTGTTTTCCGGGGAAATAGTTTCCTTCATTTACGGAAAGCAGTTTTTGTCCTCGGGAACCGCTTTAGCGATTTTGATTTGGGCCGAGATTTTTGTTTTTATCGGCATAGTAAATAATGCTATACTTGTCGCTAGCGATAAACAGGCGCTTGATCCTTTGTTTACGGGAGTTTCAGCCGCGGTCAATATTACTATGAACCTGCTTTTAATCCCCAAATACGGTTTTATCGGAGCCGCACTCAGCAGCCTGATCGCTTATCCGGTAGGCCCGGTTATGGGATTTTTTATAAAAACCACCCGGCCCTATTCGTCTTCCATGCTTTATTATTCACTCAAGCCCCTGGCTGCTTCTTCGTTAATGTTTGTATTTATTTACTTCACCCGGAATATATTTTGGCTGGCTTTTTTTGTCTCACCTTTTATTTATGTATTGATTTTGTGCCTGGTCAAGGGCATCAATAAAGAAGATATGAAACTGGTAAGGTCAATTATTTATTATCCGAGGATAAAATGGATGAAAGAACCCGTGTCCTGGCAGTAAAAGAGCTGCTGGATAAAGCATATGAGGAGTGTTTTCCGTATCTGCCCCCGGTCAGGCTGGATATAAGTATTACTACGGCCTGTGACGGAAATTGCGCGTATTGCTGGCATCAGGTAAAGTCCGGCAGCCGGCTCACTTTTGACATTATCCGTCCGGTCATTGACAGCCTGGTTGCGCGCAAGCCTCCAAAGTTGAATATTACGGGCGGCGAGCCGACTATCTGGCCGGAATTTGAGAAATTAATCGGTTATGCGCGGGACTCCGGTATAAAAAGCATACTTTTATGCACTAATGGCAGGCGCCTGGCAGATATTGGGTTTGCCGAGAGAATAGCTGCGCTCGGTATTACCGGTATCAATATTTCGTTAGATACTCTTGATGCGGAAAAATTCAAGGACTTACGGGGCTATGCGATTGCTGAAATCCGGCAGGCTATAGCTAACTGTATTGCGGTAAAGAAAAAATACCCCGATTTATATATTGCTTTATGTTCGGTAATTTCAAAGCAGGTTACTCCAGAGGAGCTTCTGGAGGTCAAAGAGTTCTGCGACAGGCATGGATTAGGATATTTTGCCCAAACTTTCTATAGGACCAGTTATCCTTTAATAAATAAAAAATTCAGTTTAAGCCGGGAAGAAAAAGAATTTTATCACCGCAGGCTGGTCTGGCTCAAGGACAGAGTGGGAGAGGCAGTTAAGCGGACGGTTAATCCTTTTACCGACGGCAACAGGGCAAAATGCTACAAAGGGATTACTACGGTTAAATTATCCAGCGATGGGGCAGTAAGTTTCTGCTGGAACAGCCGTCCGGTAGGCAATATCCTGAAGGATCCTTTTAACGATATTTGGGTTTCCCGGCCGGCGAAAAAGGTCCGGGAATATATCAGGGACAAGAAATGCAACTGTGGTTTTGATTGCGATGTCTTTGAGAGCCTGGAATTATTAGATTAAATAGGTAGCTTAGGTTGGCGATTATCCGGAAGAAGTAATTGCTATCGACAAACAGGATTAACCTGAGAGGGTTAATCATCAGGCCCAGCATGTTTAAAAGAGCCGTTTTGGGACTCCTTTCTAATACCGCCGAAGCCAGGCCTTCGTTATAGCTTCTTTGGATAAGATAAGTTATTTTCAGCCTTGCTAAAGGGACATGGTGATAGACGATCATGCCCTGGTTTATACCCATTGAAAATCCCGCATTGAGAAGTTTGGCTATCCTTATCCGGTCTTCGGCGTAAGGTAAGAGAAGATTATTGTCTTTTAGGCTGCCGGCTTTAAATACATTTTTTTTAAAAACTATATTGCTGCCCAGGGGCGGAAACTTTTTATCCGGTTTAAGGTTGATGCCGATCAACCAGTTAAGGGAATTTCTCCACCACCAGGGGAATTTTATATCCGCCGAAGGTAAGACTGGGCCGGCTAAGAAATCATAGTCCGGCAGCGCTTTTCTAATATTTTTGAGCCAGTTTTCCGAAGCTAGGCAATCGTCATCAATAAAGGCAATTATTTCCCCCCGGGCCGTTGACACGCCTAGTTCTTTACAGGCCGATAGGCTGGTCCTGGTTTTATTCCGGATCAACTTTACTTTTCCCCGGTATTCTTCCAGGACATGCTCTGCCGTGCCGTCGCAGGAGCCGTTATCGATAATTACTACTTCGAATCTTTCGCCAATATCCAGAGCTAAAATTGAAGCGATAGTTTTTTTAAGTAAAAATTTTCTGTTGTAGGTGATAATGATGACGCTAATCATACAAGTTTATATTCATTCTCCCGGTATTACCTTAAGCTGAAGGACATTTTGCTCTTTCCGGGATAGGACTAACTTGTTGCCTTTAGCATTCTCCCAAAAAAGCCTCAATATGACCCGGGAATTATTACGGCTTATTTTAGGAATAACCCGGGAATTATTATTTACGGAGGATAGTGAGACAGCGATACTATTTTTATGCTGTCCCTGGAAAGAAATATAGCCGGTTTCTTTGGCCAGCAGGATATCTGTAAAAATAGCGATATTCTGCCTGGAGAATTTACCCTGTTTTTCCCCGGATTTCCAGCCGGTATAGTTATCAAAAAAAGCAAAAAAGAGATTGCTATTTTCTATCTCTATTTGTTCAGCAGTTGTAAGGCTGATTTTTAATTCAATCCTGTTATCTTTGATATAAATACGCCATTTTTCTTCAATCGGTATATCCGGATATTTTGCCGTAGCTGCTATTTCATCTTGTCCTGAATTTTCTATTTTCCACTCTGCCTCTACAGAGTAGTATTCCTTGCCTTTAAAGCTAAATGCGCTGCCGAAGATATCGGGCTTAGCTGGCGTTGAGCTCTGGGAATATAGTCTCAGGAGGCCGTCTCTAAAGCAGGCTTTTAGCGCAGGCCCTTCTAACTCTCTGTGCCTCCCGGTATTTTTTAATAAAACCAGGCTGTTGCCACTGGGCAGGGAAAATTTTTTTAATACCGAATAACGATGGTTATATTTTTTGATAAAATTTTTCGATTTCCTGGATATATTATTTATCTGCCTGGTAATAAGCTCTGAAGAGAAAGGAAGCTTATTACTAATAATCACATAATCCGCTAGGTTTGGGGAGATCCAGGATTCACTACGATACCTGTAGTATTCTTCGGTATCAATGGGGATATTAAGAAGATAAAACGGATAATTATTTTTAGCGTTTAGATAAGCCAGGGGCGCAGATATTTCCGGGACGATATCGGTAAAAAATACGTAAGGTTTATATTTTAAACCTTGGCTGTCCCGGGTTATTACTTTTAATATTTCTTCGGCCGGAAACGGGATATTTTTAGGATAGGAAAAATGGTCCCGGTCGCTACGGTAAGGTATTTGTATATCCCTGCGAACTAAGTTAAAATCTGCCGGGCTCCAGGATCTTAACCTTTTGGGCAGAAAACTAAGATTATAGGATATACAGAAAAATTGCCATAATCCGAATAAGATAATCAGGCCCACGGTAATCCTGCGCACTGCCGGTTGCCTAATCCCGGTTATCCCTATACCTGTAATTATCGCCAGCGCAGGCAGGAGGGGCATAAGGTATCTATCTACGGCAGGGTAATGAAAAACCAGGCTTAAAAGGAAGAGGGGCGTAATTATCCATAGCCACAGTATTTTCTTATAGTTAAACTCATTTCTGATAAAGACAACCGTACCTAAAGCGAACATTATAAAAAAGAAAAAAGACATTATATTATTAGCCAGTTCTTTTAAGCACCAAGTTATAAATTGAAATCCGGTGATTATCCAGCCGGAGATAGATTGAAACGACAGCCCGTAAGCAGGATATAGCCAGGAGCATTCGTAGAACCGGGCAAAGATATGCCAGACTTTGATTTTATAAAACCAAAATATTAAAATCAGAATTAAGGAAAGGAGAATAAGGAGCCTAAGGAGTAGCCTTTTCTTTAAGCGGTTATTTATTTTAAATCCCCGGGATAATTCCAGGACTAACGGCCCGATAATGAACCCCAGGAAATTAAATTTAGTCAGCAGCCCGGCGCTTATAGACAAGGCAAACAAAAGAGAGTAGGTTTTGCTGGAGAACCCGCCTGTTTTCAATAACAAGAAAATGCTCAAAGCAACCAGGGCTGCCAGGGGCAGATCCAGCATGTATATTCTTAAATGGTTGAATATCAAAGGGTACATAGTGACTATAAAGGCCGAAAGCAACCCTGCTTTCCTACCGGCAATGATTTTAGCCAGGCCGTAGGTAGACAAAACCAGCACGGTTAAAAAAATAGAGCTGTTTATCATTACGCCTGCATCCTGGCTTACCCCGGATATAAAGTAGAATGGGGCTGTAAGGTATCCCGCAAATATTCCGTGCCAGCGCACAGGCAAGCCCATAATTCCGTTGAAAACATTCAGGCTGAATAAAAAATGCTCGTGGGAGTCAAGGATAAGATAAGTGTTATCAAGCCTTAACCAGATGTAATTATTGATAAGCTGGAATAGAATGATGGATGATAATATGACTGGTATGCTTACTCTTTTTTTAAGGTTACGCATACAAAAATTATACCACAATAATTCTTAACGCGCATTATTAAGAAAAACCAGCATAAAATAAAAAGAATGAACCAGGGTATATTTGTGGTATAATTTTTTTAAAGAGGAGGGCAAGCGATGATTAAACCGCTTATTGATGCGTTAATTTACGATATATTGAAGATGCAGCGGGGCGTTCTTTTTTCCGAAGCCCTGAATTTTTTCCTTTACGATACAATTAAGATATTCCTGCTGCTTATAGTGATTATCTTTCTCGTCTCTTTTATCCGCACCTTTTTTTCCCAGGAAAAGACCCGGGCTATCCTGAGCCATAAGCATAAATATATGGGCAACGTTTTAGCCGCTATCTTAGGGATTGTTACGCCGTTTTGTTCGTGCAGCGCAGTGCCTCTATTTTTGGGATTCATTGAGGCGGGGATTCCTTTAGGCGTAACCTTTTCATTTTTAGTTGCCTCTCCCGTGATTAACGAAGTTGCCCTGGTTATGCTTTGGGGGCTATTTGGCTGGAAGATTGCGTTGATTTATATAGGCAGCGGGCTTACTATTGCGATTATCTCCGGTATGATTATCGGGAAGCTTAAGGTCGAAGGTTTAATTGAGGAAGTCAACTATCAAAAACCTTCCTGCTGCGCCCCGGAGTTAGCCCAAAGCATTAAGGAACGCATGGTTCTGAGCCGCGGATACACAGAAGCTATCATCAGGAGGATCTGGCTTTATGTAATTATCGGTATAGGAGTGGGAGCCTGGATTCACGGCTATATCCCCGGGGGCCTTCTGGTAAAATACGCGGGTAAAAGTAACTGGCTGGCGGTGCCGTTTGCGACAATAGTAGGCATCCCTCTCTATTCAAATGCCGCAGGAGTAATCCCTCTGGTGAGCGCGCTTACCGAAAAAGGCATGGCTATGGGTACAGCCCTGGCGTTCATGATGGCGGTAACCGCGCTTTCCTTGCCGGAATTCCTGATACTCCGGCGCGTAATGAAGCTCAAATTACTAATTATTTTTGCTTCCGTTGTCGGTACGGGCATCATTATTACAGGGTATCTATTTAATTTCATCATACGTTGATAAGGAGCGCATAATGAGCGAGAATATAATTAAGAAGCTGTCTTTCCTGGATAGATATTTGACCCTCTGGATCTTTCTGGCGATGGCTGCCGGGGTAAGCTTAGGTTATCTCTACCCCCGGATTGTAAGCTTCTGGAATAAATTCCAGGTAGGGACTACGAATATCCCTATTGCGGCTGGGTTGATCCTTATGATGTACCCGCCGCTGGCTAAAGTTAAATACGAAGAACTCGGTGATGTTTTTCGTAATACCAGGGTGTTAATTCTCTCCTTGGTACAGAATTGGATTATCGGGCCTATTTTAATGTTGGTGCTGGCGATAGCGTTCCTGCATAATTATCCCGAATACATGGTTGGTTTAATAATGATCGGGCTTGCCCGGTGTATCGCGATGGTTATTGTGTGGAACGAGTTGGCTAAGGGAGATACTGAATATTGCGCGGGCCTGGTTGCCTTCAACTCCATATTTCAGGTGTTATTCTATTCTCTGTACGCCTGGGTATTTATCACTATTATTCCCACATGGTTTGGGCTAAGAGGGGTTGCGGTGAACGTAACGATTGCTCAGATTGCGCAGAGCGTTTTTATCTACCTGGGGATTCCTTTTATTGCAGGCATTGTGACGCGTTTTACTCTTATAAGGCTAAAGAGCAGGGAATGGTATGAAGAGAAGTTCATTCCTAAAATTTCCCCCATTACTCTAATCGCGTTACTATTTACTATTATAGTCATGTTTTCTTTAAAAGGGGAATATATCGTCAGGATCCCCATTGATGTAGTGAGGATAGCTGTCCCGCTGTTTATTTATTTTGTAGTAATGTTTTTAGTCTCTTTCTATATGGGGAAAAGATTCCATGCCGGCTATGCAAAAACCACAACGTTGGCTTTTACCGCTGCCAGCAATAATTTTGAGCTGGCCATTGCTGTGGCGGTCTCCGTATTCGGCGTAAGTTCAGGGGTGGCGTTTGCCGCGGTAATCGGCCCGCTGGTAGAAGTGCCGGTTTTAATCGGGCTAGTGAATGTCGCTTTGTATTTTAAGAGGAGATTTTTTGCCTGAATTTTTTGCTTGACAAAATAACTTATGGTGTTATTATATTAAAAATAATAACACGGGAGCGGATATGGGAAGGTTAGTCAGGTTCGGGGTTTCTCTGGAAGCAGATCTGCTCGGGAAATTTGACCGCCTGATCAAAGAAAGAAAGTATACCTGCCGTTCGGAGGCCTTACGCGATTTAATCCGCCAGGAACTCGTCCAAAAACAATGGCAGGAATCCGGCGTGATCGCCGGCGCGATTACCCTTATCTACGACCACCACAAGAGAGAGTTGGTAAATACGCTAATGGATATTCAGCATGATTTCGGCGGCATAATCATTTCTTCATCGCACATCCATCTGGACCATAATAATTGCCTTGAGATAATCGCGGTTAAGGGAGCGCCGAAAGAGGCGCAAGGGCTGGCGGATAACTTAAAGTCGGTGAAGGGGGTAAAGCACGCTACTTTAAGTATGTCCAGTACGGGAAGGAATATTTGAGAAGTATTATTTTTTTGCCCAATCGTAGCACGAAATTAAAAAACGTATTATAGAATAACACCCCGCTTTCTTCTCGCGAAAGATTCATGAGCGGGGTGCGGTACTTGGCACAGGATACAAACAACCAAGCCCAGCTATAAGTATACCATAAACTTTAGCTGGCGCAAACAACAGGTAAAGGAGGTATGCTTATGGCGGCCTTGAAAAGAGTAACATTATTTTTATTAATTTTTTCTTCTCTTTGGGCTACAATTGTTTTTGCTGGGGAATTATCTGTCAGGGATGAAATCAATCAGCTTAAAGAACGCATTACTGTTCTCGAGAAGAAGATTTTGGCCCAGGACGAGTATATTTCTACACAAAATTCAACAGTCCAAGTGCAACAACAGAAGATTACCGAGTATGAATCCAGGTTAGCTCAATTTGAAGAGCATCTTCACCGCGTGCCGGGAGCCCCTATGCAGCTTATGGAGGGCTTAGAGCTTGGCGCAGGCGCAACCTTTATCGTGCAGGGGACGAATAATGTCAATTATGGCGGTGACGGCCAGACACAGAAAAAGGACCGTACCGACGGCTCGTATACAGCCGATATAACCTTAGCTAAAGAATTCAAGGAAGTCAACGGCAGGGCATTTCTGCATCTGGAAGCCGGCCAGGGCGCAGGCCTTGAAGATAATCTTACCTTATATAGCAACGTCAACCGTGATGCCGGTGATAGCGAGGCCAAAGTGGAAGTGACTGAGCTCTGGTACGAGCAGAACTTATTTAAAGACAAAGCTGCCCTTACTTTCGGCAAGCTTGACCCAACAGCCTATTTTGACCAAAATGAAGTCGCTAATGACGAAACCACCCAGTTTTTAGGCAGGATCTTTCGGAATAGCCCGACAGCGGAATTCCCGGATAATAACGCCGGTATCCGCCTGGCTTATCTGCCGTTTGAATGGCTGGAATTGGGTTATGGTATATTTAACGCAAAAGGCAGCTGGGAGAAGATCGGGGATAGCCTCTTTAATATCGGACAGGTTAG
>JAQUMI010000014.1 GCA_028718225.1 Candidatus Omnitrophota bacterium | reverse complement strand
AAAATTCCTTACGCAAAAAATTCATCCAGGATGTAAAGAACCGGATCGATGAAGTTTCCTCTAAATATATCCTGCCGCAGGAGAATACTTATGATTTCGCGCTGATGTATATCCCGGCGGAGAATGTTTATTATGAAGTGATTATCAAGGAGGATATCTTTTCTTACAGCATGTCCAAGAAAGTCATCCCGGTTTCCCCAAATACTTTTTACGCGTACCTGGAGGTGATCTGCCTGGGTTTAAAAGGCCTGAAAGTCGAAGAGAACGCCAAGAATATCCTCAAGTCCTTAAGCGCCCTGGGAATCGAAATAGACAGGTTCAAGGAAGAATTTAATGTGCTCGGCAGCCATCTGAATAATGCCAATACTAAATATACGGATTCACAAAAGCGCCTGGAAAAGGTCAGCGATAAACTGATCAATATCCAGGATACCAAGCAGATCGGCATAAAGTAATTCTTTAGCTAATGATTTTTAATCTTCGGGTTATTCCTAAGGCCAGCAGGAATCTGGTTAAGCAAGAGGATAACGGTTTTAAGGTCTATTTAACTAAGCCTGCGCAGGACGGCCTGGCCAATGAACAACTTATAGAGTTATTATCCGAATACCTGAAAACCAAAAAATATAAAGTAAGAATAATCCAGGGACATAAATCCAGGAATAAACTTGTTGAAATTAGCCCCTAAAATACTTAACCCGCTGGAGAGTTTAAATGCTCCCGGGCTGTCCAGCGCTTTTAGCTGCCGCACTCACGGGAATATGTCTTTATTCTACGGCAACACAGAAGGCACATTAGATAACCGTAAAAATTTCTTAACCAGCCTGGATATAGATTATCGGGATTTAGTCTGCGCTCAACAGCAGCACGGGAGTAATGTCCGGTATGTTAACATGGAAAACAAGGGTAGAGGCGCGCTGGACTATGCAGCAGCAATACCGGATAGCGACGGTTTTATTACCGATTTTAAAGGGCTGCCTTTAGCTATATTTACCGCGGATTGTTTATCTGTATTTCTTTATGACCCGCACAGGCCCGCTATCGGCTTGCTCCACGCGGGTTGGCGCAGCTCCCGGGAAAACATTGCTCTTTGCGCGGTGGAATTAATGCGCAGTAAATTTCAGACTAAGGCCGGTGAATTACGGGTGGGTTTTGGCCCGCGCATAGGGAGCTGCTGTTATGCGGTATCCGCGGAATTTAAGAATTATTTTCCCGCGGGATTAACTAAAAAAGCCGGCTGTTTATACCTGGACCTGGTTGCGGTAAATAAAAAGCAGCTGGTTGGCGCAGGCGTGCGGGAAGAAAATATATTTGATAGCAATTATTGCACCTGTTGCGCTAATGCCGATTTTTTCTCTTTCCGCAAGGAAGGAAAGGAGAGCGCCAGGATGCTTTCGGTAGCGATGCTGAGATGATTTTCCAGCCAGTATATAAGCTCGGGTTTATTCTGCATACCTATAACACTACCCTGGAGGCAGTTAAAAATTCCCTGGCTGAATTCGGGGAGGGCCTGGAAATTTCCGA
The DNA here is from genome assembly GCA_028718225.1 of Candidatus Omnitrophota bacterium. Taxonomy (GTDB): domain Bacteria; phylum Omnitrophota; class Gorgyraeia; order Gygaellales; family Profunditerraquicolaceae; genus UBA6233. The sequence goes on along the minus strand of JAQUMI010000014.1, from coordinate 18,828 downwards.
GGTTTTAGGTCCTGGGCAAAAGGGCAATAATTTTAAAATCCACCTTAGTACGCAGGACCCCACGCTTGTTTTTGACGTCTGTTCGCAATTCGGCAGGATCAGGTCGATCAAGGTTGAGGAAGAAGGGAGGCGGTCATGAAAGGCGCGCTTATTATTTATTATTCCCGCGGAGGCAATACTAAAAAAATGGCGGAGCTTATTGCTGCTGGGATAAGGAAAGAAGGGGTAGAGGCAGCGCTCAAGGATATTAAGGATGTCGGCGCGAATGACTTATTGAAATACGACGGCCTGGTTATCGGCTCGCCTACTTATTACGGCTCGATGTCTGCGGAGATCAAAAAGCTTTTTGACGATTCAGTCAGGTTTCACGGGAAATTAGACGGTAAGGCCGGCGCAGCATTTTCTTCCAGCCGCAATATCGCCGGAGGCAATGAAACCGCTATTCTGGATATCTTGCATGCCATGCTCATACATGGTATGATTATCCAGGGCGATTGGCAGGGCGACCATTACGGACCGGCAGCCATAGACGCTCCGGATGAGCGCTCAACTAAAGAATGCCTAAGGATGGGTTCCCGGTTTGCCCAACTGCTTAAAAAATGTATAGCCTAGTATTGATAACCGCGGCAAATAAAAAAGAGGCCGAGAGGATCGCCAAAAAACTTATTCAGGATAAGCTGGCGGCTTGTGTCAGTATCGTTAGCGGCGTAGAATCTCTTTTCTGGTGGCAAGGCAAGGTTGACCGGGCAAAAGAAACGCTGCTCATCGTAAAATCCCGGAAAGAAAAATTTGCTAAAATCGTAAAGTCAGTTAAAGCCAGGCATAGCTATACAGTTCCGGAGATAATCGCTATTCCCCTAACGAACGGTTTTAAGCCATACCTTAAGTGGATAGATGATTCTATCGGGTAGCCCTATGGATTATATTTTTGCTTTCGGCGGCGGAGTGCTGGTCAGTCTGACGCCTTGCCTCTACCCGCTTATTCCCGTTACGGTCTTTTATATAAGCGCCAAGAGCGGCAGGTCGAAAATAAGAAGTTTTATTTTAAGCCTGATTTTTGTAACGGGCTTAGCCGTTACTTATTCCATATTGGGCCTGTTTGCTTCGCTGGGCGGGATACTTTTCGGCAAAATAAGCAATCATCCGTTCACGCTTATCGCGGCAGGCCTGGTTATTATCCTGTTTGCGGTTTCCATGTGGCTGGGTTTATTGAATATCGCCTGGCCGGGGCCGCGGGTGGATACTAGAAAAAAAGGCTATTTTTCCACTTTCCTGCTGGGTTTGAGTTCCGGATTAGTCGCCTCGCCCTGCCTTACGCCGGCGCTAGCTTCTATTCTGGCTTATTTAGCGGCTAAAAAAAATATTCTCTACGGAGTGAGCCTTTTAATGGCCTTTGCTTACGGCATGGGTATAATTTTAATCCTTGCCGGTACTTTCAGCAGCATATTAATTAACCTGCCCAAGTCGGGGAAATGGATGGGCTATGTTAAAAAAATCTGCGCGCTGCTGCTTTTATTTATCGGGCTCTATTTTATTTACAGCGGGATGAGGAGATTTTAAGATGAGGAAGTATTCCGGTTTCTTAATCATTTTATTTGCTTTTTTTTGCTTTACCTGCGGTACTTACGCTGCCCAGGGATATACTGCTGCTGATCTAAAAAAAGCGCCGGATTTTCAATTACCCGATTTAAATGGTAAGGTAGTTTCCTTAAGCGATTATAAGGATAAACAAACAGTAGTTTTGTTTTTTTGGACGACTTGGTGCCCCTATTGCCGGACAGAGTTAAAAAGATTGAACGCCGAATTTGCGGGACTGGAAAAAGCATCCGTAGCGGTATTAGCCGTAAATGTAGGAGAGCCTAAATATAAAGTAGAGAATTTTGTGCAGAGCCGTAACCTAGGTTTTACAGTGCTCCTGGATAGAGACAGCCTGGCCGCGGAAACCTATGATCTTTTGGGAGTCCCGGCTTATTTTGTGATAAACAGCTCCGGCCAGATAGTTTCTATGGGGAACCGCTTCCCCGGGGGCATCTTGAAAGAATTAGCCGGTAAACATTCAAAGTAGATGAATAAAAAAATAGTTGAACTGTTCGGGCCCCGCGTATTTGTCAGCGTGGCTACCTGCGGCACCCTAAAAAGAGAGAAAATATGCGCATAACCCGGGGATTAGCAACAGGAACAGGCAGCCTTCCGCACCTAGATGCGCAGGAAGCATTGGACCTTGTCTTTAAATATGTGCCGAATGCCCCTTTCTGGCCGCAGCTACCCAAAAGGGATTTTCGCGAAGGCATGGTCGTGCAATTCAGCGAGAACCTGCCTTGCCTTAAAATAAAAGAAAACAGCCTGGTTTTTGAGCCTCGAGAAAAAGAAAAGGAATTGGAGCTTTTTTATGAGAAAATCATCAGCGATGACCTGGAATATTTTAAAATAAGCGCTGATTTTTCCGCGGGATTACCTGGATTTTACGCGAGGCTCAAGGCAGCGGACTTAAGGCAGGTAGATTTTATCAAGGTTCAGGTTACCGGGCCGTTTACTTTCCTGGCTAGCGTAAAAGATGAAAACGGCCGTTTACTTTTGTATGATCCAGTGTTCAAGCAGGCCGCGATCAAAGCCCTGGCAATGAAGCTGCGCTGGCAGATTAACTTATTCAGGGAATTTAATAAGCCGATCATCGCTTTTCTCGATGAGCCGTACCTGGGTACTTTAGGTTCGGCTTATACTCCGGTGAGCCGGGAGGATGTCCTGGGGGTTTTGAGCGAATTTGCGGAGAATATCAAGAAAAGCGATGTCTTGCTGGGTGTGCATTGCTGCGGCAACACGGATTGGTCGGTATTTACGGATTTGTCCTGTATCGGCCTGATTAATTTCGATGCCTTTAACTTTCAGGAGAAATTTGTCCTCTACAGCCAGGGCTTGAAAGGCTTTCTGGAAAGAGGAGGGGTAATTTGCTGGGGGGTTGTGCCCACGCAGGAGTTCAGCGCGAAAGAGAACGCGCAGTTTTTGACCGGCAGGATACGCCAGGGTATTGATAGCCTGGTGAAAAAAGGCATCGCCGAGAAATTGTTGTTAGAGCGTTTGATGATTTCGCCGGCCTGCGGATTGGGGACGTTTAACCCGCAGAAAGCCGAGCAGATCCTGAAGCTCCTTAGTGAAACCTCTGCTTTTGTCCGGCAAAATCTTTAAAAAATAAATTATTTGACAAAATACCGGAAAGGTTATATTATACTTAGACATTTTTACCGGGAGTTTGAATAGATGAAAGAAATAAGAATCCATGCCCGCGCAGGTCAGGGCGCAATCACTACCGCTGCCTTATTAGGTTACGCCTACTTTTTGAAAGGCTTATGTCCTTACGCTTTCCCAAGCTTTGGCGCTGCCCGTATGGGCGCTCCGATGAACGCGTTTGTACGCGTGGATTCTAAACCGGTGCGCTTACGCAGCCAGATATACGAGCCGGATTACGTCATCATCGTAGACCATACCATTATGCGTGGCTATAACTGTTTCTCCGGGCTTAAAGAAGACGGGGTTGCCATTATTAACGGCAAGGATGGGCAGGTCCAGGCCCCTAAGATTAAGCCCAAGCAAAAGGTTTTTTTAGTCCCGGCCAATGATATCGCCTTGAAACATATAGGAAGGCCGTTAGGCAATACCGCTCTCTTAGGCGCTTTTTGCGCGGCTACCGCAGAGCTGGGTCTGGACGACCTGATCGCGGCTATCAAGCATAGATTTAACGCCAAGCTTCAGGAGGGGAATATTCAGGCTGCAAGAGAAGGTTTTGATTTAGTAAAGAATCAAATTAAGGGGTAGATTGATTATGTTTGGTCCATTGATTTGCAAACCGGGTTCCAGTAAAAGCAATAAGACCGGGCCCTGGCGCACCGAAAGCCGGCCAAAGTTCTTAAAGAAGGACTGTATTGCCTGCAATATGTGCGTATTAATCTGTCCGGAATCCTGTATCAGCGGCCAAGGCAAGAATACTTATGATTTTGACCCAAATTACTGCAAAGGCTGCGGCAATTGTGCGGCAATTTGCCCCAAGAAAGATATTGCAATGGTTAAAGAAGAAGGAACCCAATGAAGGAATTATTAGAAGGTTCAATGGCTGTAGCCGAGATTGTCCGGCTTTGTAAACCCGGAGTAGTCTCTGCTTATCCGATTACTCCCCAAACGCACATAGTGGAAGAATTGGCCCAGATAGTCGCCGACGGCCGCTTGGATGCCCAATTCGTCAATGTAGAGAGTGAGCATTCCGCAGCTTCGGTAGTTTTAGGCGCGTTAGCCGCAGGTGTGCGTGCCTACACAGCTACCAGTTCGCAGGGGCTTTTTTATATGTCTGAAGTCCTTTACAATATTGCCGGTATGCGCTTACCGGTAATTATGACTACCGCTGCCCGCTCAATTTCCGCCCCGATAAATATCTGGAATGACCATCAGGACGTAGTTTCCTTGCGCGACTCCGGTTGGATTCAGTTTCATGCCGAAGATATACAGGAAGTAGTAGACCTGCACCTGATCGCTTACCGGTTAGGCGAAGATAAGTCTATAATGCTTCCGGTAATGGTTTGTATGGACGGTTTTATCCTCACTCACGGGCTGGAAACCGTGGATATGCCTTCAGCGGAACAGGTGGATAAATTCCTTCCACCCTATAAAGCTCCTTATAAATTAGACGTCGAGAATCCTCTGACTTTAGGCCCGCTGGTCGATCCGGAATATTATACGGAGGCCAGGTACGCTTTGAACAAAACACACGAAGAGGCCCTGGCTTTGATTCCTAAACTGACCGCGGAGTTCGCCAAAACATTCGGCAGGACCTATAATGGCCTGGTGGAAGGTTACCAGTTAAAAGACGCTGAAAAAGTGATTGTGGCGATGGGTTCGGTTTGCGGGACAATTAAGGAAGTTATCGACGAATTAAGGGCTAAGGGCAAGAAAGTCGGTTTACTTAAAATCACATCTTTAAGGCCATTTCCGGCTAATGCCATCTATGACGCATTAAAGAATACGCCTAAATTAGCGGTTATTGACCGGGCTTTATCTTTAGGGTCCTTTGCCCCGTTATCCGCGGAGGTAAAAGCGGTATTCTTCGGCAAGCCTAAGAAGCCTCAGAATATAAGCAGTTTTGTAGTGGGCCTGGGCGGACGCGATATTACCAAAGATTCCATTAAGGAGATTTTTCGCCTGATGAACGGTAAGGATAAACAGGCGGAATTCATAGATTTAAAGCCAGAGCTTTTAAAGGAGAATTATGAGTAAGACATTATTCGCTCCGGGCCATACTGCCTGCGCTGGCTGCGGCCAGTCTATGGCAGCGCGGCTGGTGCTGGATGCGGCCGGGCCAAACACTATTATCGTAAATAATACCGGATGCCTGGAAGTTTTTTCAACCAAGTATCCGGAGTCCTGTTGGGAGGTTCCTTTCGTCCACTCTCTTTTTGAGAACGCGGCAGCAGTTGCTTCAGGGGTTGAGTCTGCGGTAAAATATTTAGGCAAGGCCGATGCCATAAATGTGATTGCCCAGGGTGGGGACGGCGGTACCGCAGATATAGGTTTACAGGCTTTATCGGGGATGCTTGAGCGCGGGCATAATATCTTGTATGTTTGCTATGATAACGAAGCTTATATGAATACCGGGGTGCAAAGAAGCGGGCTTACTCCTTTTGATACCAATACTACGACTAGTCCGGCGGGTGCCGTTTCTATCGGAAACCTGCGGCCCAAAAAACCTATGCCTGAAATTGCCAATGCCCACGGTATCCCTTATGTAGCTGTAGCTTCCAGCGGTTTTGGCCAGGACTTGCAAAGAAAGGTAAAAAAGGCCCTTTCCCTAAAGGGGCCGAAATATATTCAGGTGCATGTACCTTGCCCCTTAGGCTGGAGGCATGAAACCAATATGACCATACAAGTCGCCAAGGCAGCCGTGGAAACAGGGCTTTATCCTTTAATAGAGTATGAAAACGGCGTTTTAAGCAGCCGCCGGCAGATCACGCCTAAGCCGGTTGAGGAATATCTAAAGCTGCAAGGCAGGTTTAAGCACCTGTTGAATAAGCCGGAAGAGATTAAAAAAATCCAGGAGATAGCGGATAATAATATAAAGAAATACGGATTAAAGGCTGAAGCTCAACCGGCTTAAGGATAAAAAAGGAGGTAGGAAATGGGAAAACAGGCGAGGGCGATTGTAGAGTTAAGTTTAAAAGACCTGGTTAAGGATTTGAACAAGGCCTATTGCGACGAATGGTTAGCTTTTTATCTTTATTGGTATATGGCCCAGATTGTTTCCGGTAAGGCTTATGAGGATATGAAGGAGATGTTGGAGAAGATAGCTAAGGATGAATTAGAGCACGCTGGGGAACTAGCGGATTTGATCACAAAGTTAGGTGACCAGCCTGTTGCTAACCCGATGGATATAGAAAAGAATGCGAATAACCCATACCTTATGCCTCCGAAGAATACCGCGGATATTAATAGGATTATTCGTATCGTTACCGAAGCAGAGGCAGACGCGATTGAGGTTTATAATAAGATTGCCAAGAAGACGCTCGGTAAGGATAACGTTACTTATCAGTTGGTTACGCATATCCTGGCGGAAGAAGTCGACCACGAAGAAATGTTTGAAAACCTGTTAGAAAGGTAAAAGGAGAGAAGCCATGGCCAAGGTTTCAATTGATGCTTCTACATGTGTAGGGTGCGGTTTATGCGAGCAGTCTTGCCCGGAGGTTTTTGAAGTGCAGGGCGACGGGGTTGCCCATGTAAAGAGTCAGAATTGCGGAAGTTGTAATTTGCAGGAGATAGCTGATTCCTGCCCGGTTAATTGCATTAAAATAAGTTAGTTTTTAAAAGCTAGGGGACGGTTCTATTTTAAGAACCGTCCCCTTTTTTATTGCGCTTTTTTATTCAATTCTATGATAAAATCCCGGAATTTTTCTTCTTTTCCTTTGTCGTCAAGGTTCAAGGAACCGGTAACCTGCTGATAAAGCTTATTCAGGGTGAGGTTTGCGCGCATCTGCTCTTCAAATTCACGCGCCTTGAGCCGGAAAATATACTGGAGCGTTTGGTTATATATCCTGTTGTCAAACCTGCCTTTATACTGGAAATAGGGGAGGTTTTCGATCGTCCGGATAACTTCCTTATCACTGGTTTTAATCCCGCGCTTTTTGGCTTCGTATAACAATATAAGCCGCTCCCAGGCCTGGGCCTCAAGGTTCAGGTCTTTGGCTACTTCCGGGAACTTGTTTCCGTATTGCATGATTGCGGCAGTGGTTATGGCGCTGAGGGAGTCCCTAAATTCCAAATTTGATACTGTCTGGCCGAATATCTTACCCAGCGGCCGGTTTTCTTGGCGGCTGCAGGATGTCCCCCCAAAACCCCAGAGGGCAAAAGCAGGTATGATAATTAGGGCTAATCCTACCCAGATTTTCTTGGCTGTTTTTTTATGGCGTAAAATTTTAAGCATGTTTTCTCCCTGCCTGTCGGCTTTTTAGTTTAATCTATTATAGTCTAAACTCGTGATATTGCAACCACAAATTGCCCTCTTTTATAAAGCAAAAAACTTGACAAAATTCGTTAAATATGTTATATTTACCGATAGCTAAATAGAATACATTCCCGGTTATTGGAGAATGGCCGGGGATATGCCACGTAATAAAATAAATTCAGCCGAACTGATCAAGGGTCAGTCCGGCTTTCTTTTTTGTAGGTATCATAAGGGATTTAATTAAAATTAAAGTATTTTATAATTATATTAAAGAGGAGGATGTAAAAATGTGGCGTAAGGTTTCTTCCATCTTAGTATCCCTTTGTTTGGCCTTTCAACAATTAGGTTTTGCCAGCGTAGCGACAGAGCTCAATCTGGCCGGGCATTTAACTAAGATGCCCGGTGCCTTTACTGCCGAGAGATTCCGGCCGGTGCATATCCGGTTTTTTTCTTATGACGCGCTGAATGATAATATTAAAGTAATGCTGGATAAGGGCGACGTCAAAAGTCTTAAAGAAAGCCAGATCAGCGCATCAACCCAGGAATTATTAAATTATTTTTTAGTGGGAGTAAACCTTCCTAACGATAAGTTCTGGGTAAATCTCCGCCCGGATTCCGAGAATAGTATTATAGATGACTATCTCGCCAGGACCGATGTGGGAAAAATAATGCTGGAAGCGGACCTGCAATTAAAAAAAGATACTGCGCAATTTACCTCCCCGCAAACTCCCGAAGGGAAGGAATACTGGAGCAAGCTTTACCAGAAAGCCGAAGAGCTCTACGGTTACCAGGAAGTAAGCATCCCTACTTTGACTCGTCCCTGGATAGTCCCCAATGAAATAATTGTCCGCGAGTCCAAAGACAGCGCCTATATTTATAAAGCAACCTTAAAGGTAATGCTGGAGCAGGATTTCCTTAAGGATTCGCTTACCTATAATTTTAAAGATAGCCGCGCCAAAGAGCTTAATGAGTATTCTTCGCAATTGATCCGTGAACTAATCATACCTAAATTAACTAAAGAAGTTAATCTCTCCCAGCGTTACGCTGCTTTAAGGCAGGTATATTATTCTCTGGTTCTTTCGCGCTGGTTTAAATCCAGGTTTGCCAATCAAGCCGGTAAATACGCTTCGCGCATTGACAGGAAAGACCTTAGCGGTTTGCTTTCAGCGGCAGCCTGGTCCAAGACTGCTTATTTTGACGCTTACAAGGAATCTTTCGCCCAGGGTGAGTATAATATCAAGGAAACAGCGCGCACTCCCACAGGGCAGGTAATCAGGACATATTTTAGCGGCGGCATGGATTTTGCGACTATGGCAATCAACGGGGGCAAGACCACCAGCAGCCCCATGACAACCGCCCTGATGAAAGCCGGATTGGTTACGCCGCCTAAAATGGCACTGGTTCAGGAGGATCTAAAGTTAAGCAGTAGCCCGATCATCCCGATAATAGACCAGTTAAACTCCCGCCTTAAAGGCAAAAAAGTTCTTCTCCGGGTAGATTTTAATGTTTCCAATGCAAAGGGCCAGATAAAAGATACAATCAGGATTGAACAGGCCATACGCACCATTATGTATATTATTGAAAATGGCGGGACACCGATACTTATCTCTCATAATGGCAGGCCGGGCGGCAAAGTGGTTAAAGAATTTTCTTTAGAGCCTATTGCACAGAAACTACAGGAGCTCTTAAGGTCTAAAGGCTATAATACAGAAGTCATTTTTCAAAAAGATAGTATTACTGAGCAGGGTTTAGCCTCAGGTTTAAAGGAACGCATAGTTTTAAATAAAATAAATCTTTTGGAGAATACTCGTTTTTGCCCCGGAGATGAAAGTAATGATGATGCTTTTTCCAGGTCCCTAGCAGGATTGGCGGACGTGTATGTTTTTGATGCCTTTGGAACCGCTGAAAGGGTGCATGCTTCTACGGGCGGGGCAGCCAAATATATAAAGACAATAGCCTTCGGGTACTTAATGGAAAAGGAAACCCGCTATCTGGAAGGCGCTTTGCCGGTATTAAAAGGCCTGATTATCGGCGGCGGCCCGAAGGTGAGCGAAAAAGTGCCTATGGTCATGAGGGTAATGAATAATATACGGGCCGGAGGGTTTATTCTTATGGGCACCGGGCCAGTGGCAGCTTTTCTAAAGTTAGAATATAATATCGATATCGGGCAGAAACCATCAGAGCAAGACTTAAAGGATGCCCAGGAAATTATCAGGATTGCCCAGGAAAAAGGGATAGAGATAGTTTTACCGGAAGATTTTATTGCTGTTGACAGGGATTTAGCCGAGAAAGTTTCGGAGAAAAGTTGGCTAGACTTAAAAACTCTTCCTGAAGGCACAAATATCTATGAGGTGACCTTGGCGCAATTACAAACAGGATATATCATTGCTCCGGACGGGAAGAAGATACCTTCTGCAAACCTTTTTGTATATGATGTCGGGCCGCGAACCGTAGCGGCATTTACAGCAAAGATAGCGAACGTAGAAGCCAGGCGTTCTATATTCTGGAATGGCTCTTTAGGGGTAGATGAGATGCCCAATTTCCAGGCCGGCGCAATAGGGCTTGCCCAGGCCTTAACTAAAGCCACCGAAAAAGGGGCCATAACTGTTGTCGGCGGCGGCGATACCGCGAACAGTGCTAAAAAATTCCAGGTAAAAGTATCGCATATCTCTACCGGCGGCGGCGCATCATTGGCTGTTTTACAGGGTAAAAAATTAAAGGCAATTGCAGCTTTAGAAGAGGTCCAGACTGCTATTTTAGGCCAGGAGTCAGCCAGTTCGCCGGTTAACGATAGCAGTAAAAAGGGCGGTATTGATTTTCGTCCCGCTGCTATGGCCATCAAATATCAGCCGATGGGTAATTTTGCCAGCCTGAACCCGAAACTTCCCGTTTTAAACAAGTCAGAACTAGCTTCTTTCGATATTGATCAAGAACTTTCCGGAATGGAAAAACTGGTAAATAGCCAAATCGTTCCTTCCGGCGAAAGAATCAAGGAAGTTTTAGCCGCTTGCGTACAAAAGGGAGAACTAAAAGCCAATAGGGAGCGCCTTATGGCGCTATTGGTAAAGGTCGGGATAGTGGAAGAAACACAATACTGTCTGCAGGAAGCCAGCAACGAATATAAAGAAGCGCTGGTACTGGCAGACTCCTTAGCCTAATAGGTAGTTAAGCAGCTCTTCAAAGCCCCGGGATTAAAATCCGGGGCTTTTATTTGTATTTTTTCTTTACAAAGCCAAATTAAGCCGTTATAATAAATGACCGTGTTAAAAAGAACGGTCAAATTGAGGAGAGGCTGGGTTATTAACCCCCGCACGCGGGTGAAATCGAGCAAGAAGGTTTATTCCCGCCAGAAAGCCAAGCTGGAAGCAAAGAGGATAATCAATGGAAAAGAATAAGGTTTTAAAACTAGGCTTACCCAAGGGCAGCCTTCAGGAATCTACCTTTAAAATGTTTCGCAAGGCCGGATTCAATGTCAGCCTGCCTAACGAGCGTTCATATTTTCCGTCGGTAAACGACGTTGAAATAAAACCTATACTGCTGCGCGCCCAGGAGATGTCCCGTTATGTCCAGGATGGTGCGCTTGATTGCGGGATTACCGGTAATGACTGGATATTAGAAAATGGCTCAAGCGTAATCCGGATTACGGATTTGGCCTATGCCAAGCAAAGCTTGAATAAAGTCAGATGGGTTTTGGCTGTGCCTCTTGAGTCAGGGATAAAGAAGATTAAAGATTTGGAAGGCAAGCGCGTGGCCAGCGAACTGGTCAATGTTACCAAGGATTACTTTAAGAAGAATAAAGTCAAGGTAGAAGTGGAATTTAGCTGGGGCGCGACGGAAGTCAAGGTAAGCGCAGGATTAGTAGACGCTATAGTAGAGCTGACTGAAACCGGCTCAAGCCTTAAAGCCAATAAATTAACTGAAATCGCTACGCTCTGCGAATCCACGACGCAGTTTGTTGCCAATAAAAAATCTTACGCGGATAAGTGGAAAAGGCAGAAGATGGAGCAAATCGCTCTCCTCTTAAAAGGCGCGATTGCCGCCGAAGAAAAAGTCGGGCTTAAAATGAATGTCCGGAAGGAAAATTTAAAGAAGGTCCTTTCCAGGCTTCCGGCCTTAAAGAAACCTACTATTTCCGGATTATCCGATGATGGATGGTTTGCCATTGAGACAATCATAGATGAGAGGATAGTGCGGGTATTGATCCCGGCGTTAAAGAATGCCGGAGCTCAAGGAATAATTGAGTATCCGTTGAATAAGGTGATATATTAAAAGGAGCCAGCAGTATGCCTTGCGGTAAAAAAAGAAAAAGACAGAAAATCAAGACGCATAAACGCAAAAAAATGCGCCGGCGCCTGCGCCATCTGAAAAAGAGGGCCTGGGGTTAAAAGGCAGTGCTTAAAAAATCTCTAGCTATCCTGGCGGCCGGGATGGTTATTCTGGCCGCAGGAAGTCTTGTTTTTGCTTCGGATAAACAAGTTTCATCTTCATTAAGCCACTATATTATGGGGGTTGTCTGCGCTGATTTAGGCGATCTAGACAATGCAATCAAGGAATATAGAAAAGCTCTTTTAGCCGATGATGAGGCAGCCTTAATCCATCTTAACCTGGCTATCAGCCTGGTTAAGAAGAATGATCCGGAAGCGGCAGTTGAAGAGCTAAAAAAAATTGAAAAGTTAGCGCCTGATTCAATAGAGCCGCATGCGATATTAGCCATTCTATATTCTTCCCAGAATAAAGTTGATTTGGCGGTAAGCGAATATGAAACCGCACTGCTTAAGGCCTCTAAAATCAGCACCCGGGATATAGATATATATAAAAGCCTGGGCGTTCTATACTTAAGGCAGAATAAATTAAAAGAGGCGCAGGGCATTTATCGCTTGATTTTGGCTTTTTCTCCCCAAGACCCCGAAGCGCATTTTTACCTGGGCAGTATTTACTGGGAATTAAAAGAGGGGAGCCTTTTTGAGCAGGAATTAAAAAAAGCGCTGGAGTTGAATCCGGATTATGCCGAGGCCCTGAATTTCTTGGGTTATGCGTTTGTCGAGCAGAACAGGAATTTGCCTCAGGCCGAAACAATGATTCAAAAAGCCCTACGCCTTGAGCCAGACAACGGGGCTTATATCGATAGCCTGGGTTGGTTGTATTTTAAGAAAGGCAGGACAAGAGAGGCAAGGAAGCTCTTGGAAAAGGCAGCCTCTTTAATGGAAGACCCGGTCATCTATGACCATTTGGGAGATACGTATTTTAAATTAAAAGAAATTGCTAAAGCAAAATTCAATTGGCAGAGGTCATTAGGGCTTGACCCAAAGCAGGAAAGCGTTAGAAAGAAAATAGAAAGTTTAGATAAAAATGCCGGCAGCACAAAATCAAATTAAGGAATTAGAAGAGAGAGCCAGGTTTACCAGGCGCCTGATCATCCAGATGATTGCCAAGGCTGGTTCAGGCCATCCCGGAGGAAGCCTCTCGGCGACAGATTTAATTACTGCTTTATTCTTTTCGGTTTTAAAACACGACCCGAAAAACCCCCAATGGCCCGACCGGGACAGATTCCATATGTCTAAAGGCCACTGTTGCCCGCTCTGGTACGCGGTCCTAGCAGAATCGGGTTATTTTCCCCAGGAAACTCTTATGACTCTACGCGAGCTTGGTTCTCTGCTTCAGGGGCACCCTGACCGGCGCACCCCGGGCGTTGAGGTTTCTTCGGGCTCGCTCGGCCAGGGTTTATCGGTTGCCTTAGGGATGAGCCTTGCGTCTAAAATAGACAAGAAAGATTACCGGGTCTATGTCCTGCTTGGCGACGGAGAGACGCAGGAAGGCAATATCTGGGAAGCGGCGATGGCCTGCAGCCATTATAAGTGCAGTAATATCTGCGCAATCCTGGATTATAACGGATTTCAGATTGACGGATCAACCCGGGATGTAATGAACTTAGAGCCGGTAGCCGATAAATGGAAAGCCTTTGGTTGGCATACGCTTGAGATAGACGGCCATAATATGCGGCAGATTCTGGATGCTTACGACCAGGCAAAGTCAATTAAGGACAAACCGGTAATCATTATCGCCCGGACAGTCAAAGGTAAAGGTGTATCTTTTATGGAGAATACGGTAGACTTTCATGGCCGGGCTCCCACAAAAGAGGAAACAGAGAGGGCTTTGGAGGAGCTAGCTTAAAGAAATGGTTGAACAACTTTACCAGCGCGATTGTTACGGCAAGGCTTTGGTTGAGCTGGGTAAAACCAACAAGGATATTGTTGTTTTGGATGCGGATTTATCCAGTTCTACGCGCACCGGTTTATTCGCCAGGGAATTTCCCGGCAGGTTTTTTAATTTCGGAGTGGCTGAACAGAATATGATGGCTGCGGCAGCCGGCCTGGCTTCTTGCGGCAAGACAGTTTTTGTTTCAACTTTTGCGATTTTTGCTTCCGGCCGCGCCTGGGACCAGGTGCGTAATTCCATTTGTTACGGTAATCTTAATGTTAAAATCGTCGCCACGCATGCCGGTATTTCTGTCGGTCCGGATGGCGCCAGCCATCAGGCCCTGGAAGATATCGCCCTTATGCGGGTAATTCCGAATATAAATATCCTGGTGCCTTGTGACGGGCCACAAACTACCGAGGCGATTAACGCCGCAGTTAGCATAAATGGTCCGTTTTACATAAGATTGGGCAGGCCGAAAGTGCCGACCCTGGAGAATAAGGGAAAGTTCGAATTAGGCAAGGCCCAGATATTGGTTGAAGGCAGCGATGTTACGATAGTCGCCTGCGGGATTATGGTCGCCGAAGCCCTGGTTGCCGTCGGCAATTTAGCTAAACAGGGAATTAAGGCGCGCCTGATTAATATGCATAGCTTAAGGCCGTTGGATACACAGGTAATACTTAAAGCTGCCCGGGAAACCCGCGGGATAATTGTCTGCGAAGAGCATAATATCATTGGAGGCCTGGCTTCCAGTATCGATGAAATAGTGGCGGAGAATAACCCCACCAGGGTAATGCGCATAGGCATAAGGAATAGGTTCGGCCAATCCGGCGAGCCGGCCCAACTTTTAAAAGAGTATAAACTTACGAGCGCCGATATTGAAAAAGCGGCCTTAACCTGTTTTTCTAAATGTAAGTAAATTGGTCATTTATTCCTTCGCCAAAGTAAACCTAGCCCTTGAAATTATCAGCAAACGCCCCGATAATTACCATAAACTCAGTACGCTTTTTGAAAGAATAAGCCTCCGCGATAAAATAATTTTAAAAAACCGCCGGGATAATTTAATCAAGGTCTACTGTTCTGATCCCAGTATCCCCCGGGGCAAGTCTAATCTTTGCTGGCAGGCGGCAAAGCTATTGCAGGATGAATTTAAAGTAAAAAAAGGCCTGGATATTAAAATCACCAAGCATATTCCCGCCGGAGCAGGTTTAGGCGGCGGTTCAAGCAATGCCGCGGGCATATTATTGGCTTTAAATAAACTCTGGGGGCTGCAGCTTGATAAACCCAGGCTGGCTGCGCTGGGCGCTCAATTAGGCAGCGACGTGCCTTTTTTTATTTATGATACGCCTTTTGCCCAAGGAGAGGGCCGCGGGGAGGAGGTTCATGTTTTAAAAGAGCTGAACAGAGTCAAGCTCTGGCATATACTGGTTGTGCCGGAAATACATGTTTCTACCCCCAGGATATATGAGAGATGGGATACCTGCCTGCCGGCAGGCAGGGCCTTTTCTGGGTTGACAAAGCCCGCCTCAAATGTTAAAATAATAATCTCAAAATTGACCAAAAAGAATCCCCTTTTTGAGCCGGGTCTTTTATCTAATAGCTTAGAACCGGTTACTTTAAAACTGTATCCTGAAGTCAGGCGAATTAAAGAAAAGCTCAAGCGCCTGAGGCTAAAGAATATCTTGATGTCCGGAAGCGGCGGAGCGGTCTTTGCCATTGTTTCTTCAGAAAGTAAAGCCGTAACTTTAGCCCGGAGGCTCAAAAAAGAGGGGGGCCCTTGGCGCGTATTTGCGGTAAGTACAGTTTAGTCGAGAGCAACTAGCCTGCCAACCGGCAGGGAGGACTGCCGTCGGCAGTCAGGGAGGGTCAATATGGAGATAACGGAGACCAAGGTAGCCCTAAGAGATTCACCGGACAAGAAACTCAAGGCATATGCTACGGTAACTTTTGACAATGCCTTTGTGGTCAGGAATATAAAAGTAATTGAAGGGACAAACGGTTTATTTATCGCCATGCCTTCAAGAAAAGTAAAACAACCTTGTCCCAAGTGTGGTTTTAAAAACGAAATGCGCAGTAAATATTGTAACCAATGTGCTTCGGCGTTTCCCCAAAGCTCTAAGCCGGTCGAAGGGGAGGATAGCTCTTCAGCTCAATTGGAACATAAGGATATTGCCCATCCTATAACTCAAAGTTTTCGGGAATATCTGCAGAAAACAATCTTATATGCCTACGAACAGGAGAAAGCAAAAGGGGCTGCCTAGATTTAACGCTGATTTGGGATGTCGTCCAATGGTAGGACACGAGAATTTGGGTCTCGCTATCATGGTTCGAATCCATGCGTCCCAGCTTAATAGATATGCATAAAAATATTGCGGTAGTAATTTTGGCGGCGGGTAAGGGTGAGCGGATGAAATCCAGCATCCCTAAGGTCATGCATAAAGTATGCGGCCGGTCTATGCTCGCTTATGTACTTGATCTTACGCGTTCTCTAAAACCCGCTAAGACGGTTATGGTTTTGGGGTATCAGTATGAAACCATCAGAAAAGAGCTCCCCCCGGATATTACCGCGGTCAGGCAAAGAAGGCTTCTGGGTACAGCCGATGCGGTTAAAGATGCCTTGCTTAAGCTAAAGGGTTTTAAGGGTACGGTTTTAGTGCTTTACGGGGATACGCCGTTACTTAAAAAGGAGAGCGTAGATAAGCTCCTGAAATACCATACCGAGAATAAGCTGGATGCGACTTTACTGGTTGCCCGGATGAATAAACCAAAAGGGTATGGCCGCATCCTGCGCGATAGATACTCTAGCATATCCGCGATAGTTGAAGAGAAAGAGGCGGATGATTTTGAAAAGGAGATCAAAGAGGTTAACACCGGTATTATTTGTTTTAATAAAACCAGCCTGGAAGTTGCTTTAAAAAAAGTCCGGCCGGATAACCGTAAAAAAGAATATTACCTTACCGATGCCATAAAAATACTTTATCGGCAGGGTAAGTTGGTTGATGGAATTAAGATCGTCGATATCCATGAAGCCATCGGCATAAACTCGCGGCTGGAATTAGCCCGGGCCAATCTGATTATGCAGCAGCGCATTAATGAGAAATTCATGCGCAGCGGAGTCACTATAGCGGATACCTATTCTACCTTCATAAGTTACGGTACCCAAATAGGCCGGGATTCGGTGATTTATCCCTTTACAGTTATAGAAAGGAATGTTAAAATTGGAAAACGTTGTTCTGTCGGCCCCTTCGCCCACCTGAGGGAAGGCACAAGAGTTTCCGATGATGCAACCTTAGGTAATTTTATCGAAATTAACCGCGCTAGTATTGGCGCAAAGACCTTTATCAAACATTTTTCTTATATCGGAGATGCAGTGGTAGGCGCCCGGGCCAATATAGGCGCAGGCACGGTCACCGCGAATTTTGACGGCCGCTCTAAACACACCACAGTCATAAAAGATAACGCACTTATTGGTTCGGATACAATCCTGGTTGCTCCGGTCAGAGTCGGCAGGGGCGCGTTGACCGGAGCCGGTTCAGTAATTCTAAAAAATATTCCGGATAATAAGAAAGCCGTAGGCGTTCCGGCGAGAATCTTAAAGGAGAAGAGGTAGATATGGATAAGCTAGCGATATTTAGCGGCAACGCGCACCCTGAATTAGCGCGGGATATCTGTAAATATCTTAAGGTCAAGTTATCGGAGGCACTGGTAACCAAATTCAGCGAAGGGGAGATCCGCGTAAAGATAAATGAAAATATCCGCGGTAAAGATGTTTTTGTGGTTCAGCCGACCTGCCCCCCCTCCAATGAGAATCTTATGGAACTTTTGATTATGATGGACGCCATGAGAAGGTCATCCGCCCAGCGCATAACCGCAGTTGTTCCTTATTTTGGTTATGCCCGACAGGACAGGAAAGATCAGCCGCGCGTGCCGATTACGGCAAAACTGGTGGCTAATCTTTTGACTACCGCCGGAGCAAATAGAGTCCTGACTATGGATTTACACGCGGGCCAGATCCAGGGATTTTTTGATATACCGGTGGACCATCTTTTTTCCATAGGTGTCTTTATAGATTATTTCGACCAGAAAATCAAAGATCTGGTAGTGGTTTCTCCGGATGTTGGGGGGATTAAAATGGCCCGGGCTTATGCCAAGAGAATGGGTGTGCCACTAGCGATTATTGATAAACGCCGGGAGTCTCCGGAGAAGACCGAGGCAATGCATATCCTAGGCGAGGTTGAAGACAAGAATGCGATTATCGTCGATGACTTGATTGCTACCGGAAGTTCCCTTTTTGAAGGAGTGGAGGCGCTTAAAAAAGCCGGCGCGAAAAATATCTACGCGGCGATTGCCCACGGTGTTTTATCGGGTCCGGCGATAGAGCGTTTGGATAAATGCGTGAATTTAAAAGAGTTGGTGATAACAGACAGTATCCCGCTGGCTAAGGATAAAACTCACCCGAGAATCAGGGTTTTAAGCGTGGCGAATCTTCTGGGCGAGGCAATCAAAAGGATTCATAACGAAGAGTCAGTCAGCTCATTGTTTGACTAAAGGAGAAAAGTTTAAAATGGAAGAACTATTTTTGGATGCAGAAATAAGGCAAGAGGTTGGCCGGGGTAAGGTCAAGGCCTTGAAGGATAAGGGTTTTATTCCGGCTGTAGTTTATGCCGAAGGCAAAGAGGCCCTGGCGCTTAAGCTTTCACACCGCCAGCTCGTGCAGTTGGTGCATCACCACAGGATTGAGGGCGTGGTGATTAATTTAAATATCAAAGATGACAAAAAGCAGAAATCGCGGTCATGTCTAATTAAGGAGATCCAGCATGACCCGGTCCATGGAGAGATTCTCCATGTAGATTTTAATCAGATATCCCTGACTAAGGCCATTAAAGTAAATATTCCCGTGGAGGCTAAAGGTGAATCTATCGGAGTAAAGCAGGAAGGCGGCTCACTGGAGCACATACTTTGGGAACTGGAAGTAGAGTGTCTTCCTACCAGTATCCCCAAGAATATTGAAGTAGATGTTACCCAGCTTAAAATGGGTGAATCCATCCATGTTAAAGATGTTATCGTGCCGCAAGGTGTAAAGGTCCTGAATGACCCGGGCGCAATAATCTTAAGCGTAGCTGCTCCGATGAAAGAAGAAGCGCCGGCTGAAGGCG
>JAQUMI010000013.1 GCA_028718225.1 Candidatus Omnitrophota bacterium | reverse complement strand
CCGCCGCTATTATAGGGATAAACCTGGCCGGAATCCCTCAAGCGCACAAAAATTAAGCTTTCCATAATTCCATCCTCAGGTTAAACAGCAATAATCGCGTGTTGACATTCTTTTCTAAACAGGCTATCGCCGCAGACAGGTTTGTAAAAATCGTCTCTAAATCAAAAAACGAAAAACCCCTGGCCGAATGCGTTAATTCCTCCCGGCGGTCAGTATTGATAATCTCCTGTTCCGCTAGGCCGGCTTTCAGTAAATAAATGTCCCTGAACCAGGCAGCCAGTAAATTTAAAGAAAAACGCACATCTTCCTTATCCTGCTGCGCCAGGCTCTCCATATCCGGACGGGGGCTAAGGACAAATTTATCAATGAGATTATTTTTCTTAGCCAGTATCCCGCCGTCTTTTAACTTTAAGGCCCGGCCCAGCCTGCCTTCAGAAAAATAGGCCAAAAAATGCGCAAATTGAATGTCCAGTTTATATTCTTTTTTCAAAATTTCTTCCAGAACCTCTCTTTTTAGCGGCAGGAATTTTACAATCTTGCACCGGGAAATAATCGTCTTAAAAAGCAGGTTTGGCTTATCGCTAACCAGGATGATCAGGCTCTTCTGGGGAGGCTCTTCCAGGATCTTTAATAAGCAGTTCCCTGCTTCGGCAGACAAAGTATGGGCATTATCAATGATGTAAACCTTAAAAATTCCTTCATAGGCCTTAAGATTTATATCCTTCTGCAACTGCCGGATAGCCTCTATTTTCAGTTGGGCCTCCCCGCCTGAAATTACACGCACATCCGGATGCCGGCTATTTTCTATTTTCAAACAGGAGGCGCAATGGCCGCAAGCGTCGGTTTTGGCTTCCAGGCAATTCAAAGCCTTGGCTAAGGCCAGAGCAGCCATTTTCTTGCCTATGCCTTCAGGACCGGAGAATAAATATCCTCCCTCCATCCGCGCATTCTCTATATAAGTCTTAATAATCTCTACCGGCCTATCCTGGCCCTTAATTGCGCTAAAGGACATATTTTTCTACCAGTTTTCTGATCGCGCCCTGGGTTTTATATTTATCTTTTTCTACCTTCACGACCTTGATCCGTTTTGGCTCTTGTTGAGCTAATTTCAGATAACCCCTGCGCACGCGTAAATGATAGTTGACCGAACGCATTTCAATACGGTCCAGATTTGCCTGGCGGTGTCTGAGCCCGTGCTTAACCGCCAGGTCTAAAAAGAAAGTCAAGTCCGGGGTTATGCCGCGGGTAGTAAATGCTCCGACCTTTCTGATCAGACCGATATTCATACCTAGACCATAGCCCTGATAAGCCAGCGTGGAATCCAGGAACCTGTCGCAGATAACCATTACTCCTTTTTTAAGCGCCGGCTCAATAACCTCGGCGACAATCTGCGCCCGGCTAGCCATGTAAAGAAGCATCTCGCATTGCGCAGCGATGGCTTGATTTTTGGCATCCAGGAGAATATCGCGGATCTTCTCGCTGATCTTGGTAGCGCCGGGCTCGCGCAAATAGATAACGCGCTTGCCCTTGGCTTTAAGATACTCATAAAGCATGGCTGACTGGGTACTCTTGCCGCATCCCTCTGAACCTTCAAATGTAATGAATTTGCCTTTCATAGCTTTCTACGCCAAATTGTTCCGTCTTTAGTATCCTCTAAGATGATACCCTTAGCTTCTAATTCCTGGCGAATCTTATCAGCTTCGGAAAAATTGCGCTGCTTCTTAGCATCATTGCGCCTGTTGATTAGAGCCTGCTCTTCCTTGGATATATCCTTATCCCCGGGTTTATCACATTGCAGGCCTAAAACCCCGCTTAATTCAAATAATAAGGCTTTACCCTCGCAGATAAAACCAGGATCATTGATATTTTTATTCATGGCATTGACTAATTCAAAAATGGCAGCTTGTGCCTGCGGCATGTTAAAGTCGTCGTCCATTGCCGCCATGAATTTATTTTTTAAAGCGCTTAGCTCGGCATTTTTGATTTTAGAACAAGGATTCTTATTCGTTATCTTATCCAATAAGATAGTAATCTTTTCTAACGCCTGTCTGGCTTCCTGGATTTTTTCATTAGTATAATCAACCGGATGCGCGTAATGCGTGGAGAGAAATAATAATTTGAGTAAATCAGCGTTCTTATATTTATCCAGAAAACTTTTCACAGTCACAAAATTTCCCAGCGATTTGGCCATTTTCTGGCCGTTGATGGTGAGCAGGCCGTGGTGGATCCAATATCTGGCAAATTTCTCTCCGGCTGCTTCGGACTGGACGATTTCATTTTCATGATGCGGGAATATTAAATCTATGCCTCCGCCGTGGATATCGAATTCATCGCCTAAGATATCCGAACTCATTACCGAACATTCAATGTGCCAGCCAGGCCGGCCTTTTCCCCAGGGGCTCTCCCAGGAGGGTTCGTTTTCCTTGGCGGATTTCCAAAGCGCAAAATCCAGCGCGTTACGTTTATTTTCATTTGCGGCTACACGCGCACCTGATTCCATCTTATCCAGCGACTGATTGGATAATTTCCCGTAATTTTTAGCCTTAGTAATATCAAAATAAACATCTCCGCCTGAAACATAAGCTGCGCCCCGGTCGATTAATCTCTGGATAAAGGTCAACATCTTGGGAATATATTCGCTGGCCTTAGGTTCGATTATCCCGTTCGTCTCTATACCTAAACTTTTTAAAGCTTCATGATAAGACTTAAGGTATTTTTCCGCTACTTTCTTAAAGCTGGAATTTAAATCTTCGTCTGGAAATTCTTCTCTGGCCTTATTAATGATTTTATCATCCACATCAGTAACGTTACGCACAAATTTTACTTTGTATCCTTTATAAACAAGATACTTTCTAATAACGTCAAATATATAGGCGCTGCGCGCATGGCCGATATGCGGCTCATCGTAAACCGTAGGCCCGCAGGCATACATCTTGACCTCTGTTGGTTTTAAGGGATGGAATTCTTCTTTATTCCCGGATAAGGAATTATGTATATGAATAGACATCAAAAGATAGGCAGTTTATTTTTCTAACTTATCGATTCTTTTCTCCAGCTCTTCAATGGACTGCATGATCGGGTCAAGTACATGGATATGGTCAAGGCTGATATCGATCTTCTTGCCCTCCTGCTTGGTGATCCTCCCCGGCACGCCCACGACTGTTGAATTTGCAGGCACATCCTTGATCACTACGGCATTAGCTCCGATATAAGAATTATCACCGATGGTAATATTACCCAGGATCTTGGCGCCTGCTCCGATAACCACATTATTGCCGATCGTCGGGTGGCGCTTACCCTGCTCAAGGCCGGTTCCGCCTAAAGTGACGCCCTGGTAGAGTAATACATTATCCCCGATAATCGCAGTTTCACCGACAACCACGCCCATGCCGTGGTCAATGAACAGGCCCTTGCCGATCCTGGCTCCGGGGTGTATTTCAATACCGGTAGCCCAGCGGGCCAACTGCGAAATAAACCGGGCCAGGAAGAAAAATTTTATCCGGTAAAAGAAATTACCCACGCGGTAAGCAACTAAAGCATGCAGGCCCTGGTATAAAAGCAGGATCTCAATAAAACTCTTGGCAGCCGGGTCTTTGCTTTGGGCTGTTTTTATCTCCCGGTAGAAAAAAACCGCGACCACCATATTCTTAATAATAATCAATCCTAAAATTAATAATAATATCTGTGCGAGGAAAATCATAATAAGCTCTCCTTCCTGACCAAAACAACGGCATAGCAGGCAATCCCCTCTTTACTGCCCAATGCGCCCAGCCCTTCGTTGGTCTTAGCCTTAATGCCCACGCAATTTTTATCTATCTTCATAATTGTGCTTAAGTTTTCCTGGATCCTGTTTTTAAACGCCGAGAGGTTCGGTTCCTCGGCAATAATAACCGTATCTACGTTAATTATCTTATAACCTTTTTTATGCACTAATCCCAAAACTGTTTTTAATAACTCCCGGCTGCGGATACCCCGGTATTCGGGGTCGGTGTCGGGGAATAATTTCCCGATATCGCCTGCGGCAATAGCGCCGAGGAGCGCGTCGCATATGGCATGGATCAAAACATCGGCGTCAGAATGGCCCAGCAAGCCTTTAATATAAGGTATCTCTATGCCGCCGATGAATAATTCGCGGCCGCCCACCAAACGGTGTATATCGTAACCTATACCTATGCGGTTTTCCATAATCCGGCTATTCCTTTCGCAATTATAAAATCCTCCGGCGTAGTTATCTTGATATTGCTAGATGAACCTAAAACCACTTTCACCTTGGCCCCCAGCCTTTCCACTAACATCGCATCGTCTGTAGCCGGCAGACGCTTGAATTTCTTATACGCTTTTAAAATCAGGCCTTTTTTAAATACCTGCGGGGTCTGGATCTCCCAGAGGCTTTTCCTATCCAATGTCTTTTCTACGACTAATCCGCTTTGGACTTTTTTGATGGTCGCTTTTACCGGTACAGCCGCAATAGCTGCTCCATTTTTTTGCGCTCCTTTTATCACTGACGATACCAGAACCTTGGTGATAAAAGGCCTGGCTGCATCGTGGATCAAGATAAAACCTGCCTTCGGATCGACTACCTGTAAGCCCTTGGCCACGGAATCCCGGCGCTCTTTACCTCCGGGGACAATCTTGATATCTTTAGCAATTTTTTCCCGCTTGACGATATCGCGCAGGGCCAAAATATTCCCGGGATTGCCTACGACAATGATCTCTTTTACCTGCGGGTGCGCGTTGAATACCGCCAGCGAATAGGCAATGACCGGCCGGGAATTTAAAGGCAAAACAGCCTTGGAAACTTTATGTCCGAATCTCCTGCCTTTGCCGGCAGCGACAATTATCGCACTAACCATAATAGCCTATCGCTCTAATTTGGTGAAAATCATCCTTCCGGCCTGGGTCTGGAGGACTGAGGTCACTACGGCCCGGACTTCCTGGCCGATTAAGCGGCGCGCCTCTTCCACTACAACCATAGTCCCGTCATCAAGATAGCCTACTGCCTGGTTATGCTCCTTGCCTTCCTTGATTAATTTAATCTGCATTTCTTCTCCGGGAAAAACCACGGGCTTAAGCGCGTTAGCTAATTCATTTATATTCAAGACCTTGATCCCCTGGATTGTGGCTACCCGGTTTAAATTAAAATCGACGGTCAGGATTTTTGCCTCTAAAAGTTTAGCTAATTTTACAAGCTTAGCGTCTACTTCGTTAGTCTCGGGAAAATCCTCTTCGTGTATAACGATATCCAGGCCGGAGTCCTTCTGGATCGTATTCAGGATCTCTAGCCCCCGCCTGCCCCGCTGGCGCTTGATCGGGTCGGTGGAATCGGCAATCTGCTGCAATTCCCTTAAAACAAATTTAGGGATAATGACCTTTCCGGAAATAAATTTAGTCTTACAGATATCCACGATCCTGCCGTCTATAATCACGCTGGTATCCAGGACCACGATATCGGCGGCCTGGTCCTGGCGGCGCAGGCGCACATAGGGTATAATGATGTTGAATGAATCTTTACCGCGCAGCGCTATGACCATACCGAGATAACAAAATATAAGCGTTAAAATAACCCTGGTGGAATAAAGAGCGTCCGGAGGAAGCGGGGTAATGCTAAAGGCATCTCCCACTAATTTGGCCATGATTAAACCTAAGATCAATCCGAATACTACGCTGGAAAGCCCGTTCACCGAAACTTTACGCAGCCCTACTTCAAGGATAATGATTATTAAGCCTAATATGCCGCCGATAAGGGCGCCCGTCAAATCCGCCGCCTGATAACCTACCAGCGTGCTAGCGATTAAAAATAGAATACGCGGAAATAATAAATTCATTGCCTTCCTCCTCCCTCGCCTGCCGGAGGTATACTTTTTCGGCTTAAGGCGATATCTAAAGCCTCTTTTAAATTCGCTACGGGAATCAGCTCAATATTGCCTTTATAATTTTTAATATTTTTATGATTATTCCTGGGCAGGAGGCAATATTTAAAACCTAGCTTTTCCGCCTCATTTACGCGCAGCATAATCTGATGCGTGCTGCGGATTTCGCCGCTTAGGCCCACTTCACCCAGGATCGCCGTAGCGGGAATCACTACTTGTTCGCGAAACGCCGAGGCTATGGCTACGGCTACGGCCAGATCCGCCGAAGGGTCTTCTATTTTTATGCCTCCGGCAACATTGACGAAAATATCCTCTGTCTCCAGGGCCAGGCCTATCCTTTTCTCCAGGACCGCCACCAAAAGGCTCAGGCGATTGGAATCAAACCCTTGCGCACGCCTGCGGGCGTAGCCAAAACTCGAGCGAGCCACCAAAGACTGTATCTCAACCAAAAGCGGACGCGAGCCCTCCACTATTGAAGTAACTACTGAGCCGGCTACCCCCTGAGGCCTTTCCGAAAGAAATATCTCCGAAGGATTCTTGACTTCGGTTAATCCCTGGCTGCTCATTTCAAAAACGCCTATCTCGTTGGTTGAGCCAAACCTGTTCTTTACCGCGCGTAAGATCCGGTAGATGGAAAACCTGTCGCCTTCAAAATACAGGACCGTATCGACGATGTGCTCTAAAACCCGCGGGCCGGCAAGGGTGCCTTCTTTGGTTACATGCCCGATAATAAAAATGGAGGTCCCGGTTGTTTTAGCTAACTGCGTAAGCATCCCGGAGCACTCCCTTACCTGGCTGACACTCCCGGCAGAAGAACTGATCCCCGGGTCAAAAACAACCTGGATAGAATCAATAATGACTACAGCGGGCTTAAGCTTTTTAATGTACTCAACGATTAAAGATAAATCCGTCTGGTTAACGATATAAAGCCGCTCAGACTCATGTGAGCCTAAACGCTTGGCCCGCAACTTGGTCTGAAATACGCTCTCTTCTCCGCTAATATAGAGAATAGTCGCGCCATGCCGGGCTAACTGGTTGGATACCTGTAAAGATATGGTGGATTTACCGACACCGGGATCTCCGCCGATTAAAATTACCGAGCCGCTGACTATCCCTCCGCCTAAAACCCGGTCTAATTCCGTTATGCCTGTTTTAAGGCGCGCTTCTTCTTTAGCCTCAACATCCCTAAGCAATACCGGTTCATCTTTATATAAGGCAACCCGTTCTTTAGTTTTAGAGGCGGGGGAGGCATAATCCTCCTCGACGAATGAATTCCAGCTTGAGCAGTCCGGGCATCGGCCTAACCACTTGGGGGATTGGTACCCGCAACTCTGGCAGGCAAACACAGTTTTAAGGCGCGGCATTTTATTTTTTCTCTTTAGTCTTAAAAAACAGTTTCCAGGGATGCTTCTTTATGTCGGTAACCAGGGCGTCCAGCTCATTATAGATCTTATCGTCATACAAAAGCTTTCCGACAGTACCTTCTTTATGCAATATCTTTTCTATCCCGATATTAACATTATCCGCGATATTTTTGGCATCTTTCATAATCTCATTCATGGGTAGCGGGTCTTCTCCGTCTATCTCCTGGCCCGCGGCCATAATCTGGCCGTAATCCTGGCCAGGTATGATTTCAACATACTTCTCTCCCAAAAGCCCCAAAGTATTCACCCAAATCTTGGAATCCAAGGGGATGCCGACACGCTTACTCACCCAACAGGTCAGGCGCACTTTAGTTTTTACTTTTTCGGAGTCATAATAGAACTTGATGGCTTTAACCTCTCCGACGTCTACCCCGGCAAATCTTACCGGAGCGCCGCGCTTGACCCCGTTGACAAAATTAAAAATGAAATCCACTTTATAGCCCGAAGACCAGGTCTTCACTCCTCCGATAGAGAGGATAAAGACTACGAGTATAACCAGGCCGATAAAAACAAAAATCCCCACCTTCATCTCTAATTTTGTTTTGCCGAATATCATAATTTATCCTCCGTTATCTAAAACGTTCCAGTGTCTCGGTTATCGGGCCGACAGCCAGCCCGTTAATAAACTGATGCACAATCGGATTTTTGGAATTTTGGATCTCCTCGGAAGCGCCCTCGGCGATAATCTTACCGTGGTAAAGCATGGCTATTTTATCCGCCACCTTATAGGCGCTTTTCATATCGTGCGTGACTACAATGGAGGTAACTTTCAATTTATCGTGCAAATCTTTGATTAATTCATTTATACTATCGGCCGTAATCGGGTCTACTCCGGTAGTCGGCTCATCGTACAATATGATCTCGGGCTTAATGCAAATTGCCCGGGCCAGGGCCACGCGCTTACGCATCCCGCCGCTTAGCTCCGAAGGCATAAGGTTAGCTATACCGTGTAAACCGACCAGGGCCAATGACTCTTCTATCCTCTCCAGGAGCTTGCGCTGCGGGATATGGTCGTGCTCAATCAGGCCAAAGCCGACATTTTCACCGACGGTCATGGAATCAAATAACGCGCCTCCCTGGAAGACCATGCCGATCTTCAGGCGCAAGGCGTCTAGTTCTTTTTCATTCAACGCCCCTACTTCCCGGCCGCCAATTACAACCTTTCCTTTTTCCGGTTTTAAAATACCTACGATGTGTTTAAGTAAAACCGATTTACCGCAGCCGGAGCGGCCGATGATCACGCAGGTAATACCCTTATCTATCTTAAGGTGCACTCCGTTTAAAACCTTATGTCCGCCTAACGCCTTATGTAATCCGGATATCTCAATCATTTTTTACGGGAATATAAAATAAAACATAGCGGTAAAGAAACAGTCGGCGATAATGATCATAATAAAGCTAAAGACCACCGAACGGGTAGTGGCCCGGCCCACGCCTTCTGCTCCGCCCTGCACATTGAAGCCTTCATAGCAGGAAACCAGGGCAATGATCATGCCGAAAAATATTGTCTTGAATAAACCGGTAAAAAGGTCTTTGTAGAACAAAGCCTCGCTAGTCACTTTTATATAAAGGCTTGAGGATATCCCCAGCTTAAATACGCAGATGATATAACCTCCGAGTATACCGATGGCGTCGGAGTAAAGGGTCAACAAAGGCAGCATTATGCTCAAGGCCAAAAAGCGCGGGACAACCAGGTATTTTATGGGATTAGACGCCAGGGTCTCCAGGGCATCCACCTGTTCAGTGACCTGCATCGAACCTAACTCCGCGGTGATGGCAGCGCCCACCCTGCCGGCTACGATTAGCGCCGTAATTACCGGGCCTAATTCGCGCACGATAGAGAGCGCGACCATACTGGCAATATAAATTTCCGAACCAATGCGCTGCATAAAATACGCGGTCTGGAGCGCAAAGATAAAACCAATGAACAAAGATACGAGCGCGACTATAGGCAAGCTGTCGTAACCGGCCTTTTTTGCCTGCTCAAACACGCGGTCCTTTTTAAACGGCGGGACAAAAATAAAGTAAACCGTCTGAGCGGTTAAATTAGCCAGACCTCCTAAAAAATACATAAAGGAGATGACCCGGCTGCCTATTAAAATAAAGAATCGTTTTATCATTATTCGAAAACCAGCTCCCCGTTCTTACGCGTTACTTTCACGGCTGAACCTTCCTTAAACCGCTTAGAGATTATCTCCGAGGCCAGCGGGTCCTCCAGGAACCTCTGGATTGTTCTTTTCAGGGGCCGGGCGCCGAAGACCAGGTCAAACCCCTTATCGATCAGGAGCTCCTTAGCTTCCAGGGAGACCTCCAAAGAAATATTCTGCTCTTTTAAACGGCTGGCAACCTGGCCTATTTCAATATCGACGATACGGTACAAGTCTTCCTTCATTAATTGCCGAAAAACTATAATATCGTCAATCCGGTTTAAGAACTCCGGTTTAAAGGTATGCTTTACCGCCTCCAGCAGTTTGTCTTTCATCTCCTGATAGGTGACTTCTTCTTTTTGCGTCTTAAAGCCCAGCGAGCCGGCTTTGCGGATCAGGTCTGCTCCGACATTGGAAGTCATAATAATCACGGTATTGCGAAAATCGACTTTTCTGCCGAAGCTGTCGGTAAGACGGCCTTCCTCAAAAACCTGCAGTAATAAATTAAATACGTCCGGATGCGCTTTTTCAATCTCATCCAGCAGGATCACCGCGTACGGCCGGCGGCGGATCCTTTCGGTAAGCTGGCCGCCCTCTTCATACCCCACATATCCTGGCGGAGCGCCGATTAAACGCGAAACATTGAATTTTTCCATATATTCAGACATATCTAACTGGATAAGCGCGTCTTCGTCGCCGAACATAAATTCGGCTAAGGCCCGGGCCAACAGGGATTTTCCCACGCCGGTAGGCCCTAAAAATACGAATGAACCGATCGGCCTGCGGGGATCTTTAATACCTGCGCGCGAACGCCTGACCGCGTGGGCAATAGCGGAGATCGCCTCATTCTGGCCGATTACGCGCTTATGCAATTCATCTTCAATCTTGAGTAATTTCTCGGTCTCTTTTTCTTCCAACCGGAATAGCGGGATCCCGGTCCATTGAGACACGATTTTAGCGATGTCCTCTTCGCCTACTTCCGGCCGCGTTTTATCTTTGGCCTGCGACCATTCACCGTTTAATTGCTCCAGCTCCTGGCGCGTCTGCCTTTCCTGGTCGCGCAAGGATGCTGCCTTCTCAAAATCCTGACTCTTGATAAATAACTCTTTTTCTTTCCGTAAAGATTCTACCTTGCCCTCCAGGGACTTTATGTCCGGCGGCACAATCAAGACGTTAAGCCTGGCGCGGCTTCCTGCCTCATCCATTAAATCAATTGCTTTATCCGGTAGGAACCTTCCTGAGATATAACGGTCGGATAATTTTACCGCTGCTTCCAGAGCCTCGTCTTTAAAAGTAACCCGGTGGTGTGTCTCGTATTTCTCGCGCAAACCCTTTAATATCTCAATAGCCTGGTCTACTGAGGGAGGTTCGACCATAATCGTCTGGAACCTGCGCTCTAAAGCCGCATCCTTCTCTATATGCTTCCTGTATTCATCCATAGTCGTGGCGCCGATACATTGCATTTCGCCGCGCGAGAGCGCCGGCTTTAAAATATTGGAGGCGTCGATCGCGCCCTCGGCCGCTCCTGCTCCGACTAAAGTATGCAGCTCATCAATAAAAATAATGACGTCCTGCGAACGCTTGATCTCTTCCATTACCGCCTTAATTCTTTCTTCAAACTGGCCGCGGTATTTGGTCCCGGCAACCATTAAAGCCAGATCCAGGGTAATCAGCCGCTTGCCGCGCAATATTTCCGGGACATTCCCGGCGATAATTGCCTGGGCCAGGCCCTCGACAATAGCGGTTTTTCCCACTCCTGCCTCGCCTAAAAGAACCGGATTATTTTTAGTGCGCCGGCTTAAGATCTGGATAACCCTCTCGATCTCCTGCATCCTGTCGATCACCGGATCAAGTTTATTTTCTTTAGCTAAAGTCGTCAAATCACGGCCAAAAGCATCCAGCGCAGGGGTCTTACTCTTAGGCTGCTGGCCTCCGGCAAGGCCCTGGCCTCCGGGTAAAGCTGAACCCAGCAGTTCCATGACCTCATTACGCACGCTATTTAAATCCAAACCCAGGTTCAATAATACCTGTGAAGCTATGCCTTCACCCTCACGGATAAGCCCTAATAAGAGGTGTTCGGTGCCAATATAATTATGGCCAAGCGAACGCGCTTCTTCCGCGGCCAGCTCCAGCGCTTTTTTCGCCCGCGGGGTAAAAGGAATATCTCCGATAATTTGAGTGGTCGGCCCGGGCTGGACCAGTTTCTCTACCTCCAGGCGTATATTTTCTAAAGAGAGGCCGAGCTTCTGCAATACGGTACTGGCCACGCCTTCGCCTTCACGGATAAGACCCAGGAGGATATGCTCAGTGCCGATATAATCATGATTAAAACGCCTTGCTTCTTCCTTAGCCAAAATGATTACTTTACGCGCCCTTTCAGTAAAACGATTAAACATGCAACCCTCCCTTAATGAATGTCCAGCCTTTCCCTGATTAATTCCGCCCGTTTTAAATCGCGCTCATCAGAAGAAAGCTTCTTATTTTCTTTTTTCTGTAAATGCGCCGGCTGGGTAATAATAAACAATTCGTTAATGCTGCGGCGGTCAATATTTTTAATCATCCCTAAATCGCATCCTAACCTGACCATCGAGAGCAGTTCTACCGTCTCCTGGCTGGTAATAATCCTGGCGCTCTTTAAAATCCCGAGGCTCCGGTTAATTCTGTCTTCAAGGAGCGAACCGTTCTTAGAAACCAGATTTTCCCGTGCCTGATTCTCCTGCTCGATAATCTGGCGGATTAAACCGTTTATACTTTCAATAATCTCATTTTCGCTCGGCCCTAAAGAGACCTGATTGGAAATCTGGAAGAAATTACCCATAGCATGCGTGCCTTCGCCGTAAAGGCCGCGGGTGGTAAAACTAAGCTTGGCGATCGCCGCCATTACCCGGTCAATTGTCCGGGACATGACCAAAGCCGGTAAGTGCAGCATCACTGAACCGCGCATGCCGGTCCCGGTATTCGTCGGACAGGCAGTCAGGTATCCCCAATCCGGCAGGAAAGCAAAATTAAGCTCTTTGGACAAAGCATCATCGATCTCATTGATAATATCCCAGGCCTCAAAAAGATTAAAGCCCGACTGCATCACCTGTGTCCGGATATGGTCTTCCTCGTTAATCATAATGGAGATTATTTCCTCCTCATCCACGACCAGCGCCTTATTATCGCTTTTCTGGGCGTGGTCAAGGGACATAAGGTGGCGCTCTACCAGAAATTGCTTATCCACGCTGTCAATATCCGCCAGGTTAAAAAACATTGTCCGCTTTAAAAAATCCACCCTGGCCAGGCCGTCTTTAATGGTGTTCAGCGTGGCCTGCCCTTGAGTTTTATTTGCCCAATGCGGGAAAACCTCTTTGTCCAGATTACGCGCCAGGCGGATACGGCTGGAGATTACAATATCAGAATTCGGCCCGGTGCCTTTTAGCCACTCGCTGGTATGGTTTAGGAAATCATTCAACTGCATATTTATTTTTCCTTCTTATTTTCTATTCCCTTGATCTGGTCGCGTAATTTCGCCGCCTCTTCAAATGCTTCAGACTCAATTGCCTTCTGCAGCCGTATACGCAGCTCCTGCGTATCGACCTTCTTTTTTAAATCCCGGGTTAT
This sequence comes from Candidatus Omnitrophota bacterium, assembly GCA_028718225.1. GTDB lineage: Bacteria > Omnitrophota > Gorgyraeia > Gygaellales > Profunditerraquicolaceae > UBA6233. The sequence continues at coordinate 7,915 of JAQUMI010000013.1, read as the reverse complement.
TTTAAACGGGTATTTCCCGCTATGCTGCGTTGAACCATGGATACGCTTCAACAGCGGCCCCAGGTATTTACTGAAAGTACTGTAGCAATTGCCGCAGCCAAGCCTGCCGATTTTCTTGAAGTCGGCATAAGTTAAGCCGCAATTCGGGCATTTCAGACCGGTAACGGGCTCTGCTTCTTTTTCCAATTTATCAAAATCAGTCATCCCGGCCAAAAGATCGCTTAAGCCAAACTGCTGCTCCATAGCTATGCTCTTTTGCCGTGCGCATTCTTCGCATAAATGCAGCTCATTCATCTGCTCATCGATAATCTCGGTCAGATGTACGGTCGCCTCATTCTTTTTGCAAATATCGCAAAGCATATTAATATCTGACTCCTTCTTTCCTGGTCATTTCCCGGAATTTCTTTAAAAGCAGCGAGGTGAGCTTTCCGGGTTTTCCGTCACCGATAACCCGGCCATCCACCGTAACTACCGGAATGATCTCCGCGGCTGTCCCGGTCAGGAAGCATTCATCGGAAATATAAACTTCGTGGCGCGTGATCACGTGTTCGTGCGCGGGAATCTTATCTTTACGCGCGATCTCTAAAACCGCGTCCCGCGTAATACCCCGTAACGTCCCCATACATTGCGGGGGAGTATAAAGATGCTTACCCTTGACGATAAAAATATTATCTCCCGTGCATTCAGCTACATAACCTAAAGAATCCAGCATAATCGCTTCATCGCTTCCGGCGTTTACCGCTTCAATCTTGGCTAAAATATTATTGAGATAATTCAAAGACTTGATCTGCGGGTTCAATGCCTCGGGGAGATTCCTGACCGTCGGCACAGTCACAATCTTCAAGCCCTTCTTATATAATGCTTCGGGATAGAGAGCGATTTTATCGGTAATAATAATAACCGTAGCATTACCGTTGCATTTACGCGGGTCTAAACCCAAATCCCCTTCTCCGCGGGTAACCACCAGGCGGATATAAGCATCCTTAAGATTGTTCTTCTTTAACGTGAGGATAACCGCTTTAATTAACCCTTCTTTGGTCAGGGGAGGTTTGAGCATAATGCTCCTGGCGGATTCAAAAAGCCGGTCAATGTGTTCCTTGAGCTTGAAGACCAGGCGGTTATATGAACGGATGCCTTCAAAGACGCCGTCGCCGTAAAGCAAGCCGTGATCGAACACCGAAACCTTGGCCTGGTCCTTTTCGTAAAATTTCCCGTTGATATAGACTTTCATTCTACCTCCCTGGCTGCCGTTAAGCAGGCTAATTAACTAATACTCCGTCTTTTAAATTATAGACCTTATCTGCCTGATGTGTTAACTCCGCGTTATGCGTAACTAAGACCACGGTCATTTTATTCTCCAGTTTTATCTTTCTTATCAGCGCGATAATCCCGCTCCCGGATTGAGAATCAAGGTTTCCTGTCGGCTCATCGCAAAAAAGCAAAGCCGGGCTGTTAATCAGTCCGCGGACAACCGCTGCCCTCTGCTTTTCTCCTCCGGAGAGCTGGCCGGGAAAATGGTTCACCCTCTCAGCCAATCCGGCCTCTTCCAATAATCCCAGGGCCTTTTCCCTTAACCCGTTCTGCCCCGCACGCAAGGCAGAACTTATCCGGGCAGGCATAAGTACGTTTTCTAAAACCGTAAATTCGGAAAGAAGATGGTAAAACTGGAAAACAAAACCGATTTTTTTATTCCTGATACGCGAGAGTTCAGCGTCGCCTAGTTTATAAATATCCTCTGCCTGCAGGATAACCTCCCCCTGCGTCGGGTTATCTAAACCGCCCAGAATATGCAAAAGCGTGGACTTACCTGCGCCCGAAGGTCCCACTATAGCGACAAAAGTGCCCGCTGTAATTTTGAGGTTTACGCCCTTTAAAACATCTAGCTGGCGCTTGCCGTCATTATAAACTTTATGTATATTTTTAGCTTCTAACATGTCAAAAAGGGGACGGTTCTATTCTTCTGCATATACGAGGACGGGAAAATAGAACCGTCCCCTTTATTCCTTTATTCATACCTGAGCGCTTCCACGGGCTTTAAGCCGGAGGCCCGGGAAGCCGGATAAATGGTTGAAACCAATATAATAACCAGCGCGGACATAATGATTAAAACTATATCCGGCCAGACCTGTATGGCTACGGGCAGCCGGTCAATATAATAAATGTCCTGCGGCAATTTGATAAACTGGTATTTTTTAAGTAAAAAACAGAGGAGCGCCCCGCCTAGTCCGCCAAGCAGGGTCCCTAACGCTCCGATGATTAAGCCTTGATAAATGAATATCTTTTTTATACTAAAGGCGCTCATTCCTAAAGCCCTCAATATACCGATATCCTTGGTCTTTTCAACCACCATCACGATCAAGGTGCTGATGATATTAAATGAAGCGACCAGTATAATCAAAGTTAAAATTATGAACATCGTCAATTTTTCCAGCGCCAGCGCCGCAAAGAAATTCTGGTTAGCCTCCATCCAGGTCTTTAAGGTATAGTTAAACCTTAAGGACGCGGCCAAATCCTTGCTGACCGCGGGGGCCAGGTCCGGATTATCCAATTTTATGGCGACCGCACTAATCTGGTCCGGCAGACCGAATATATCCTGGCTGCTCTTTAAATTCGTAAATACCAGGTTAAGGTCATAATCATACATCCCGGAATTAAAAATCCCGGCTATTTTCAAAGTATACTGTTTGCCTAAAGGCGACTGCAGGGTAAGGTTGGAATTTAATCCCAGTCCAAGATACGCGGCTAACTCTTTACCGATAATAATGCCGCCCGCGGCCAGATTATCCAGACTGCCGGCAACCAGGTATTCTTTAAGCTTGGTAACCTGGCTCTGTTCTGACGGAATAATGCCCCTTAAGCCGACGGCAAAATACCGGTTATTCTCTTTCAGCAACACCTGACCCTGAATATAAGGACTGATTCCTTGCACCTGCGTATTGGCGCGCACAATCCGGGAAATATTTTCGTATTCGTTCTTATCTATTGCCTTAAAGCCCATTAAATTGATATGCGCGTAATTACCAATTACCTTATCATGCAGGTCCTTATCAAACCCGGACATGACCGCAATGACTACAATTAAAGCCATCACCCCGATAGCTATCCCTAATATTGAAATAATACTGATCAGGGAAATAAATTTTTCTTTTCTCCTGGTCAATAGATACCGCCAGCTTATCATTAATTCCGGACTCATCTTATTCCTGCCCCGGGCGTAAAAGCGGAAATAAAACTACATCTCTAATGGAAGCCTGGTCAGTAAGCAGCATCACTAACCTGTCTATACCGATACCTAACCCTCCGGCGGGAGGCATCCCGTGTTCCAGCGCCAGGCAATAATCATCGTCAATATTCTTCTGCTCGGCAGTTGCCAGCTCCCTAATTTCATCCTCAAAACGCTGCCGTTGCTCAAGGGGGTCGTTTAACTCTGAGTAAGCATTACCGACTTCCATACCGCCCGCATATAATTCAAACCTCTCCGAGACCAACGGTTCGCCCTTTTTATTCTTGGCTAACGGGCACATACTGCTAAAATAATCCGTGACAAAAGTAGGATTTAAGCTCATCTGCCCCTCCAAGACCTCCTCGATAATCTTGGCAATCTGCGTGCGCGAAAGTTTATTTACTTCTTTGGCAAAACCTTTGGATTTTAACTTTTTGAGCATTACGGCTTCGTTATCCTCAGGAATAATGCCAAATTCATTTTTTACCAGCTCCTGAAAGGAAAGGCGCTTCCACGGCGGAGTAAAATCCAGCTCTTTTCCCTGATAACTGATAATCGTCTTGCCGAAAATATCCTGCACCAGGCTAACTATCAGGCTTTCGGCTAAATGCATCATCCCGGTATAGTCGGAATACGCCTCATAAACCTCCAGCATCGTAAATTCAGGGTTATGGCGGGTAGAGACGCCTTCATTACGGAAAGAACGGTTAATCTCATAAACACGGTCCAGACCTCCGACCAGAAGCCGCTTCAGATATAACTCCGGGGCAATCCTCAAAAATAAATCCATGCTATATTCATTATGGTGCGTCTTAAAAGGCCGGCCCGCCGCTCCGCCCGGAATATAATGCATCATCGGGGTTTCTACTTCCAGAAAACCTTTGGCGTCGAGAAAATCCCGGACGGCCTTAATAATTTTTGAACGGGCCTTAAATACTTTAGCCACGTCTTCATTCGAAATTAAATCCAAATAGCGCTGCCGGTAACGGATATCCACATCGCGCAAGCCATGCCATTTTTCAGGGAGCGGCCTTAAAGCCTTGGAAAGGACCTTTATTGCCTCTACCTTAAGCGTAGGTTCGCCGGTATGAGTTTTAAAAAGCTCGCCCGCGACCCCGACAAAATCAGCGATATCAGTATTCTCATAAATAAAGAAGTTATCTTCCCCTACAATATCCTTTTTAATGTAAAGCTGGATCTTTCCGGTTGAGTCCCTCAGGTCTAAAAACGCAGCTTTACCATGCGAGCGCTTGGCAGTAATCCGTCCGCAGAAAGCTACTCTTTGGCCTTCCTTAAAATCAGAGAGAGTCCGCCCTATACTCACATATTGAGAGCTTTGGCTGGGATATAAAATTACCCCTTTGGCTTTAAGCGCCTCGGCTTTAGCCTTCCTTTGCTGGATAAGTTCGTTCAACTCCATAATTTTATAATTATATAGTGGAATTGGGGTTATGTCAATTAAAGAAAAAACCCGCCGATGGCTTTGACGGGCTTGTTCTCTTGGTTAAATCCTATTAATCTAACCCCTGTATTCCGAAAGCTTCTTGATGCGCTTAAGCATATTAGGATGGGTACTTAAGAGCTCCATAATCCTGTCTCCAAATCCTAGGCGCACGTTTTTGTTTTGCAAAAGCAGTAATTCCGAAGGATCAATTGTACCGCTTTTATCTAAATCCAGCTGGGCTAGTTCTTTAATCTCATTCCTGGCCTGGGATGGGTCATTTACAAAAAAAGCCTTCAGGCCTTCTGACTCTTTAAGCGCCTCTGGCTTCATCCGCGCCGAGCCATAGACAAGTTTGTAGAGGCTGGAAGCCAATGCCGAGGGTTGATTACCCAAAGCTAGCGAGCCCCTGTCCGCGAAATATTCGCGGATGCGCGAAGCATAAAGCACCAAGAGATTGGTAATAAAATAAAACAGGAATGCTGCCAAGCCGATCAGAACGGTATTGCCTCCCCGGTCATCCCGCCGGCGGCCGAAGAAAAGGAATTGCCAGGCAATCCTATACATGATCATCGGAATTACGGAAAGCAGGGTAATAGTTAAAACATCCCTGTTCTTCAAATGGCTTAGCTCATGGCCTAAAACCGCCTTTAATTCTTCGTCGCTAAGCAAATTCAGGATCCCCTTGGTAACGCAGACCCTTCCGTCGCTTAGGCTCCTGCCGAAAGCAAAAGCATTAGGGATTTCAATTTGGGCAATGCCTATTTTAGGCACCGGGATATTTGCCCGGCTGGCTAAATTTTCGACCATCTGGAATAACCCGGGGTTATCCTGTCTTTTAATATATTTGACCCGCATAGACCATTCCACGATCTTTGGCCCCAGCATATACTGGATGAACATCAAAACCAGGGATATAATCAGGTAGAAACTGAAACCCCCTGCGTGCAGGAATACCCTGCCGATGACTACGATAATTGCATAGACTATGCCGAAAAGGACCGTCAATAATAACCACATCCTTACCTGTAAAGACCACATTTAAAGATCACTCTCCTTTTTTACTTAACCACGTCCGCTTTAATTATAAACCTGATCACCGGCTTGTCAACATCATCCGTATTAACATAGGTAAACTGCTGCACAGCGCCTGAATAGCCTTTAGAGTTGAACTTAATTTCAACGGGTGTGGATTCCCCGGGCAATAAAATTTTCTTTTTAACCTCTGAAACAGTGCAGCCACAGGAAGTATTTACGCCGGTAATCCTGAGCGCCTTAGGAGAACCATTCTTTAAGATAAAGCTGTGCGCAACCACTTCTCCGGGTTTAACTTTTCCAAAATCCCAGGCATAAGGATCCGGCTGGTCAGCGCAATAACCCGCATGTAGAAAAAATACAACTATAAGCAACCCCAGGATTCTCTTCATTCAACCCCTCCAGACTAAAAATATACCCAGGCTGATAAATATGACCGCCATAAGCAGCTTAACGCCGGCCAGATGTTTCCTAACGAATTGGCTAAAGCTGCTGGAAGTAACCCCCAGTAAAGCCAAAAGGAATATTATAAATAACGGTATGACAAACATAACATTATAAATCACCAGATAAGTCAAAGCCTTGGCCTTAAGCGGCGTGGTCTTTAAAATAAAAGCCAGCGTCGGTAAGTAAAGCTGCCCTGTGCAAACTGCCTCCAGAATAGAAACTAAAAACCCGGTGATTAAAGTGCCTAAGACCAGCCTGGCCAGACCCAAGAGGCTTCTCTTTTGGCCGTCCCCTTCTTTAGCCTTACGATAACGCCTGCCGATTACGGAATGTATCTGATTTTTTACTGCTTTAGGTAATTGTAAAAGCTGGCCTTCAGCGTCCTGAGTCCTGCTGAATCTCAGTAAGTCATAAATAGCCAGGATTCCCAAAACCAGACTGAAAACACCGATGGAAACATTAAATATTTTAGTAAGTACCCAGAAGCCCTCCAGCCGGTAAAGAAAATTAAAAATTCCCAGGCCAATCAGGAAATAAGTGAGAAACACGGTAAATATAAAAAAAGAACCTACGATAACAAGCTCTAATTTCCGGTAGCCCTGAAAGGCCAGGTAGGAGATAAAAAAAACGATAACCGTAAAGGCGCAAGGATTAATCCCGTCAGTCAGGCCCGCTCCGAAGACGGCCACGGGCCGGATATCTTTAAAGCGGCCCACTAAATCCGCTCCCAGGATCACCCCGGCCTTCTCAGGCCCTTCTTCTAAAGACGCGTTAATCAGGCCTTTTAGGTTCGCTTGGACATCTCCTGTGCCGTTCAATAATTTTCCGTTCATAAAAAATACCGGCAGTTCCAGCACAATATCTTTATCGTATTTCTCCTTGAGCCCCAGCATGGAGACATAGTCCTTGATATCTGCGATATCGCGATACTCTATCCGGATCCTGCCCTTAAACTCGGCCTCTATCCGGGGAATAATTTCTTTTTTTACTTTAAGGCAGCGTTGGCAGGTTGGAGAGTGAAAAACCAGTAAAGCCGGGGCATCATCGCCATACGCCGGGCTTAAGGCTATACCTAGAAAAAGAAAGAAAACAGCGGCTAAAAACAATATGCTTTTATTCTTCATATTAATATAGGGAAACAGCCCCTATCCAATAATTAAAGATGGTGCTCTGTATGCTGATGGGAATGAATATGCTCCATATCCTTATGCCTGTGTTTATGGATATGCCTAAGGTTATTCGCCTGCAGCAATTCCAGGTCATTTAATAACTCTTCGACCGGACCGGATTTGGCTATTTTTTTCTCGCGGTTTAAAATATAAGCCAGGCTAGCTATCTCCTCCACAATATGCAAATCATGAGTAGCGGTAATGACTGTTTTACCCTTGTTATTAGCTTCGATAATAATATCCATAATATGCCTGGATGTCTGCGGGTCAAGCCCGGCTGTCGGCTCATCCAACAGGAGGACATCGGGATCAATGGCCAAAACTGTCGCTATGGAAACTTTGCGTTTTTCGCCTACACTTAACTGATGCGGCGAACGTTCCAGTAAATCGCCGATCCCCAGGCTATTGATAACTTCGTCCACCCGCCTGTTCATTTTCGCCTTATCCAGCCCGAGTTGTAAGGGACCGAATAAAATATCTTCTTTTACTGTCGGGCAAAGAAGCTGGGTATCGGGATTCTGAAAAACCAGGCCTACCTTGCTTCTAAAACACCTGGAGAAATCCGCGTTATTCAAGGCAGTTTCATCCAGACGCCGGCCA
>JAQUMI010000012.1 GCA_028718225.1 Candidatus Omnitrophota bacterium | reverse complement strand
ACTGCCGTGGGCAGGATATTGGGCTTTCCGACGGCAAATATCAATCCCCACCATGAGGTCATTCCGGCTGCGGGGATATACGCCGTAAGAATAATTTTCGGCGGGGATAAACTTCAAGGTGCCTGTTATATCGGCCAGAGGCCCACGCTTGAGCTAAGAAATAAAAAGGTGAATATTGAGGTGCATATATTTAATTTTAAAAAAAATATCTACGGGAAGTATCTGGAAATCCAGTTTGTCAAGAGGGTCCGGCCGGACAGGAGATTTGCTTCCCTGGCGCTTTTGACCGGGCAAATCAAAAAAGACATAGTTCTCTGCAAAAGAATCCTCGCTTAAACCACCCCTAATACCACAATATCTAGCCAATTCACCCGGCAATATCTACTACTTCTTGTTTTAGAACAATTTAGGTAAATTTTTTTCTTGACAAAACAAGGTATTTTATCTATACTTTGACTACTAAGTGGATGGAAGTGGATGGAAGTGGAGCCTGCTTATCCTGACTACAATCAGGCAGGCGGCAGGCAGGGAGTTTAGCCATGTTCTATGGCGAGTATCTGCATTCTATAGACCGCAAAGGGCGTTTAATATTGCCTGCCAAATTTCGCGAAACAGCCAAAGCGCATTTCGTGGAAAAATTCTTTGTGACCCGGGGGTTAGATAATTGCCTTTTTATGCTCAGCGAAGAAGAGTGGCGGGCTCAGGAATCCAAATTTAAATCCATATCTTTCACCAAAGCCGAATCGCGTAAATTTAACCGTCTTTATTTTTCCGGCGCCGTCGAAGTAAATTTTGATACGCAAGGAAGAATCCTCTTGCCGCAATACTTAAAGGATTTTGCCGAGATTAAAAAAGATGTGGTTATAGTCGGAGTTTCTAACCGCATTGAGATCTGGGCTAAAGATAAGTGGTCAGAGTTTTACGGAAATTCCCGGCAGTCTTTTGAAGAGATTGCCGAGAAATTGATGGATGTCTAACTTAAAATTTCATACTCCCGTGATGTTAGGGGAGGTTTTGGATTATTTAGATTTAAAACCCGGCAAGACAATTGTAGACGCAACCTTAGGCACTGCCGGGCACGCTAAAGCAATATTAGAGCGGATTCTCCCTGGAGGAAGGCTCATTGGTATTGACCGCGATGCCACATCTTTAGCGGTCAGCCGCCAACGCCTGAGTGAATTTGGGTCCGCCTGTGAATTAGTCCACGGGAATTTCGTGGAGATAGATGCGCTCTTAGAAAACCTGAAAGTCAAGAAAGTTGACGGGGTACTTTTTGACTTGGGAATATCTTCTTTTCAGCTTCAGGACGCCAGAAGGGGCTTTAGTTTCCAGAATGAAGGCCCGTTAGATATGCGGATGGACCAGGATAGCTATGTCTCGGCATACGACCTGGTGAATAACCTGAACGAAGAAGAGCTTTCCACTTTATTGTGGAATTTCGGAGAAGAAAGGTGGCATAACCGTATCGCCCATATCCTGGTGCAGGAGAGAGAAAGGGAGCCGATTGCTACCACAACGCAGCTGGCCGATATCGCAGCCAGATCCATACCGGCCAGGTACAGGCACAGGTTTTATCGGATACATCCGGCCACCCGCACTTTTCAGGCAGTACGCATTGCCGTTAATAGAGAGCTGGAAGTGCTGGATACGGCAGTAAATAAAGCTATTATGCTCCTTGAGAAGAAGGGCAGGGTATGCGTTGTTGCGTTCCATTCTTTGGAAGACCGCGCGATAAAGTTTGCGTTCCGCAAGGCCCAAAGCGAGGGACTGATAGATATCCTGACGCCTAAACCTTTAACGCCGCTGGCCCTGGAAGTGGAGAATAATCCGGCCAGCCGCTCTTCAAAACTAAGGGCGGCAAAAAGGATTTAAAAAGGTATGAAACTAAATAAATTTTTATCCATGATTGTCTGCGTAACCCTTTTTTCGCTGCTTTATGTTTACCAGCAGACCGAAATCCTAAGGCTGGCTTATTCCGAACAAAAGCAATATGCGGTCTTCCAGAAGTTGTTGGATAAGAACAGCATTCTAAGGTATAATATTGAAAAGAATTGTTCATTGGTAAATATCGGCGGCAGTGTATCCAACAGCTCAGATTTCCAGATGCCCGATAAATACCAGTTAGCGAGGTTAGTCCCTTCTAAAGAAGGCGTTATTTTTACCCAAGGGGCAGAGAATAAAGAGACTCTGTTGGCGCGTATCTTCGGCATTAAAAGGCAGGCCGAAGCCAGGACCATCAACCCATAGATTTATTAATCAAAACTTAATGTGTATATAAGCAATTATCGCCGCAAGGCTGAGGCGGTATTTCTATTTTTCCTCGCTTTCCTGATTTTTTGTATTGCACGCCTGCTTTACATCCAGTTCTTCAATTCCACCTACCTATCCGGTATTGCCAAAAAACAGCACAATCTTTTTGTAGAATTGGAGCCTGTGCGCGGAGTCATCTATGATTGTAATTTAAAACCGCAGACTTTGAATTTACCTGCGCCCTCACTTTATGCTTCACCCAACACAATAAAAGATAGCGATAAAGAACGCATTATTGCTGCGCTCCCCGGAATATTGGAGGTGAGCCAGGATTATCTCAGGGGCAGGTTAGCGCGTAAAAAATATTTTGTCTGGCTGGACCGCAAAATAAGCCCGCAGCAGGAAGCGGCAGTGAAAAAATTAAACATTAAAGGACTGGGTTTTTTGAGAGAAACCAAGCGTAGCTATCCGAATACGTACCTGGCCAGCCAGATCATCGGTTTTGCCGGCCTGGATAATACAGGCTTGGAAGGTATTGAGCTTTACCTGGATAAATATTTAAGAGGCGCTCCGGGCTGGGCGATATTTTTACGGGACGCGCGGCAGAAAAAATTGGATATTTGGGAGAAGATGGTCCTGCCTAGCGACGGAAATGATATAGTTTTAACTATCGACCAGGTGATCCAGTATATTGCCGAACGCGAGCTGGATAAGGCTTTTAAGACCTACCATGCCAAAGGCGCAAGCATCATTGTTATGGACCCGCACACAGGAAAGATCCTGGCTTTAGCCAACCGGCCTACGTATGATTTAAATGAGCATAGTAATGTAAGCAAAGACCAGACGCGTGACCGGGCCATCTGCGATTTATTTGAACCCGGCTCAGTATTTAAAATCGTTACTGCTTCCGCTGCGCTGGAGGAGAAGAAAGTTGACGAAGAAGATAAGTTTTTCTGCGAAAACGGGTCTTATCGCGTGGCTAACCATATCTTGCATGACCATAAGCCGCACGGATGGCTCACCTTTAGAGAGGTAATTGAAGAATCCAGCAATATCGGCACGACTAAAGTCGCCCAGTTACTGGGGCCGAATACCGTATATAAGTATGTAAGGTTATTCGGTTTCGGCTCCAGGTTAGGGATAGATTTACCGGGAGAGATATCCGGGATGATTAAGGAGCCGCATTTTTGGTCTAAGACTTCCATAGGCGCTGTCCCCATCGGCCAGGAGGTAGGCGTAACCGCGCTGCAGCTGGTTAGCGCTATTTCCGTGATCGCCAACGGCGGCCAGTTGATGCGCCCCTTTGTGATAGAAGAAATTCGCGACAAGCAGGGGAAAGTAATCAAAAGAACATCCCCGGCATTAATCCGTAAGGTCATATCCCTGGAGACTGCCGCCAGGATGACCAAGATACTCACCGGAACAGTAGAGGAGGGTACCGGGAGAATGGCCCAGGTTCCCGGATTTACTGCCGCCGGAAAAACCGGAACCGCCCAGAAGTTAGAGCCCAACGGCACATATTCACATAATAAGTTCGTAGCTTCCTTTATCGGTTTTGCGCCTGCCGAAGACCCTTTAGTTGCTATCGTAGTGTCGGTAGACGAGCCGCATCCGTATTATTTCGGAGGCGTAGTCGCTGCTCCGGTGTTTAAGAATGTTGCTGCTGACGTGGTAAGATACCTAAAAACAAAACAAGCCTTAGCCGAAGACCTAAATGCAAATCGCAGAGCTCGTTAAATTAATAAAAAATCAGAAAATCCGCGGCTTAAGTTCTAATTCCCGGCTGGTTAAAAAAGATTCCATTTTTGTGGCTGTCAAGGGGAACCGAAAAGACGGGAGCAGGTTTATTAATGAAGCGGTGGACAGGGGAGCGAAGTTTGTGGTCTGCGGTACAGAGGTAAAAGTAGACCGCCTTAAACCAGCGGAGTTTATAAGAGTCAAAGATACGCGTTTGGCCCTGGCCGGATTAGCTAGCCAGTTTTACCGCAATCCATCCCGCAAGGTCAAGGTTATCGGGATTACCGGGACTAACGGCAAGACTACCATTACCTATCTGCTGGAGGCGATTTTGCAAAAAGCAAAATTTTCTTCCGGCGTAATCGGCACGATTAATTATCGTTTTAAGGATAAAGTCATTCCGGCCAAGAATACAACGCCCGGGCCGGTAGAGCTTCAATCTCTACTGGCGCGTATGGAAAAAGAAAAAATCAAATACGCACCAGTAGAGGTTTCCTCGCACGCTTTAGACCAGGAGCGGGTTGGGGGGGTGCGTTTCCATTCGGCGATATTCACCAATCTGACCCGGGACCACCTGGACTATCATAGGACCCTGGAAGGGTATTTTAAGGCTAAGCTAAAATTATTTAGAAACCTCAGCTTAAGCTCGTTTGCCGTAATTAATAATGACAACAGGTATGCAGACAGGATTAAAAAAGTTACTTGTGCTAAAATAATTACCTATGGGATAAAGAATAAAGCGGAGGTGTTAGCCAGGGATATTAAGTTTGGCCTCAGGCATACGGAGTTTAAACTTTTATTCTGCGCTAAAGAAACAAAATTCCGGATAAATTTAATCGGCAGGCACAATGTTTATAATGCTCTGGCCAGCATTGCCTGGGCGCTTAGAGCAGGCATCAGTTTAAAGGTCATTAAATCCGCCTTGGAAAATTTTTCTCTTGTCCCGGGAAGGCTGGAGCGGATAAATTCTCCAAAAGGTTTTTGTGTATTTGTTGATTATGCGCATACTGATGACGCCCTGAAAAATGCCCTTACTGCTTTAAGGCAGTTGTCCCCCAAAAGGATCATTACGCTTTTTGGCTGCGGCGGCGAACGCGATAGGCTCAAGCGGCCTAAAATGGGCAGAGTGGCAACCGCTCTATCGGATTTTGCGGTAATTACCAGCGACAACCCCCGCTCGGAAGATCCGGCGGGTATAATCAGGGATATCCGCAGAGGCATCAAAAAGAATAATTATTGCGCAATCCCTGACCGGAAAAGAGCGATTCAGAAAGCCCTGTCGCTGGCCGGCCGGGGCGATATCGTATTATTGGCGGGCAAGGGCCATGAAAATTATCAGGTCCTAAAGAATAAGACCGTACACTTTGATGACCGAAAGGAAGTCAGGCGATGTTTAAAGTTTTTGAATTATTAAAAGCCACTCGCGGCGAGCTTGTTTCAGGCGGTAAAGACACTCCGGTAAGGGGTATTTCTATAGATTCACGTACCGTTAAAAAAGGCGAAGCCTTTATTGCGATTAAAGGCGATAATTTTGACGGCCAGGATTTTATTCCGGAAGCAGCTAGGAGAGGCGCTAGTTGCCTAATAACGCAAAAAGAAGTCAGGCAAAAGGGCGTGACATCTATTAAGGTTAGTGATACAGCCCGCGCCTTGGGGGAGATTGCCTGCTTTAACCGTAAGAGATTCAAGAGTATCCCGGTGATTGCGGTCACTGGCTCTAATGGCAAGACTACGGCTAAAGAGATGATTGCGGGCGTCCTTTCCCGGAAGTTCAAAGTGCTTAAGAATGAAGGGACCAAGAATAACCATATCGGCCTTCCGCTTACGTTATTAAAATTAGATAATTCCTATGATGTCGCAGTTTTGGAGATAGGCACTAATCATTTTGGGGAAGTTGAATACCTCACCCGGATAGCTTATCCGAATATCGGCGTAATTACCAATATCGGGCCGGCGCACCTGGAATATTTTAGAAGCTTAAGCGGGGTCTTTAAGGAGAAAAGCAGCTTGCTTAGGGGATTGCAAAACCCCGCTATCGCCATATTGAATTCGGATGACGCTTTTTTAAGAAGGGTCGCTCTTAAGAAAACGCCATCTCCTTTTATTTTAAGTGTAGGATTAAAGCATAAAAGCGACTTTTTCGCCAGCGGGATTAGCTATGTCCGCGGCAGGCCAGTTTTTAAGGTAAATCCAGGATTTAAATTTGCATTAAAGACGCTAGGGTATTATAATATCTACAACAGCCTTTTTGCTATAGCGGTGGGGAGGATTTTCGGTTTGAGCTACCGGGATATCTCTTGCGGGTTAGCCGGCTCTAGCCTCCCCGGGAACAGGCTTAATTTTATAGAGATAGAGGGGGTAAGGTTTATTGACGATACCTATAATTCCAACCCTCTTTCGCTAAGGCATGCCTTGGGGGTTTTAGATAATTTTTCCGTCAGGGGAAAGAAGATCTTTGTTATGGGGGATATGCTGGAGTTAGGGGATCTGAGCCGGGCTTTACACGCTCAAGCCATAAGAGAGGCGCTCAAGGTTGCGGATACGCTGATAACGGTAGGTGAACTTACCCGGGCGTGTTTAAATAAAAACAGCAGCGCTAAAAATAAAATATTTAGCTGCGGCTCCGCAATTGAAGCCCGCAGGGTTCTGTTTGAAAAAGTGGGCGTGACCCCGGACGATATCGTTCTAGTCAAGGGTTCCCGCAGGATAAAAATGGAAGAGGTCCTTAAAATCTAGATGTTCTATAATTTACTCTATCCGCTCCATGATATAATTTCTGCTTTTAATATTTTCCGCTACATAACTTTCCGCGCGGGGCTGGCGGTTCTCACCAGTTTTATTATCAGCCTATTGCTCGGGCCGGTCATTATCAGGAAATTAAAGGCGTTAAAAGTCGGGGAAAAAATCAATAAAGGCGATAGCCTAAAATTGGATGACCTGCACCGCTCTAAGACCGATACTCCGACTATGGGTGGGCTGCTTATATTGGCGGCAGTAGTGGCCTCTACGCTTTTATGGGCCGACCTTTCCAACAAGTATATCTGGGTGGTGCTTTTTAGCACTCTCTGGCTGGGCCTGACCGGCTTTGCCGATGACTATTTGAAACAGATCAAGAATAAATCCAGGGGGCTGAGCGTAAGGGCAAAATTAATCAGTCAGATAATCCTGGGCCTGATTCTGGGTATTATTTTCTTAATCGGTTTTCAAAATAGCCTGAAGCTGGATGTGCCGTTTATGAAGCATATCTCCCTGGATTTAGACGGCCTTTATATAATCTTTGTAATTTTAGTCGTAGCCGGTACGTCTAACGCGGTGAACTTGACTGACGGGCTGGATGGCCTGGCTATCGGCATTGTAGTTATGGTTGCCCTGGCCTTTAGTATTTTAAGCTATGTTTCCGGCAACATCAAGTTAAGCGAATACCTGCTCGTCCCGTATATTAAGGGGAGCGGCGAATTGACGGTTTTCTGCGCCAGTATCCTGGGCGCAGGTTTAGGTTTTTTATGGTTTAACTGTTATCCGGCGTCTATTTTTATGGGAGATGTCGGGTCGTTAGCTTTGGGCGGGGCGCTGGGTACGGTAGCCTTATTAATCCGTAAAGAATTACTTTTAGTTATCGTAGGCGGGATATTTGTCGTAGAGGCATTATCCGTGATTTTACAGGTGGGTTCATTCCGGTTGACCCGCAAGCGTATTTTTAAGATCGCGCCGCTCCATCATCACTTTCAATTTCTTAACTGGTCGGAGAATAAAGTCATTGTCAGATTCTGGATTATTGCGGCACTTTTGGCGCTTTTGACAATAGTGACTTTGAAGATCCGTTAACCTATTCCATGAAGAATAAGGATTACTTTAAAGGCAAGCAGGTCCTGGTTGCAGGCCTTGCGCGCAGCGGGGTGGCCTCGGCAAACCTGCTGCATGATTTAGGCGCACAAGTTTTTATTACGGATAACCAGGATAACGCGAATATCCGCCGGGCCTTAAACCAGTTGAAATCAAAAGATATCAAAGTAGAGCTGGGCAGGCACTCGCGGGATTTTGTCAGAGGTAAAGACAGTGTTGTTGTTTCTCCCGGACTCCCTAATAATGCTTTACCCGTTATCTGGGCTAAAGATGAGAATATCCCCGTAATCAGTGAAATTGAATTGGCCTGGATTCTGTGCCCCGCGCAGGTTATTGCCGTAACCGGGACCAACGGTAAAACTACGGTTACGACTTTAATCGGGGAAGTGCTTAGCGCCGCAGGCAAGAGAGCTTTTACCTGCGGGAATATCGGCAGGCCTTTTTGCGCGGAAGTAGGGAAAATGCAGGAGGGGGATTTGGTGGCGTTGGAAATAAGTTCTTTCCAGCTGGAGCATATAGATACGTTTAAGCCCAAGATTTGCGTGTTCCTCAATTTAAGCCGCAACCATCTTGACCGTTATAAAGATATGGCGGAGTACCTTAAGGCTAAAAAACGGATATTCCAAAACCAGGATGCCGCGGATTATGCAGTTTTAAATTACGATGATCCGGCTATCCGCTCTTTGGTTAAGGAGCTAAGATCAACGGCCGTCTATTTTCGTAAAGAAGAAGGCCTGAACCCGAACCAGTCAGCGGTCTTGAGCGTAGCTGCGCTACTCGGAATAAATAAAGATCTGGCAATAAAGGTTTTCGGGGAATTTAAGGGCGTAGAACACCGCCTGGAAGATGTCCTTGAAATTAACGGGGTGCGGTTTATTAATGATTCCAAGTCTACGACTACCGAGGCCACTGTCTGGGCCCTGAATAATTTAAGCGGACCCCTGGTTTTGATTGCCGGAGGGAGGGAGAAGGGGAACGATTACAGCAAAGCCGTGGAATCGGCCGCCAAAAAAGTAAAAGCCGCTGTTTTAATCGGAGAGGCAAAGGAAAAAATAAAAAAAGTATTTTCCGGTTCGCTTAACACCCTTGAGGCGGCGACGCTGGAAGAGGCAGTAAAGAAAGCTTACCAGCTGGCCATCCCGGGAGATTGTGTTTTGTTCTCGCCTATGTGCAAGAGCTTTGATATGTTTTCTGATTACGAAGACAGGGGCAGGTCTTTTAAAAATATAGTTTTTGGGCTGGATAAAGTAAAGGTTTAAATATGATCCGTAATATCAGGGTGAGTTTATTTACCGTTGCCGTGATCCTTGTGTGCATCGGGGTAGTGATGATTTACAGCTCATCCAGTATTTATGCCTGGGAGAGGTATAAGGACGGTTTCTTTTTCCTGAAAAGGCATCTTATTTTTATGCTTATCGGAGGCGCCCTGACTTTTTTCTTCATGAGCATTGATTACCGTAAGCTTAAAGCATTTGCCCGGCCGGTATTAATTATCTCCCTGATTTTACTGATTTTAGTCCTTATTCCCGGCTTAGGCCGGGAGGTCTCCGGCGCGCGCAGATGGTTCAGGTTCAAATTCCTAAGTTTCCAGCCATCGGAGCTGGCTAACCTGGCTATCATTATCTATATGGCGGATTTTATCAGCCGCAAAGGAAACCTGATGAAGACTTTTTTTAAGGGGTTCCTGGCGCCGATGTGCGTTTTAGCCGTTTTTGCCCTGCTCATTATGCTGCAGCCGGATTTAGGCAGCACTATAGCCCTAAGCGCCGTAGTCCTGGTTATGCTTTTTGTATCCGGGGTACGCCCGGCCTATATCTTATCCTTGATTTTAGCCAGTCTGCCCGTGTTGTACTTTTTGATATTTAGCGTGGCTTACCGCAAGGCGCGGATCCTGGCATTTTTAAATCCCTGGGTGGACCCTAAAGGAAGCGGTTTCCAGATAATCCAGTCCCAGGTAGCTTTGGGTTCCGGAGGTTTATTCGGCGTAGGGCTGGGGCATTCCAAGCAAAAGTTATTTTATCTTCCGGCAGCGCATACGGATTTTATTTTTTCCATAATCGGCGAAGAGCTGGGGCTGATCGGCACCATCGGCGTAATAATATTATTTATTATTTTCATCCGGCAGGGAATTAAAGTAATCAAGAATGCCCCGGATAAATTCGGGTATTTTCTAGCCTTAGGCCTGGTGGCCATGATTGCCTTTCGGGTGGTAATTAATATCGGGGTTTCCTGCGGGGTCTTGCCTACCAAAGGCCTGCCTTTGCCGTTTATCAGTTACGGAGGGTCTTCTTTTATTTTTGATATGATTTGTGTGGGGATACTGGTAAATATTGCGCGCACCGGAGAATATCCATAATGAAAATTTTGGTAGTTGCCGGCGCCAGCGGCGGGCATATTTTTCCCGCGGCCAGCTTTATTTGCGCCATGCAAGACAAGCAGGAAGGGACAGAGGCGCTTTTGGTCCTGGCGTCCAGGAGCATCAAGACCGGCATTGTGCTGGACAAATATCAGGTGAGGTATATCTCTATTTCCGGGATCAGCCGGAGTATTGATGCCAATAATCTCATTGCCCTGGGTAGATTCCTTAAGGGTACCTGGGAAAGCCTGAAGATAATCGTTGAATTTAAGCCGGATATTGTCGTTGGTTTCGGGGGGTTAGACTGCATCCCTTGTTTATTTTTTGCCTGGCTTTTCAGGGTTAAGACCTTGATCCATGAACAGAATGTTTTGCCCGGCCGGGCCAATCGTTTATTAGCCAAGTTTGTTGACCGGGTAGCTGTTTCTTTTAGCGAAACAAAAGATTATCTGAATATAAACCCGGGAAAAATAGTGGTTACCGGTAACCCCTTGCGCCGGCAGTT
Organism: Candidatus Omnitrophota bacterium; assembly: GCA_028718225.1. GTDB lineage: Bacteria > Omnitrophota > Gorgyraeia > Gygaellales > Profunditerraquicolaceae > UBA6233. Next base: position 10,587 of record JAQUMI010000012.1, on the reverse strand, counting down.
GAAGCAAGTCGATCAGGCCCGGGCCCTGGATTTTTTTGGCTTGGATAAGGATAAATTAACGCTACTGGTAATGGGCGGAAGCCAGGGCAGCCAGCATATTAATCAGGAATTTCTCAGGGCAGCGGCATTATTAAAGGATGCTTCAAAATTACAGGTTATCCATCTTACGGGAACAGGTTCTTGCGCAGCGGTTAAACAGGCCTATGATAGAATAAGGATTACCGCCAGGGTTTTTGGTTTTTTTACGGATATAGAGCAAGCCTACAGCGCTTCTGACCTGGTTATCTCGCGTTCCGGAGCGACTACCGTAGCAGAGTTGATATTTTTTGGGAAGCCGGCAATAATTTCTCCTTATCCTTATGCCTACAGCCACCAGCTGGAGAATGCCAGGATATTAAAAGAAAAAGGCTGCGCGGTGGTAATAAACGACGCCGACCTGGATAAGGATACGTTCAGGCAAACACTGGAATCGTTTATCGATAATCCCGCAAAGATTGAAGCAATGCGCTCAGGGTTTAGGGGTTTAGCTAAGTCTGAGGCGGCAAGCTTATTGGCTGAAGCAGCGTTATCTCTTGGGCTAGAGTAAATGGAAAAACATTATCATCTTATCGGCATCGGCGGTATAGGCATGAGCGGCATCGCGCAGCTGCTTTTAGCTTACGGCCATAAAGTAAGCGGTTCAGACCTTAAGGAAAACCGGATTACCGCGAGCCTTAAGGAATCCGGAGCGCAAGTTTTTTTAGGGCATAATGCCGGGAATATCCGGGGTGCGCATACCGTAATTTTTTCTTCGGCGATAAAAGAGGATAATCCCGAACTTATCGAGGCGAAGAAACAAAACCTGCCTTTGGTTGTACGCGCCCGGGCCCTGGCCGAGCTTATGCAGGATAAAACCGTGATCACAGTTAGCGGCAGCCACGGCAAGACTACCACCACTTCTTTGGTTTCCTACCTGTTGCTTGAAGCCGGGCTCTTGCCTACCGTGGCCATAGGAGGAATCCTTAAAAATATAGATACTAATGCCTGTTTAGGCAGCGGTAAATTCTTCGTGGCCGAGGCGGATGAATCCGACGGTTCCTTTTTGTATTATAAACCGAAATATTCCATTGTTACCAACATTGACCGCGAACACCTGGATTACTATAAAAGTTTCGAAAAAGAGATTGACGCTTTCAGGGAGTTTCTGAACAGGACGGATGATGCCGGTTGTGTTTTTTGTTCTTCCGATGATGCGAACCTGATAAATATACTCAAAAGTTACCGGAAGAAATATGTTTTATTCGGGTTAAAAGAAACCAGCCAGATTTATCCTAAAAATATACAATTGGAGGGATTGGCCAGCGCATTTGACTGTTACCGTAAAGATAAATTTGTGGCCAGGTTTAACCTTGCCCTGGGCGGAGAGCATAATATATCCAACGCCCTGGCGGTGATTGCCCTGGGTATTGAATTAGGCATAGATCTAAAATTCATGCAAAAGGCCCTCTCCGGATATAAGGGGGCGCGAAGGCGCCTGGAGATAAAATTCAAGGATCACGATTATACGCTTATCGATGATTACGCGCATCATCCGACGGAGATTCGGGCTACGCTTAAAGGCGTCGCCAACTTAAAATCTAAAAGGTCTATCGCCATATTCCAGCCGCACCGCTATACGCGCACACAGTTGCTCCTGGATGAGTTTGCCCAAAGTTTTAACGCCATAGACCGGCTGGTTATCACCGATATATACGCAGCCAGCGAGCCGCCTATTCCGGGGGTAAATGCCCGGTTGCTTTGCGAAAAAATAAAGGAACATAATCCAGGCAAAACGGTTGATTTTGTCCCTAAAGAAAAAATCGTAGAGTATATTTTAGGTATATTAGAACCCGGCGACCAGGTGATTACCTTGGGCGCGGGAGATATAGCAAAGGTAAGCGATGAATTGGCCGAAAGGCTCCAAAATAAAAGTTAGGCAGCCATTAAAGGGCAGGACTACTTTTAAGATAGGCGGCCGCGCGCAGTTTTTTAGCGAGCCCGAAAGCCTTCCAGAGCTCAGGTCTATCCTGGAGAGCGCCAAAAAGAATAAAATTCCTGTTTTTATCCTTGGCGCAGGAAGCAACCTGTTAATCAGCGATAAAGGGGTAAAAGGCCTGGTCATAAAATTAAACTCCGCGTATTTTAAGAAGATAGCGTTAAAGGGAAGCTGTATTGAGGCAGGGGGCGGAGTTACCCTTAACCAGGCCATTAAATTCGCGCAAACTAAATCTCTGGCCGGCCTGGAATTCCTGGCCGGTATCCCCGGCACCCTCGGCGGGGCATTAGCCATGAATGCCGGATGCTGGGAAAGCGCCATAGGAGATTTGGTAAAGGAAGTAGGTGTGATGGATTATAGCGGCAGGATAAAAATCTTAGGCAGTAAGGAGATCAAGTTTAATTACCGTAAATCCAGTTTGGGAAAATATATTATTTTAAGCGCTCTTTTGGGGCTTAAAAAAAACAGCCGGGCGCAAATCCAAAAAAATATAAATAAATATCTTATGTTCCGGCGTAAAAGCCAGGATTTAAGCCGGCCCAATGCCGGGTCTATCTTCAGGAATCCGCCTCAACGCTATGCGGGCAAACTCATTGACCTATGCGGATTAAAAGGCAAAAAGGCAGGCCAGGCCTTTGTTTCAGAACGCCACGCTAATTTTATCCTGAATCGCGGCAAGGCAAGCGCAAAAGATGTATTAGGGCTAATGCGGATAATCCAAAAAAAAGTTAAGAATAAATTCAAAATAACTTTACAGCCAGAGATAAAAATATGGGCCTGAAAGAAAAAATCGGCAGGGTAGGCGTTTTAATGTCCGGGCCTTCTACGGAAAAGAAGATCTCTCTTAAGTCCGGCCAGGCGGTCTGCGCGGCGCTTAAAAAGGCCGGTTTTAATGTTGTGCCGGTATTGATTAAAACCGATAAGACAAAGGATAATATCCGTCTATTGAAACTGAAGAAAATAGATTGCGCCTTTATCGCCCTGCACGGAAGGTTCGGCGAAGACGGGGGGATCCAGAAGATTTTGCACAGTCTGAAAATACCTTATACCGGTTCAGGGGTCAGGGCCAGTTGCCTGGCCATGGATAAGACCAGCTCGCGGAAAATATTCCAGAAATACGGATTAAAAGTGCCGCGGTCTTGGGTGTTCAGCCGGGATACTTACCAGGGCTTTTATTGCGCTAAGCTGGGTTTGCCTTTAGTGGTCAAGCCGGCAACCCACGGTTCGAGCATAGGCCTTTCTATCGTGGGTAAATTAAAAGATATCCCCGCGGCAATAGAGCTGGCTTTCAAGTTTGATGAAAAAATAATTATTGAAGAATATATAAAAGGCAGGGAGCTTACCGTCGGGATATTGGAAGAAAGGGCCATGCCGGTAATCGAGATTGTCCCCCGGCGCGCCTTTTTTGATTTCCAGGCTAAATATCAGAAAGGCCTGACCCGCTATGTAGTCCCGGCTAAATTATCCCCGGGTCTTACCCGGAGCGTAAAAAAAGCGGCGTTATCCGCGCATAAACTCCTGGGCTGCACCGGTTGTTCCAGGGTGGATATTATCCTGGATGAGAAAAACACGCCGTTTATCCTGGAGGTAAATACCATCCCGGGATTGACCGCAACCAGCCTGCTGCCCAAGGCGGCTAAAAAATCAGGCATAAGCTTTACCGCGCTCTGCCTTAAATTAATCAAGTTGGCATATGAAAAAAAGAAAAATTAATTTTCCGGCCAGGCTTTTAGTTTTTAGCTTGATAATTCTTCTTGCCTTGTTATTTATTCTGGGTTATATTTGGAGGGTCTTGTCCGCGGCGGATTATTTTCTGGTCAGGGACGTTATCGCGAATCAGGCTTGTGATATCGACCTTTCTTATCTTAAGGGGAAAAACATTTTCAGCCTTTCTCTATCGAGAGAATCGGAAAATATCGCCAGGTTCTGTCCGGATTGTTCGCGGGTCAGGCTGGCCAGGATTATACCCGACCGTATCTTCGTGGAGTTCGTCAAACGCCAGCCGGTCGCTTTTATAAAATTCTACCGTTATTTCGCGGTTGATGCAGAAGGGGTTATTTTTTCCAGCTCCCTGCAGCCGCAAGATTCAGGTCTGCCAATAATCCTGGGCCTGGAAACTAAAATCTTCGGGCCTAAAACCGGGAAGAAGTATAATAATAAAGAGCTTTCCGTCGCCCTGCTCATTCTTAAAGAGGCCGGAAAGAACCGACTATTCAGGGAATATAAGATCCGGAAAATAAATGTAACGGGGGAAGACAATATTACGATCCAAATACCTATTTTAAAGGGGCAGGATACTTACGCCAACTGGAAGGCTCCGGAAAAAAACGGCATTTTAGAGATTAAGATCGGGCAGGGCAATATCCGGGATAAAGTTGCGATTGTGGCCGGCTTAATCAACCAGGAAAAACACAATCTTGACAATATAAAATATATAGACCTGAGATTTAAAGAACCGGTAATAAAATTTAAAGATGTTAAATAATTATATTTGTACGTTGGATATCGGCTCAAGCAAAATTTCTGCCTGCCTGGCGTATTTTAAAAAGAAGCGGCTGGCTAGTATTTATTTCGAATCTTTGCCTGTCCAGGGTATGCGGGAGGGCTCGATCGTAGATTCCATCGGCTTAATCGGCTCGGTTACTAGGGCCCTGAAAAACCTGAAGGCCAAATCCGGGGTAAATATTAAATTTATCTCGGTAAACATCTCTGGGCAGGATATTGTCACTAAGCACAGCCACGCCATTATCCCGCTTGCCGAAAGGGGAAACAAGGTAATTACTGTTTCGGATATGCAAAAGGTAAACGAACAGGCGCGCGTCCTGGGCTCGAGCCTGGAAGAGGAAATAATCCATATGATCCCTTTCAGTTACACGATAGATTCTAAGAGCAATATTCCTAACCCCCTGGGGCTTTACAGCCACAGGCTGGAAGTAGAGCTCTACTTGGTCTGCGGCAAGTTATCTTCGGTGCAGAGCCTGGCCCGGGTGATTAACCAGTCGGGATATGAAATAAAAGATTTATTTTTCTCAGGCCTGGCTACCAGCAAGGCGGTTTTTAGCCCGGGGACCCGGGGCGGCTTAAATCTATTCTGCGATATAGGAGGCGATACAACCGAAATACTGGTATTTCAGGATGGCCTGCTTAAGGATATCCAGGTTTTACCTTTCGGGGGGGACGATCTAACCCGGGAGCTTTCCGATAATTTAAAAATAAATTTTGATTTAGCCGAGGATATCAAGAGATCATACGGCATTATTGCCGGTTTCAATGAGATAGGCGAAGATAAGGAAATCCTGGTCAAAAAAAGCGAATTCTATAAACCGATAAAACAAAAACTGGTGGCGCAGATTATTACTGCTGCGGCCAAATCCATCTGTGCAAAGATAAAAGAGGCCGTTGAGAAGAAGGCGGCGCTTTATGAAATCAATAATTTTGTAGTTGTCGGCCGGACGGTGCTAGTGGAAGGTTTTATCGAGACCCTGGAAAATATCCTGGGCATACCGGTAAAGCTGGGAAGGATCACTAATTTAGAGATAGTTTCCATGATCAAGGAAAATAGCGAGTTGTCCGGCCAAAAGTATTTAACGTACCTTACCTGTCTGGGGATGCTCTGTGAGGCGCTGGAGACCAAACCCCCGGGAATCTTACCGTTGCATCAGCCTGCCAAAAACCTTTTCTTCAAAATTGTCAACAGGGCCAGGGAAGTATACCAGGAATATTTCTAATAGAGACGGTTAAGGCCGGTTTAAACAGAGAGGATTTTACGCGAGAAACTAATCAGGGCAGCGCGGTAATTCTTGCGCATTTTCAGCGCTGTAATTATGCGTTCGGATTGAAGCAGCAGGTTTTTTATTTCGCCCCGGGCATAATCTAAGCTCCCCGCAGCGGATAAGAGCCGGCGGATCTTGAAGAGTTCTTTTTTCCCTGTTTTTTCTCCGGAGAATACTTTTTTTATCGCTGCTTTGCCTTTTCTATCGCAGTGATTATAGGCGTGCCAGACGAGCAGTGTTCTTTTAGCCTCTTTTATATCGGTAAGGTTGGATTTTCCAGTTTCTTGGCTTTCGCCGAAGGTCCCGATAATATCGTCTTTAATCTGGAATGCGCAGCCAAGAAGCATCCCGTAGTCAAAAAGTTTTTTTATCTGTCTTTCTTTTGCTCCGGCCAAAACCGCCCCCATGGCCAGGGGTGAGGCAAAGGTATAGTTTGCGGTCTTGTAAGCGTATATTTTATAAATATCATTTTTACTTATTTGCTCTATAGGTTTTATGCCCAGAAGCAGTTCAATAAATTCACCGCTTCCGGTATAGAGCGCTGCCGAGATAAGTTTTCTTAAAGCCAGTTCTTTTCGCTCAGGCCTTTCTCTTACTGCCAGGAACGCGTCCAGCGCCATAGCATACATCACATCGCCGATAGCAATGGCCAGGTCATCCCCATTAAATTTAAGGTTTTTAGCATGTTTTAAATATTTATTCAGTAATACGTGCATCGAAGGCTTGCCCCGGCGCATAGCGGATTTATCGATTATATCGTCGTGGACAAGCATAAAATCATGCAGGAGCTCTAAGGATAAGGCGCTGCGGTATAACCCGAAAGGCGCTTGTTTAGAAAAACCCAGATACCCGATACAAAAGAGGATCGGCCTTATTCTTTTACCGTCGCGGGATAGGAATTCCTTTATATTGCTAAAGAGCGCGGGAGAGAGCCTGCTTAAAGAATAGTTGCGGTTTAGGTCGCGGATAAATAAGCTTAATTCCCGTTCAATCCGATTTTTCATTTTCAAAAACATAAAGTTATGTTAACATATACCTAAAACTAAAGCAAATAAATTTTCCCTGCTATTTGGGCAGAAGAAATAGGTATAGAATAATGCTCCGGAATATCATATGTGCATTAAGGTTGCCGTTTATCGGTGCAAGCATCCTGCCGTTTATTCTCGGTTCATTGATTACCCGAAAAAATTTTAATTACTCCGGTTTTTTAGCCGGCTTATCTGCCGTTATCTTTACCCATTTGAGCGCTAATCTGATCAACGACTATCTTGATTCTGAAAGCGGGGCGGATTGGCAGGATAAAAAGTCCTATGGCTTCTTTGGTGGCTCCAAGCTTATCCAGGAGGGGCGGCTATCCGCTAAGTTCTATCTTAGGGCAGCTTTGTTATGCGCAGGTCTGGCCGGCTTTTGCGTCATCATTCTGGCGGCCCTCCTTAAGAGCTACTGCGTTATTTTGATATACCTGTTGATCATTATTTTCAGCTGGCAATATACCGCCAGGCCTTTAAGTTTTTCCTATAATTACCTGGGAGAGCTTTCCCTTTTTTTGCTGTTCGGCCCGGCGACAGTCATGGGAGGATATTTTATCCAGAGCGGGATATTCCCCGATTTAAAGAGTTTTATCCTTTCGCTACCTGCGGGATTTTTTACCAGCGCCATTCTTTTTGCCAATGAAATACCGGATTTTCCCGGCGATAGCAAAACGGGAAAAAACAACCTGGTAAGCTTAAGCGGCCCGCAAAAAGCGTTTGGTATTTACTATCTAATCGTCTTTTCAGGTTTCTGTGCGATCGGCTTAGGGGTGTATTTGGGATATTTAGGCTTTATCGCTGTCTTTTCTTTCGTGTTGATTTTCCCGGCTCTTAAGGCAGGTATGATCCTGAAAGAAAATTATGCCGACAAAGCCAGGTTAATCCCTGCGTCTAAGCTGGCCATAAACATACAGATGCTGGCCGGTATCATTTTAATCCTGGGGCTCCTATGAAAAAGATCGTCATTATCGGCGCGGGATTCGCCGGTTTGGCCGCCATCTCCAGATTTTATAATTATAATAAGAGGCCAGCCCTGGAGGTCACACTTATAAACGATAAACGGCAATTCAGTTTTCTGCCCCTGATCCCGGATTGCCTGGGCCGGGGTATTGCGCCGGAGCACCTGGTTTTTGACCTGACAGCCTTAAGTTATAAGAAAAATTTTAATTTTATCCAAGATAGAGTAACTTTCCTTGAGCTGGCCAAGAAAGAGGTTGCAACTTCGGTTTTGACCCTGAACTACGATTTTTTGATTATCGCCAGCGGCTCAGAGACTAACTTTTACGGTAACGCCAAAATAGAGAAAAGCGCTTTTAAGCTAGATGATGCGCAGGATGTTGCTTGCCTGCGCCAGGCGCTGGATGAAAAAGATTATGACGCTTATCTGGTAGCCGGAGGGGGCTATACGGGTATAGAAGTGGCTACGAATTTAAGAGTTTATTTAAACAAGAGGAAAATCCATAAAAAGATAATTATCGTAGAGCGCTCTTCTTCCATCCTGGGAGCTTTGCCGGAGTGGATGAAGGGTTATGTTTTAGCTGACTTAAAAAAATTAGCGATAGAGGTATTCACCGATACCAGTATTGAAAAAGTTACAGGTTTTTCCCGGCCTATGCTGATCTGGGCCGCGGGTGTGCGGACCAGTGATTTTATCCAGGATTTAAATGTTGAAAAAAATAACCAGGGCAGGATTAAGACGGACGAGTGTCTGCGGGTTAACGATTCATGCTTTGCGGCAGGCGACGCCGCGCATTTTTCCTATAAAAATAATTTCTTAAGAATGGCGGCGCAATTTGCTATAATGCAGGGTAACTGCGCTGCGGAGAATATTATCCGGGTCCTTAACGGCAAAAGCCCGGTGAAATATAAGCCCATAGACCTAGGCTTTATTATTCCTTTGGCGAATAATAGAGCCTGCGGTATAATCTTAGGGGTTCGCCTACAAGGCTATCTACCCGTGTTACTCCATTATATTATGTGTATCTACCGTACTTACGGTTTTAAAAATAAATTGGGTATTCTAAAAGATCTGATCGCAGGGAGGTGAGCCATGGTTGATTTGGGGATTTTGGTGTTGAGGGTCAGTTTGGGGGTTATCTTTGCGTCCCACGGTTTACAAAAGGCCTTCGGCTTCTTCGGCGGCCCCGGAATCAAGGGTTTTTCCGAGCTGCTTTCCGGCTTGGGTTTTAGCTATCCGCTGGCCTGGGCCTACCTGGCTGCCTATACTGAAGTGATAGGAGGGATATTCCTGGTCCTGGGTTTATTTACGCGGGGAAGTGCAGTTTTATTATTGATCCTGATGGCTGTGGCCATAATAAAGGTCCATATAGGTAAAGGTTTCTTTTTGGCGCAGGGAGGATTTGAGTACGCTTTTATTATTGCCGCTGTTTGCTTTGCCCTGATATTTTTAGGCCCGGGAAAGTTCAGTTTTATTAACAAATTTTAATTAGCCGAAAAGGAATCATGGCCAGTATTTTAAATAAGCATAATTTTATCGGGCGTTCGATAAGGGGCACTCTCGCGTTTTTCAGGGAATCGGTCCTATCGGAAGAACACGCCTCGCAGCGGGCTTTTTTACAGACGCTAGACCCCCGGGTCAAGGCAGCCACTTTTTTATGGCTTTGCCTGACGGGGCTTATTGCGCGCAATATTTATTCCCTGATATTTTTATACGTATTTTGCCTGGTACTTGTTTGGATTTCTAAAATTAACCTGGGGTTTTTCCTGAAAAGGACATGGATATTTATCCCGCTCTTTTCGCTTTTTATTGCCATCCCGGCATTATTTAGCTTTGTCAGCCCGGGAGAAGCGCTTTTAAGTTTTAATTTTTTAGGGCTGAGGCTCATTATTACGCGGCCGGGGCTCTTTGGGGCGCTCTTGTTCGTAACCAGGGTTATAACTTCGGTATCATTGATTATCCTGCTGGGATTGACTACCAGGCATTTCGCCCTACTTAAGGTCCTGCGTATTTTTAAGGTGCCGCAGGTTTTTGTGATGGTCCTGGGGATGTCTTACCGGTATATCTACCTTTTTGTGGAGATTGTTCAGGAGACTTATCGGGGTATCCAAAGCCGCGTAGGGGAGATAGTCCCTTGCCGCAAAGGCCAATCGCTAGTGGCCTGGAATATCGCTACGCTCTGGCAGCGCTCTTTTAAGCTCAATGAAGATGTTTATAACGCCATGCTTTCCCGCGGCTATACGGGTGAGCCGGTTTTGGCAGATGAATTTAAAATTTCTTTTAAGGATTGGGTCTGGGTTTGCCTGGTAGCGAGCATATCGGGCCTGGCCCTCTATTTAAATCATGGATGATTTAATCTTTAGTCTGCGCGCTGTCCGTTTTTCCTATCTTAAGAAATATCCCGCTTTAGGCGGCCTGGATATGGATATTGCCCGGGGCCAAAGGATAGCTATTTTGGGAGCCAACGGTTCAGGCAAATCCACGCTTTTACAGCTATTGGACGGCCTTATTTTTCCCGACGCCGGGAGTGTCGAGGCATTTGGCCGGCGTCTGGATGAAACTGCCTTGAATAACGCGGATTTCTCCAGGTGTTTTAGAAGCAGGGTAGGCCTGGTTTTTCAAAATCCCGATACCCAGCTTTTTTGCCCGACAGTAAAAGAAGATATTTTATTCGGCCCCTTGCAGCTCGGGCTGGATAAGGCGAAAATGAACAGGCGGGTGGACGAAGTTATCAATAGCCTGGGGATCGGCGATTTACTGGAACGTTCGCCGCATCAGTTAAGTGTAGGCGAAAAACGCAAAGTTTCCATA
>JAQUMI010000011.1 GCA_028718225.1 Candidatus Omnitrophota bacterium | reverse complement strand
TTTTTAGCATCCCCTACTATCGGGATATGCACGTTTACATTCTTGCTGATCGAAGATGGATCCACGTCGATATGGATGATTTTTGCATAAGGCGCAAAGGCATCCAGCCTGCCGGTCACCCGGTCATCAAAACGCGCACCCACCGCGATGATCAAATCACTCTCCATAATCGCGTGGTTCGCATAGGCAGTCCCATGCATACCCAGCATACCTAAGGCAAGCTCATGCGTTGACGGAAAACCGCCTATACCCATGAGGGTCCAGGTTAAAGGCGCATTGATTTTTTCCGCCAGCATCCTTAATTCTTTATGCGCTCCGGAAGTAATCACTCCGCCTCCGGCATAGATAATCGGTTTTTTGGCAGCCGCGATAAGTTTAGCCGCTTTCTTGATCTGCCCGGGATGCCCAAACAAAGTCGGATTATAAGTGCGCATCTTGATATCTTGCGGCCAATTAAATTCCGCGTCCATTACCTGAATATCCGAAGGAATATCTATTAATACCGGCCCCGGCCTGCCGGTAGAAGCAATATAAAAAGCTTCCCGGATTATACGAGCCAGGTCTTTAATATCTTTAACTAAATAATTATGTTTAGTTATCGGACGGGTAATGCCGGTTACATCAGCTTCCTGAAAAGCGTCGTTACCGATTAAGAAACTCTTGACCTGTCCGGTGATTGCAACCATGGGTATGGAATCCATATAGGCGTTGGCAATGCCGGTAACCAGGTTCGTTGCCCCCGGCCCAGAAGTAGCCAGGCACACCCCGGCTTTGCCGGTTGCCCGGGCATAGCCGTCGGCAGCATGCGCTGCTCCCTGTTCATGGCGCGTAAGGATAAACTTGATATCGGAATCATAAAGGCTATCAAAAATAGGCAGGACCTGCCCTCCGGGATAGCCGAAGATTACCTCTACTCCTTCGCGTTTCAAAGACTCCAAAAGTATTCGTGAACCCTTCACTTTAGTATTGCTCCTTTATCCGCCGAACTGACTAACCTTGAATACCTGGATAGATAACCCGTCTTAATCTTCGGCGCCACGGGTTTCCAATCCCTGAATCTTTTTTTGATTTCTTCTTTACTTAACCTGACCTCTATTCTTCTGTTCGGTATGTCAATAGTAATTATATCTGCGTCTTTTAAAATCGCAATCGGGCCGCCGGAAGAAGCCTCAGGCGAAATATGCCCGATGCACGGGCCTTTTGTCCCGCCGGAAAAACGGCCGTCGGTAATCAATGCCACTGAATCCGCCAGGCCCAGCCCTACAATTGCGGCAGTCGGAGCAAGCATCTCACGCATTCCGGGTCCGCCTGCGGGGCCCTCATAGCGAATCACCACGCAATCGCCCTTTTTAATCCTGTTATTCATGATCGCCTGCAGCGCCTCTTCTTCGCGGTTAAATACGCGGCACTTTCCGGTAAACTTCATCATTTTTTCGCTCACGCCGCTCTGTTTAACTACGGCGCCGTTCGGCGCGATATTCCCGTAGAGCACAGCAATACCACCCTGCTTATGGTAAGCTCTATTTAACGGCCGAATCACCTCCTCATCGAATATCTTCGCCTTATCGGCAATGGCAAAAGTTTTTTCACCGCTGACATTCAAAATATTATTCAGTTCTGGCTTTAACCTCTTGAAGACCGCAGGAATACCGCCGGCATATTCAAGATCCTCCATAAAATGCGTACCTGCTGGCTCTATGTTAGTAATGTGCGGTATGCGCTTACTGATTTTATCAAAAGTCTTTAAGTCTAGCTCAATTCCCGCTTCATGGGCGATCGCCATAAGATGTAAAACAGTATTGCTTGAGCCGCCCAAAGCCATATCCACCACAATAGCGTTCTCCAAAGATTTTTTAGTAATGATATCACGGGGCTTGATATTTTTGCGCACCAACTCCACGATGCGCTCCCCGCTGGCCTCGGCAATTCGGCGTTTTTTCGCGGATGCTGCCAGGCTAGTGCCGCTTCCAGGCAAAGACATCCCCATGGCCTCAGTTAAACAAGCCATGGTATTAGCCGTATACAGACCCTGGCAGGAACCAGCTCCGGGGCAAGCTTCCATCTCTAAACAGGATAATTCTTCCGCAGAGATCTCGCCTTTCTTGGCCCGGGCCATCCCTTCATAAGTATCGTGCACAAAAGCTAATTTGCGCTGGTTATAACGGCCAGAGAGCATCGGCCCGGCAGTTACGACAATTGCCGGAATATTCAAACGTGCCACTCCCATAAGCATACCGGGAGTGATCTTATCACAGTTCGTCAGACAAATAATCCCGTCTAATTGATGGGCGTTACAAACTGTTTCAATGGTATCGGCAACAATCTCGCGCAAGGCCAAAGGATAACACATTCCTAAATGGCCCATGGCAATACCGTCGCAGATTCCCGGGACGCCGAATAAAAAAGGCACACCCTGACCATAGCAAATCCCCCGCTCAATAAAACGTTCCAGCTCGCGCATGCCGATATGGCCGGGTATAAGGTCGGTAAAAGACGAAGCCAGGCCGATAAACGGCCGATCCAGGTCTTTCCTGGACAACCCGGTAGCATGCAAAAGTGCGCGGTGCGGCACCCTCTCTAAACCTTTTTTGATTTTATCCGAACGCATATTTATCCTCGCTTTTTTAATCTGCGCCTTCTCCGTCGTGGACAACTTCTTTTCCGGCTTTATGCTTTCTGACAATTACGCGCCTTAAAGAAACATATTTATCCGCCAAATCCCGGTTATTCACGGCGTCTAACTGCTTAAAGAGAAAATCAAATTTATTCTCAATCTCGGCGGCTATTTCATCGCGCACTTCCTGAGGTAACCCCATAATATCTTTTTTGAATGGCCCCAGGGCTTTCTTGCGCGCTTTATAGAAGAATTGCTCGTCGCTCTCCCCCGGCTTTCTTTCACCGGCAGCGTTCAGATTAAGCCAATCATACATCCTTTTCTTTAAATCCGCAGGAAAACTCTGGCTATCCAGCAGCATATTCTGGAAACCCGTGGCCAAATGCACTTCAATGGTATCATGCTCCGGAAATTTATGGAACATATCCTCCGGCAAGGTCGAGGCGCCGTGCTGCACTGCGCCGCCCAGCCCGAATTCCTTCCGGGCAATATTGGAAAGATTCTTCAGCGTAGCAAAATCAAGTTTGACCTCGGCGATAGAGCCGTCAGCCTTAACTACTCCTCCGTGGGATGTCCCGGTCTGGATAGAAATCTTGCTGATGCCTATCAGGCCCTTGCGTAATCTCTCGCGGTAACCTTGCATAAACGCAACCAGGTCCTCGGGGGTAGAATTCTGGTGTCCGACTTCGCCGATTTCACCGCCTACCGACACAGTAATGCCTTTAGGCTCGATCCGGCGGATAAATTGCGTAAGTTTGGCACAAACTTCGTAATTAAGCTTCTGTTGCGCCTTTATATCCGGCTTGGATAAATCCACTAAGGTAGATGAGTCAATATCAATATTATAGAAACCGGCTGCGACCGCATCAGCGATTACATCCTGTAAAGCCTGTAATTCTTTATCCGCATTTTCCTGGAATTTCTTGGCATTGGCCTGGGTGTGGTCGGCCTGGATAAACACCGGCCCCTGATAATTTTCTCTAAGCGCAGCTGCCAGGATAACGCTGGCGTATTCAACCGGGGCCTGAGCGGTATAACCCATCTCGGATTTAGCGATCTCAAAAATGAACGCGCCGCTGTTATTCTTTTTAGCGACCCGGAATATCGCCCGCGCCAAATCGTAAGTCAGGCTGCGCAGGTTTATCGCCGGAACGGTAAAACCGCTAAATTCCCCTCGGCCGGCTGCCATATAAAAATCATGGATACTTGACGGATAGATGCCTTTTTTATAAGCTAATCCTAAAATCTTTTTGGCCAGCTTCTTCTTAGTGCCAGAATCGTCGCTTAGCACCAAATCCATAATAATCTTATCAATACTCAAGGCCTTGCGTCCCATAGTAAGTAATTTCTCCTTTCATCGCGCCTAAGTTAACGTTTTAATTAATCTATATAATCCTTCTGCCTTCAATTCTTTTTTCTTAATCGCTGTCTTAAAATCTATCACGGCTATTTTGCCGCTGTTTAACCCGACAGCTTTATCTTTTTCTCCCTTAAGCAGGCAATCAACCGCTGCCTTACCCAGATTTAAAGCCAGATCCCGGCTAAATGCCGTCGGCCGGCCGCCTCTTTGAATATGCCCGAGAGTAACTGCCCTGGTCTCCAGGCTGGTAATTTCGGTTATCTTCCTGGCAATATCTTCGGCATGCCCTGCGCCTTCGGCGACCACGATAATCCAGCTTACCTTGCCGATCATATTACCGTGGACAATATCATGACAGGATTTCTCCAGGTCAAACGGCTCCTCCGGAATAAATACGTCTTCGCATCCTCCGGCAAGGCCCACCGCCAACGCGATAAAACCGCAATCCCGCCCCATTACCTCAACCACGAAAATCCGCTCCATTGAGGTCGCGGTATCCCGGATATTATCAATCGCATTGAGCGCGGTATTTATAGCGGTATCCGCGCCAATAGTATAATCTATACCGTTTATATCGTTGTCAATGGAGGCGGCGATGCCTATGCAGGGAACGTTATATTTATTTCCGAATTTATGCGCGCCGGCAAAGCTGCCGTTACCGCCGATCACAATCAATCCGTCAATGGCAAATTTTTTAAGTGTATTAAACGCGCGCTCCTGTCCGGTTTCGGTTTGAAATTCAGGGCAGCGGCCCGTTTTTAAAATTGTCCCGCCCTGGCCGATTATCCCTGAGACAGAACGGTGATCCAAAACTTTTAATTCTTCGTTGATCAAGCCCCACCATCCCCGGAATACCCCCATTACTTCCATCTTTTGAGCAATACCATAACGCACAACCGCGCGGATTGCCGGATTCATCCCCGGGGCATCCCCCCCCGTAGTCAAAACCGCTATTCTTTTCATTATGTCCCCATCTCCCAGCTGGATAAATATTTCTTCTGTTCCGGAGTCAAAGTATCTATTTTTATGCCTAAAGACTTAAGTTTTAAACCGGCAATATTCTTATCAATATTTTCAGGGACCTGATAAACCTGGTTTTTAAGTTTCCTGTAATTATTAGCCATATATTCGGCAGAAAACGCCTGGTTGGCAAATGACATATCCATGACCGAGGCCGGATGGCCTTCGGCAGCGGCTAAATTGATCAGCCGGCCTTCGCCTAAAAGATAAACCCTGCGCCCGTTCTTTAAAATATATTCTTCCACAAAATCGCGGATAACTCTTCTTCTCGCGCTTAATTTCGCCAGGCCCGCAATATCCAGCTCTACATTAAAGTGCCCGGAATTAGAGACGATTGCGCCGTCTTTCATCCTGGCGAAATGTTCTCTCCTGATCACATTGATGTCGCCGGTTACGGTCACGAAAACATCGCCTATTAAGGCAGCCTCTCTTATCGTCATTACCCTAAAACCGTCCATAGTCGCTTCCAGGGCGCGTAAAGGGTCAACTTCCACCACAATTACTTTTGCGCCCAGGCCATTAGCGCGCATAGCCACGCCTTTACCGCACCAACCGTAGCCACAAACTACAAAATTCGCCCCGGCCAATAATTTATTCGTGGCCCGGATAATCCCGTCTATCGTAGACTGGCCTGTGCCGTAACGGTTATCAAACAGATGCTTGGTCATGGCGTCATTCACCGCGATAATCGGATAACGCAACTTACCCTCTAAAGCCAAAGCCCTCAAGCGGATCACTCCGGTAGTCGTCTCCTCGGTGCCACCGATAATATTGCTATGGCTGGAAGGCGAACCGCTATGAATAGTGCTGACCAGGTCTGCTCCGTCATCCATGGTAATATCGGGCCGGACAGCTAAAACAGACTTTATATGGCTATAATAAGTCTTAGTATCTTCTCCTTTAATTGCAAAGACCGCTATCTTTGAATCTTTAACCAGAGATGCAGCAACATCATCCTGCGTAGATAGAGGATTGGAGGCGCAGACAAAAACCTCGGCTCCTCCTGCCTTTAAAACACCGGCTAATACGCCTGTCTCGGTAGTAACATGCAGGCAAGCAGCGATTTTTAACCCCTTCAAAGGTTTTTCTTTTGAGAATCTCTGTTTGATCAAATTCAGGACAGGCATATTGTTAGCTGCCCATTCAATCCTTAAAGCACCCTTCTTGGCTAAGTTTATATTTTTAATGTCGAATTTCATATTCCCCTTTCAGTTTTTCTGTATATTGCCTGCTATCTACTGTATTTTCCCTGCCTGTTTCTTCAACACTGCCGCCTTGTCCGTCGACTCCCAGCTAAACTCAGGCTCTGTCCGGCCAAAATGCCCGTAGCAAGCGGTTTTTCTATATATAGGGCGTAAAAGATCCAGGGATTTAATCATACCTTGAGGCGTAAGTTCAAAATTATCCCGGATCAATTTTATAAACTGGGCTTCAGTCAGTTTTCCGGTTCCGGAGGTATCTACCATGATCGCCAAAGGATCTGCCCGTCCGATTACGTAAGCCAGATGGATTAAGCATTTATCCGCCAGGCCCGCGGCGACGATATTCTTGGCAAGGTAACGCGCCATATAAGCGGCTGAACGGTCAACCTTGGTCGGGTCCTTGCCGGAGAATGCCCCGCCGCCGGGAGCGGCTGCTCCGCCATAAGTATCCACGACGATTTTCCTGCCGGTCATCCCGGTATCGGATTGCGGCCCACCGATAACGAATTTTCCGGTTTCATTAACAAAATATTTTGTATCTTTGTCGGTATAGCCTTTTAAAACAGGCTTAGCGACCAGATCAATAAATTCCTGGCGCGCTTGCTTAGTAATCTTTTCTTTGGTAGAATCCAGGATATCTTCCGTATGTTGGCAGGCCAACACAACAGAATCTACTCTTTTGGGATGTCCGTCATGGTATTCGACCGAAACCTGGGACTTGCAATCAGGGCCCAAATACTTTAAAACCCCTTTTCTCCTTATATCCGCCATCTTTTTCACTAATTTCTGAGAGAGCATTATCGGAAGCGGCATCAATTCTTCGGTCTCCCGGCAGGCAAAGCCGACCATAAAGCCCTGGTCACCTGCGCCGCCGGTATTTACGCCCTGGGCAATATCCGGGGACTGGCTGTTAATCGTATTAATAATGGCGCAGGTATGGTAATCAAATCCGTACTTAGGGTGCGTATAACCTATTTCTTTAATGATCCCGCGGGCTAATTTCTGTATGTCAACATAAGCGGTAGTAGTAATCTCTCCACCGACGATTAAAAGCCCCATAGTTACAAATGTCTCGCAGGCAACCCGGCCGTAAGGGTCTTGCCTTAATACCTCGTCCAATACCCCATCGGATATCTGATCGCAGACCTTATCCGGATGCCCTTCGCCTACTGATTCGGAAGTAAAAAAATGCTTACGTGTTCCCATTGATCCTCCTTAGAAGTTTTCAAGCAAAGTATTTCTTTGCTCTGGTTAAGTATTTAAAATCCCCGATATCATACCAGGAACCCCGAAAGATAAAACCGTAGGTATCCATTCTGCTCTTGAGCCAATCTATATAATTACCCGTAGCATCCGCTTTCCTGGCGATCTTCAGGTATTCCTGAATCAACCTCAATCGCGCAGCAGGGATATAATACAGGCACATGGCGACGAGCCTGGATTTTGGTTTAGCCGGTTTCTCTTCAAAATAGATAACCCGCTTACGCCCGTCCAGCTTGGCTACGCCGTAGCTGGAAGCATCTTTTAAATTCCCTAACTTATAGAGGCCGATAGTGACTGCCGGGCTCTTGCTCACCGCGAAATTCACAAATTTAGTTAACCCCCCACTAAACAGATTGTCGCCGCCGATAACCAGGATATCCTCCTGGATGCGCTTTTTTCTTATGACGAAAGCAATATCCCCGATTGCACCCAGCCTGTCCGTATTGCTCCTGGTCAAATCGTCTACCAATACTACCGGTTTTTTTACCTTAAGCGACTTTTTCCACTCCCGGAACTTAGCCATAAACTTGCTGTTAGTAACTACGGTTATCTCATCGACTGCCCGCACCCTCTCTAATTTATTGATGATATAGTCAAGAATAGGCCTGCACTTAACCTCCAGCAAGGGCTTGGGGTACTCCCGGGTTAAAGGATACAGACGCGTAGCGTATCCTGCAGCTAAAATTATTGCTTTTATTTTAATATCCCCCTTAACTTCGCCTGGGTAAACTCTTCTACCTCGGACCCCGTAGAGAACCCCAATGCCTCATTGGCAATTTCCTGGGCTTCTTTCAGGGTAACTGATCGAATCAAATATTTCAATTCCGGTATAACCTGCGGAGGCATACTGAATTCATCCAGGCCTAAACCCAGGAGGATCAGCGCCAGGCCCGGTTCGCCGGCCATTTCTCCGCACATCCCCACATTGATATCGCCATTATGCGCGGCATCAATAATATGCTTAATCAAACGTAAGACCGCCGGATGCGTAGGCTCATAAAGATAGGCCACTTTTTCATTGGCGCGGTCAACTGCCAGAGCATACTGAATCAAGTCGTTGCTCCCGATGCTAAAGAAATCCACTTCTTTAGCCAATATATCTGCGGTCATTGCTGCAGAAGGGACTTCAATCATTGCGCCAACCTGGACATCTTCATCAAAAGGCATATCTTTAGCTTTAAGCTCCTCCTTGGCCTCTTCAAGTATTTTATTCGCCTGTTTTAACTCCTCAACACCTGAAATCATCGGGTACATAAGCCTTAAATTCCCGTGCACTGAAGCCCTGAGGATCGCCCTTAGCTGCAATTTAAATATATCCGGCCGCGCCAGACAAAACCGGATCGCTCTCCAGCCTAAAAACGGATGCATCTCGTGCGGAACCTCAAACTGCGATAAAAACTTGTCTCCGCCTAAATCCAGCGTGCGGATAATTACCGGGTAAGGGTTCATCTCTTCGGCTACATATTTATAGGCCTGGTAATGGTCTTCCTCGGTAGGCAGGTCTTTCCTGTTCATATAAAAAAATTCGGTACGGTAAAGGCCGATACCTTCGCCTCCGTGCAGTTTTACCGCCGGGACCTCATCGGGAAATTCAATATTAGCATTTATCTCAATTTGATTGCCGTCCAGAGTAATCGCAGGGAGGTCTTTAGCCGAAAGGAATTTCTCGGTTATCCCTTTTAACTTTAATTCTTCGCTACGGTATGACTCCAGGGTTTCTTCATCCGGATTAACAATGACAATACCCAGAGTGCCATCTACAATCAGCATATCGCCCGGGTTAATCTTAACGGTAGCATCTTTCGCTCCGACTACAGCCGGTATCTCCAGGGACTTGGCCATAATTGCGGTATGCGAGGTCTTACCTCCGATATCCGTAATAAACCCGGCGACATTCTTTTTATGCATGGCCGCGGTATCCGACGGCGAAAGGTCATGGGCAACCACGATGACCCTCTCCTTTAAATCCCCCAAACCTTGCCTTTCCTTGCCTAAAAGGTTGCGTAAAATTCTTTTACCTACATCGTTTATATCGGCAATACGTTCTTTGAGGTATTCGTCTTCGATATTGGAAAACACAGAAATATATTTCTTTAAAACTTCCTGGAAGATAAAGGCGACATTTAGCTTATCTTTTTTAAGGCGGGAGATTACCTCTTCGATAAGCATGCGGTCTTCTAAAACTAGCAGATGCGCGTCAAAGATCTGAGCCTCTTCCTGGCCCATTTCCGTGCTTATTCTTTTCTGCAGCTCAATGATCTCCCTGCGCGTCTTGATTAGCGCCTCTTCAAATAGCTGGATCTGAATAGGTATCTCTTCTTCATTGATTAGCTGCCGGGGG
This sequence comes from Candidatus Omnitrophota bacterium, assembly GCA_028718225.1. Classification (GTDB taxonomy): domain Bacteria; phylum Omnitrophota; class Gorgyraeia; order Gygaellales; family Profunditerraquicolaceae; genus UBA6233. The sequence continues at coordinate 26,122 of JAQUMI010000011.1, read as the reverse complement.
ACAATAAATTCCTCCTTGCCTACCTTGTAGGCTAACCCTACGCTAATCCCGGTAGCGGCAGCTATGCCTTTAATCTGGTTCATTTGTCTTCCTCGCTGGTAATAATCTTTTCTAACTCTTGAATTGCTAAATGCGCGTCTTCTCCTTCGGCCTCAATAATAATAACGCTATCCCTCTCGGCACCGAGCATAAGTATGCCCATGATCGATTTACCGTTAACTTCTTCATTATCCCGCTTAACGGTTATCCGGGAGTCAAACTTATTGGCTACCTGCACAAATAAGGCGGCCGGCCGCGCATGTAGCCCCTGGCGATTCTTGACGGTTAACTGTTTCCTGATTACGCTCATCGAGATGAATTAAATTTCCTCAATTAATCCTAATATGATTTTGGCTAACTTTTCCGCATCGTGCCTGATGACGCCGTCTTCAATAGTCGCGAAATCGTCTTCAATCACGCGGTACCCCATATCTTCTATTTTTTTACCGTCGTTGACTACCAGATACGAACCCTGTTGTATATAACGTTTAAGCGCACCCGGCGGTATCTCGCCTGTATTTACGACGCAATAATCAAGAATCCGCGGATGCGAATGCGCTGTAAGCACCTTAATATGTTCTGCAGCACTAAAACCGTCGGTTTCTCCCGGCTGGGTCATCGCGTTACATACGTATACCTTAAGCGCCTGGGCAGAAGCAACCGCTTCGCTAATTTCGGGTATCAATAAGTTAGGGATAATGCTCGTGTACAAAGAACCGGGACCCAAGACGATAATCCGGGCCTCTTTTATGGCCTTAATCGCGTCGGGCGTCGCCGACGAATGCGCCGGGTTAAGATAAACTTTATTTATGGAACGCTTCGTTTTAGGAATCTGGTTCTCGCCTACGGTAGTTGAGCCGTCCTTATGCTCGGCGACCAAAACCACTTTATTCAGGGTTGAGGGGATAACCTGGCCCCTCAGCGCCAAAACTTTACTGGTCTCTTTAATCGCCTTTTCAAAATCTCCGGTCAGCTGCGTCATCACGGTAATAAAAAGATTCCCGAAACTGTGCCCGGCTAATTCGGAATTTGTACTAAAGCGGAACTGGAATAAATCCCGCATCAGCGCCGGCGCATCCGCTAAAGCTACCAGGCAGTTACGGATATCTCCCGGAGGGAGCATTCCGAATTCTTCCCTGATCCTGCCTGAAGAGCCGCCGTCATCCGCCACTGTAACGATGGCGGATAGATTCGTGGTAAAATGCTTTAACCCGGTTAATAGGACCGACAAGCCTGTCCCTCCGCCGATAACTACAACTTTTGGGCCGCGGGTGAGCTGTCTGTTCTGATAAATTATATCAAAAAGCTCGTCCCCTCCTGAAGAAGGCACAAAAACGGCAATAAAAGAACGCATCATCCTCTTTACGCCCAATATTAGTATTATGATACCTGAAAATAGAATTATGGAGTCCAGGATCTGGATACCCAAAAATTCTTCGGCCCGCAGGTGGCCGGTAGCAAAAATTAAAAGCAAAACGCCGAAAACGCTCAGACCTATCCAGCGTTTGACTCCTATACCGGGATAAAACCACTTGAGCATATTATGGATTTTCTTAGTCATCTTGATTCTCTGGGAATAGTACGCGAAAAATGGTTAAATTTTCTTTTCGTCTTCTTGCGCTATGATCTTGATAACGGCTTTATCGTCTTCGCAGGACCGCAAGGTATCCCGGAAGTATTTATCCTTAAGCAGACGTGAAATACGCGCCAGGGCCTTTAAGTGCGGCCCGGCAGAATCCTGAGGGGCAACCAGGAGAAAAAAGATATAGGCCGGCTCGCCGTCAAGAGAATCAAAATCTACGCCTTTCTTGGAAAGGCCGAAAGCCGCAACTAACTTTTCTACGCAATCTGATTTTGCGTGCGGTATGGCGATCCCCTGGCCGATGGCAGTCGAACCCAGCGCTTCCCTGGACATCAACGACTCAATCAGCTTATTCCGGGAGCGCTTTTCAATATCACCGGCAGCAATGAGCGCCTCAACCAGCTCTTTGATAACATCCTCTTTTTTGACGGACTTTATATCGGTGAGGATAGCTTTTTTGGACAAGAACTCCATAATCTGCATGTTACTTCTCCTTTCAGTGGCTGGATTGTAAATTTAGTAGTTTATGGAGCGGGAGGCGGGATTCGAACCCGTGACATCAACCTTGGCAAGGTTGCGCTCTACCAACTGAGCTACTCCCGCAATACCTATTGCCTTAGGCACTCCGCTCACTACAGCCCCTGCCGGGCTGTTTAACGCTCGCTTGAGTGCCATTAAAATTATCCTTGTCGGAAAATTTTAATGGGCGGAAGAGGATTTGAACCTCCAAGGGTTGCCCCAATAGCTCCTAAGGCTATCGTGTCTGCCAATTCCACCATCCGCCCTTATTAACCCTCTTACCCGCTTCCTAAAAAAATCAAGTGAGCCTCCCGAGACTCGAACTCGGCACACGCGGCTTAAAAAGCCGCTGCTCTACCGGATGAGCTAGAGGCCCAAATTTAAAATTCCAGCACTTCTTTTTCTTTACTCTTTAACAGCTCGTCAACCTTGGCAATATGCTTATCTACCAGTTTCTGCAATTCATCAACACTACGGAATTTATCGTCCTCGGTAATCGCTTTATCCTTCTCTAATTTTTCAATCTGCTCTTTGGCGTCGCGCCTGATCGTCCTTAAACTAACCCTGCCTACCTCGGCCATTTTATGGATTTCTTTAGCCAGCTCCTGGCGCCTCTCCTTGGATAGTTGCGGGAAAGACAGCCTGATCAATTTACCGTCATTAGAAGGATTAACCCCTAAGTTAGACTTCAATATCGCCTTTTCGATTTCGGGAATAGCGGAAATATCCCAGGGTTGAATCGTCAATAAGTGCGCGTCGGTAGCCGAAATAGCGGCCAGCTGTTTCAATAGGGTAGGCGCCCCGTAATAATCAATATGCAACCCCTCCACTAGCGTAGGGCTGGCCCTGCCGGTGCGCACTTCTCCGAATTCCCGGGATACCGACTCAAAGGATTTCTTCATCTTTTCTTCGGTACTATGTAAAATCTCTTTCGTAGTCATAGTCAACCCCTTTTTAATACCTGATTGGTTATTGCGCTACTACCGTCCCTATTCTTTCGCCCAGGACTACCCGTTTAATATTCCCTTTCTTATTCAGGTTAAAGACAACGATAGGAAGCTTATTATCCATACACAGGCTAATTGCGGTAGCGTCCATAACCTTTAGCCCTTTTTTCAATACGTCGATATATTTTAAATGCGTAAATTTCCTGGCGCCTTTAACTTTTAAGGGATCAGCCGAATAAACTCCGTCTACCTGAGTGCCCTTTAATATGGCGTTGGCATTTATCTCCATCGCCCTCAAGGCAGCTGCCGTATCCGTAGTAAAATAAGGATTGCCTGTACCGGCGACAAAAATCACTACCCTTCCTTTTTCCAGGTGCCGGATAGCCCGTCTTCTGATATAAGGTTCGGCTATACGTTCCATATCTATAGCCGTCATAACTCGGGTAGGCACACCGGACTTTTCCAGGACATCCTGAAGAGCCAGGCCATTAATCACGGTAGCCAGCATCCCCATATAATCGGCAACGGACCTGTCCATGTCCAGACCGCGCGAACCAGTATTTTCCTGGCCGCGGAAGATATTTCCGGCGCCCAGGACTACCGCCACATCTACTTTTAAATCCCGAATTTCTTTTATCTGGCGGGAGATGGATATAAGGACCGACTGGTCTATTCCGTGGGACTTTCTTCCCTGCAGGGCTTCGCCGCTTAACTTAAGGACTATTCTTTTATAGACTGAACCCATTGGTATTATTCGCCGACTTTATAACGCATGAACCTGCGTACAATGATATTCTCACCCATCTTGGAAACAATAGTGCCTAAATAATCCTTAATGGTAATAGACGGATCCTTGACAAAAGGCTGTTCCATTAAACAATGGTTCTTATAAAAATCATCTTTATTTTTTTCATGTTCCACTACTTCCGCGGGGACATCTTCCTTTTTGATATACAAAGGGCTGGTCGCGGTTATCTGCATCGCCAGATCTTTGGTAAACCTGACAAAATCTTCGTTTTTGGCGACAAAATCCGATTCGCAGTCCACCTCCAGCAATGTTCCGACTTTATTCCCGTGATGTACATACGCCTCTATCCTTCCCTCTTTAGCCAGTCGGGACTGTTTCTTGGCGGCGATCTCCAGGCCCTGCTTGCGCAATAATTCAGCGGCTTTTTTAATATCTCCCTTTGCCTCCTCCAGCGCCTTCTTGCAATGCGCCACGCTGGAAGAAGTTATCTCTCTTAACTCCTTAATTGCTTCTACCGATATTTTCATTTTTATTTATACCTTCCTTTTGGGCCTGGTTTTTCCTTCGGCCGCCGGTTTAATATGCGCCTTTTTGGCAGGCTTGGCTTCTCCTTCAACAGGCTCGGCAACCTCAACTATCTCTTCAATCTCTTTGATTTTAATCTCTTCTTCGGGTAATAATGCCGGTTCAATAGCCTCCCCGGTTTCCTCCTGGATCTTTACCCCTTCCTGGGCCAGATAAGAGAGGAACTTTTTCCTTCCCTCAATAATCGTATCCGTAATAATATCCGCCACAGCCTTAATAGACTTAGTGGCGTCGTCATTACCGGGAATAGGATAGTCAACTAAATCCGGATTGGAATTAGTATCAATCAGGGCTACGATGGGTATCCCTAAGCGCCGGGCTTCATTTACTGCTGTATCCTCTTTAGTGGTATCAATGACAAAAACCGCTTTAGGCATACGCTCCATCGGCACGATCCCAGAGAAATTTTTATTCAGCTTAATCAGTTCTTTCTCCAGGCCAGCCACTTCCTTTTTGGTCAGCTTGGCAAATGTCCCATCCTCGCGCATCCTCTCTATCTCTTTCAAGCGGCTTATGCTCTTTTTAATGGTCGAGAAATTGGTCAAAAGGCCCCCGGGCCAGCGCTCAGTCACATAATACATGCCTGAACGGATTGCTTCCTGGAGCATAACTTCCTGGGCCTGCTTTTTAGTCCCCACAAAAAGCACGTATTCACCTTTTGAGGTAATATCCATAAGGAAATCTCTGGCCTTGTTTATGCATTCTTCGGTCTTTTCCAGGTCAATAATATAGATACCGCTCCTTGAACCGAAGATAAATTTCTTCATTTTCGGGTTCCAGCGTTTAGTCTGATGCCCAAAATGTACCCCTGCTTCCAATAACTGCTTGATTAAATCTGATGGCACTCTACTCTCCCCCTTTTAGATTGTTAATAAGTACCGCTGCCAAAGCCTCTTGAGCAACAGTTTAACTCTGTTATTATACCGGATTATCCTGAATATGCAACTATTTTCGTAACTCTTGTATTGAATATAGCCGTTTATACAGCCCGTTTTTGCTTAAAAGCTCCGTATGTGTGCCTGATTCAGCGATAACACCTTTGTCTAAAACCACTATTTTATGCGCGTTTCTTACTGTAGAAAGACGGTGGGCAATGACAAAAACCGTGCGGCCCTTAATCAACCGGTCTAAAGCATCCTGGACTATCCTCTCTGATTCCGAATCCAACTGGGAAGTAGCTTCATCCAGGATCAAAATAGGCGGGTTCTTCAGCAGGGCGCGGGCTATGGCAATACGCTGGCGCTCTCCTCCTGAAATGCGCATTCCCCTGTCTCCGATAACCGTATCATAGCCTTGCGGCAAGTGGCTGATGAAATCATGGGCATTGGCCTGGAGGCTGGCCTGCTTAATCTCTGCATCCATTGCCCCGGGCTTGCCATAAGAAATATTACCTTTAATCGTATCATTAAAAAGAATGGTCTCCTGGGTAACAATGCCCACTTGTTGCCGCAACGATTTTAAAGTAACTTCTCGGATATTTACTCCGTCAATACTAATACTGCCTTTCTGAGGGTCGTAAAAACGCGGAATTAAATCCAAAAGCGTGGTTTTACCCGTGCCGCTGGGGCCTACAATAGCCAGGACTGAACCGTAGGGAACATTTAAATTTATCCCTTTTAAGACCTGGTTATCCCCATAACTGAACCAAACGTCGCCAAAGACGACATTATTCTTGAACCCGGTCAGTTCCCGGGCAACAGCAGATTCTACCACGCTCGGCTCTGTCTCCAGGACCTCATAAATACGCTCACTGGCGGCAACCGCCTGCTGGTTTAAAGAATTTACCTGGCTCAACTTTTTAAAAGGCCGGATAGTTGATAAAAGCGAACCGAGAAAAAGCCCGAAAACGCCGAAGGAAATTTTTCCGGCGATAACTTCCCTGCCTCCCAAAAAGAATATGATAACGCCGGCGATACAACCCAGGATCTCGGTTGCCGGGCTCAGCAGCAGGATGCGCTTGATAGACTTCATGGAAACGCGGTAATAGTCATGGTTTACCTTATTGAATTTCTTTATTTCGTAAGGCTCCATATTAAATCCCTTAACGATGCGCGCGCCGATAATCGTCTCATAAAGTATGGAGTTGGTATCCGCCATTTTCTCCTGCGAGGTCCGGGATAATTTCCTGAGCTTCTTGCCTACGCTAGAGATCAAATAGCCCAAAATAGCCAGCGGAGGAACGATAAAAATAACGAACTTGGGATAAATAAACAAGGTCAGGGAGAAAAATATAAGTACCTGCGCGCCCTGGTAAACCAGGTCTGTAGAACCGTAAGAAACAGCATTCTCTACCATCTTGACGTCATTGGTGATGCGCGAGATCATCTCTCCGCCGCGTTTATGGGTGAAATAATCCAGGGAGAGCATCTGAAATTTAGCGTAAAGTTTGGCCTTGATATCCCGGACAATGAGCTGGCCGATATCAGACATAAGGTAACTCTGCAAAAAGCCGAATATCCCCTTAAGTATAAAAAGCAATATAATTCCTACGGCCATATAATTCAAAAGCACTATCGGAGGGATACTGTTGATTTTAGCCACAAGATCAGCCAGAAATACCGGTAATTTAGCCGGGATAATGATCGTTTTATTGGTAAGGACCTTATCTGCCAAAGGGACCATCATAGCCAAGGATACTCCGTCAAATATGGCAGAAAAAATCATACAGACGCAGGCTATAAAAAACTTCCCCGAATACGGCTTAATAAACCTCAATAGCTTCAAATAATCGCGCATTTTTTGCTTTCTGCCTGTTGAGAAGACAGGCTCTCCAAAAGGAAAGGTATTGTAGCATATCCGGCGGCCTGTGGCAACTTTTTTATTGCCTATAAAGATTATAGTTGCAATAAGGCAGGCGGTTTGCTATTATTCCTTTATGGCTAAATTAAAGGTGGGAGTGATTGGCGTAGGGCACTTAGGCAGTATCCATGCCAAGATATACCAGGAACTCCCCGGCTGCTCGCTTGAAGCTATCTCCGATACAAATAAGGCCCGTTTAAATGAAATCAGCCGGGGCCTGAATGTCCCGGGCTATCCGGATTATCGCGAACTTTTCACTAAGGTAGATGCGGTCAGCGTGGCTGTGCCGACTAAATTACACCATACAATAGCCTCGGATTTTCTGAAGCATAATATCCATACTCTGGTCGAAAAACCCTTTACCCCGACCTTAGAAGAAGCGGATAGCCTGATAAAAACAGCTAAAAGTAACGGTTTAATCCTGCAGGTCGGGCACATCGAGCGCTTTAATTCTGCTTTTGGGGCTACCCAGAAAATAATCAAGAATCCGAAGTTTATTGAATGCCACCGCCTTTCTCCTTTTCCCAACCGCTCGCTTGATGTCGGCGCAGTCCTGGATATAATGATTCATGATATCGATATAATCCTGGGGCTGGTTACTTCGCCGGTTGAGCGTATTGATTCTGTAGGTATAAATGTGCTGACTTCCTTTGAAGATATTGCTAATGCCCGGATTACGTTTAAGAACGGCTGCGTAGCTAATCTCACTGCCAGCCGTATTTCCGATGAAATCATGCGTAAAATCCGCATCTTTCAGGAAAATACCTACATCTCGCTGGATTACAAAGATGCCCAGGCCTGGGTCTACCGCAAGGGCCTTTTGAAGATTACTAAAGAAAACCTGCCGATTGAGAAAGAACAGCCCCTGCAAAAAGAATTACAGGCCTTTGTTGATTGCGTGGCAAAACGCCAGGTGCCTCTTGTATCAGGCGAAGTTGCCCGCAGCGCCCTAAAAGTGGCCTTGGAAATCCAAAACCAGATATGGCAAAGAAACAAATCCTGATTATCTGCGGCGAGCCTTCGGGCGAACTGCACGCCAGCGCTTTGGCCAGCGCAATAAAAAAAATAAGCCCTGAAATAAAAATATCCGGAATAGGCAGTTCTCTGCTGGCCCAGGCAGGCGCTGAAATAATCTATGATACTAAGGGCCTGAGTGTCATGGGCTTTTTTGATGTCCTCAAAAAACTTCCCAGATTCTTTATCCTCAAAGACTTGATTTTAGAAAAAGTGCGCTCGGGTAAATTTGACGCCATAATCTTGGTGGATTTTTCCGGGTTTAACCTGCGCCTGGCCAAAGCGATCAACAACCGCATCCCCACTATCTATTATGTCAGCCCGCAGGTCTGGGCCTCCCGCAGAGGAAGAGTAAAAACCATTAAGAAATATATCCGGAAAATGATCGTTCTTTTTGAATTTGAAAAAGAATTCTACCGGAAACAGGGAGTGGACGCGGATTGCGTCGGCCATGCACTGCTGGATATTGTCAGGCCAGGCCTAGAAAAAGATGAACTATTGCATAAATTAAGCTTTTTAAAAAACAGGCCGGTCATCGCGCTCCTGCCGGGCTCGCGCAAACAGGAGATAAAAAAAATACTGCCGGTAATGCTTAAGGCCGGGCAGCTTATCCATAAAAAAATCAATGCGCAATTCGTCATCGCCAAGCCCAGCCAAACCAGCTGGGGAGTTTATGACCGGATAATCAAAAAATTCAATATTGAGGTAAAATTCATAGAAGGAAAAACCTATGATGCTTTAAATATCGCGGATTTTGCTTTGGTCTGCTCGGGGACAGCCGTGTTGGAAGCTGCAATTATGCAAAAGCCCTTTTTAATAATTTATAAAATGGGGCTTCTTAATTACCTCTCTTACCGGCCGCAGGTAAAAATCCCTTATATCGGGATCGTAAATATCGTCGCCGGCAAAAAAATTATCCCGGAATTCATCCAGTTTAACGCCTCACCCGAAAAAATATCCGCCAAGGCCCTGGAAATCCTGAGTAATCGCGTGGAATCGGAAAGGATGCGCTCTGAACTTAGCGCGGTTAAATCTTCTTTAGGCCAGTCCGGCGCAGCAACCCGGGCCGCCAAAATCATAGTTGATTTCCTAAAAAATTAACGGCTCCTCGCTGCTTTGACGCGCTCGTCTATCGGTAGATAGCCAGAGAAGAAAAATTATTTACGTACAAGATCCAACAACCTTTCCAGAGTTAACGCATAATCCCGACCAACACGTATCCCCCGGCTGTTTATAACCATAAGTATACCTTCCATCCGGAGCGCAATCAACAGGCAGATCGTTACCCGAACCATACCGCCAATGGCTATTAGTAGGGTTGGAGAGATTATAAATAGTATCTCCGTCAACAACTACTATGACGGGCCAAGTATTAGTCCCGGGATAAGCTCCGTAAACCGCATAATAAGCTAGTTGTGCTCGTCTTACGGCTTCCAAAGTAGCGTATAGTTCTGTTCTTTTGCTTTTTTCTACAGAGGCATAATACTTAGGGATGGCAGTTGCTGCGAGGATAGCGACGATGACTATAACAATGATTAGTTCGATTAAAGTGAAGGCTTTATTCGACTGGTACATTTGGTTTTTATTTTATCACCTGCTTAAAGCGATTACAACGAAAAATAACGGGCAGGATAATTCTTCAGTGGTTTACTGCGGCTTTGATGCGTTCATCAATCGGCGGATGGTCAAAGAAGAAAAACTTGATTAGGGGGTGGGGATTCCTATCGCTGAGATTTTGCTGGCTGAGTTTATCCATCGTCGAAATAAAAGCGTCTTTTAATCCGGTAGCCTCTAATGCCACGCTGTCAGCGCTCCGCTCAAAGCTCCGGCTGATAAAAGCCTCCAGCGGCTGCGTCACTATACCGAAGACAATAAAATACACCAGCACAACCGGAAGTCCTGCCAGATCGCTCAAAGAGGATAAGCCGAATAAATTCAAAATATACGCGTTGGTCCGGAAGATCAAATAAAAAACTGCCAACGTGATGATAGAATTGACCAGAATCAATTTTAAGAGGTGTTTCAACTGATAATGCGCAAATTCATGCGCCAGGATAACCTCAATTTCATCGTAATTGTATTTATCCTTCAAAGTATCCGCTAAAATTACCCGGCGGGTATTGCCGATACCCACGAAAGCGGCATTTCCTTTTAAGGTCTTCTTGCTGAAATCAATCTCAAAACAATCCAAAACCTTGACCTTCATCTTCCCAGCCAGGCGCATAATACGCTGGCGCAAGTCCCCGTCGCTTAGTTTTTTATATTTGAAAAATAGCGGGATAATGACTACCGGCAGGAGCTTGGCCAGGACAATGCTAAAGAAAATCCAGAATATAGAGACAGCCAGCCACCAGGTATCCGGATTATATTTTAAAATAAAATAAAACGCGCTCACTAGTATAAGAATGATCAGGTAGGATATTACTCCGGATTTAAACTGGTCCTTAAACCAATCCGCCAGCGGCTGGGTAGTTAAGGAAAATTTGTGCTCCAGGACATAGGTTTGATAAAAATTAAATGGAAGAACCAGCAGGTAATAACCCAGTGATACTATAAGCAGGTATAAAGGAAGGAGCAGGAAAGTTAACTGGGTTTTACTTAAAGCCAGGACGAACCATTGAGATAAGCCTGATTTCAGGAATAGGGTAATAATAACTAAGGTATAGATTATACCCGCAATCTCAAGGGTATATTTAATGTTAGAATACTGCTTGGCCCTATCCTGCATAATACGCTAAAAGCCTATTTAGTTTTCTTCTCGGCGGGTTTGATATTGACAAAAGTGCGTACTTTACCATGGCTGGTCTTTTTCCTGGTAAAGTAAACCTTGCCCGGGCAAACAGCAAATAATGTACCTAAGCCCTTAACATTGATTCCGGCTTTATAAGTATCCACTCCTCTGACTAAAATTTGTCCGGTTAAAACGGACATACCTGCGGAAACTTTATTCGCCTTGTCTTTCTTGGGTGTTGAAAATCCACCTGTCATTTGATTACCTCCTTGATTTTGCCTCTTTAAATGAAAAATTATATTACCATACAATTCCTATTCAAGCAACACTTCTTCGTCTTTTGACGGAATATAGACATTCAGGCCTTTTTGGGTAAGCGTATCAAATAGTGCCTGGCACTGTTCTTCTTCTCCATGCACCAGAAAGATGCGTTTTAAAGGTAGGCAGGCATTTACAAATTCCAAGAGTTCATCCTTATCGGCATGCCCGGACATAGCGTTAATAATCACTACTTCCGCATTAAGTTCATATTCTATGCCGAAGATACGCACGATCTTTTCCCTGTCTACTATTCTCCTGCCCAAAGTATCTTTGGCCATATAGCCGACTACCAGGACCGTGTTCCGGGAATCTTCAATATTGTTCTGCAGATGGTGCAGGATCCTCCCGGATTCGCACATGCCGCTACCGGCAATAATAATCATCGGCCGCTTGTCCGCATTTAAGGCCTTGGATTCCTTCTGGTCGCGGATAAACCTTAAGTTTAAGAACCCGAACGGGCTGTCTCCCTTGGTAATAGCCTGGCGGGTTTCTTTATCCAGGTAATCAGTATGGTACTCAAATACTTCGGTGATGTCTGTTGCCAGAGGGCTATCCACGTATATCGGGACATAAGGGATGAGTTTTTCTTTTAACAACTCGTTCAGAAAATAAATTACTTCCTGCGTGCGCTCTAGGGTAAAAGACGGAATAAGTACTTTTCCCCCCCGGCGCAGGGTACGCGAGATTGCCTCTCTTAATTTTGACTGGGCCTCTTCAACCGGGGCATGGAGTCTGGCGCCGTAAGTGCTCTCCAAAATCAGATAGTCTAAGCCCCTGGGGATAACCGGGTCATTGAGTAAAGGAAGGTTTTTTCTGCCCAAATCCACGGCATAACCCAGGCGTATACTACGGTTATCGTCCTTAATATCCAACACGGTTACGGCTGAACCTAATATGTGGCCGGCATTAAGCAGCGTAACGTAGATATTTTTAGCAATGCAGAATTTTTGATTATAGGCAATTGGCCGGAATATCTTAGTAGCCCTGGCCGCTTCTTTTTTAGTATAGAGCGGCTTTCTTTCGGCTAGGCCTATCCTTTTATTTATCTTATTCACATATTTAATATCTTCTTCCTGGATCTTGCCGGAATCTTCAAGCATAAGCTGGGCCAGGTCCTTAGTAGCGGGAGTAGTGTAAATTTTACAGCGCAGGCCCTTCTTAATCAGGCTCGGGATATTTCCGCAGTGGTCAACGTGCGCGTGCGACAAGACCAGGGCATTAATGGAGCGCGGGTTAAAATTAAAGGCTGTGTTTATTTTATAAGACTCATCCCGGTGCCCCTGGAAGAGCCCGGCGTCCAGGATGACCTCAGTCCTTCCGGATGTCACCAGATGGCTTGAGCCGGTAACCGTTCTTACTCCGCCTAAAAATTTTAATTTAACCGCCATAGATTAAGTGACGAAGAGATTATGGGAGGAAAACTTTCCGTCGGTAGTCAGATTTACCCCCAGCCTTTTTAAACCGACTTCATCTCCGGGAGTAGGAATATGCGTCATATGCACCTCACACCCTCTTAATTCCACCAGTTTCTTCATAGCCAGCTCTACCGTGTGATTAGTCGTCGCGCTGATAGAAAGCCCGATTAACGCTTCTTCCAGATCCAGGCTCTCTGTTTCTGCATCAAGTATAGCTTCTTTTAATTTGCTGATCTGGCTGATAACATGCGGGGAAAGAAGCAGGATTTCATCGGGAATATTCGCTAAAACCTTGACTGCGTTCAAAATCAGGCTGGAAGCAGCGTGCATAAGCCTGGAATTCTTTCCGGTAATAATGCGGCCGTCATTGAGCTGAATCGCTGCTCCGCAAAATATGCCGGCATTCCCTTTACCTTGGCCTTCCGCTTCTTCTGCTGCTTTACGGGCTACTCCGACTACAACCCGGTCCACAAGCTTAACTCCTAATTCTTCCATCAGCAGACTGACCCGGTCAACGGTTTCTTTTTTTTCTACTCCCAGGACATACTCGGAATTATACCTGAAATACCGGCGGATTAATTCCTGTTTGGCCGCTTCCTGGACTATTCCATCATCCACGATACCGAACCCGGCCCGGTTAACCCCCATATCCGTAGGCGAATTATACACCGGCATATCCGCCTGCTTATCCAGTATCTTGCTTAAGATTAACTTTAATATCGGAAAGCTGTCCACATCGCGGTTATAATTTATGGCGGTTTCTTTATATTTCTCCAGATGAAACGGGTCAACCAGATTAAAATCCAGAATGTCCGCCGTGGCTGCCTCATAAGCCACGTTTACCGGATGCTTTAAGGGAATATTCCAGATGGGAAAAGTCTCAAACTTGGCATAACCGGCATTTGTCCCGCGCTTATGCTCCTGGTACAATTGTGACAGGCATACGGCGAGCTTTCCGCTGTTGGGGCCCGGGGCAGTAACTACGCATATCGGTTTTTTAGTTTCGATAAAATCGTTCTTCCCAAAGCCATTCTCGTTTACAATCGCATCTATATCTGCAGGGTAACCTTCTATGGGATAATGTAAATAGACCTTGACCCCGCGGCGCTCTAATTTATTTTTAAAAATTACGGCTGAAGACTGATTGGCAAAACGGGTGATTACCACTGCCAGGATATCCAGGCCCCATTTCCTTAAATCATCGATCAATTTAAGGGTCGCAGCGTCATAGGTTATCCCGAAATCTCCGCGCACTCTCCCCCTCTCGATGTCGCCGGCATAGATAGCCAAAACAATATCGATCTTATCTTTCAGGGATTGCAACAGCCGTATCTTGACATTAGGATCATAACCGGGAAGGACCCGGGAGGCATGGTAATCAAAACAAAGTTTTCCGCCGAATTCCAGGTAGAGTTTATTATCAAACTTTTTAACCCGGTCTATAATCGCGGCGGTCTGCTCTTTAAGGTATTTCTCATTATCAAAACCTGTATTTTTAACCATCGGTTATTCTCCCTGCTTAATGCTCGGACATATTATAATACTTAATTTGCTTTTTGTAAATAAGGGCGGGGTCGCCGAATGGGTCAAATTAAGTGCAAGAATTCTTTACCCTCTGTCCAGGGGCTTAGGTAACGGTCTATCTTGATCTCCTTATCCTCTCTAAGGTTAATTACTTCTTCCTGCCCTTGCGGATGAATTACCCTGACCACCGGCAGAAATATATCATCCTCATTTTCATCTATAACCACGGCCACCCGTTCATCGCTTAAAGCAACCAGGGTACCCCTGGGCCAAACCCCGATTGCTTTAAAGAAAATATCCAATAATCCTGGCTCAAATGTCGTGCCGCTACCGCGGAGCATAAGATTATAAATCATATCCGAAGGATAATCTGTCTTATAGGTCCTTCTTTGGGAAAGCGCGTCGTACACGTCGCAGATAGAAACAATGGCCGAAGCAATATGCTGCTTATTTTTATAAGGGAACCGGGGATAGCCGCTTAAGTCATACCTGAGATGATGTTCAAAACTGACCACTACAGGCATAATCCCTATTGTTTCCACATATTGCATAAGAAGCTTGGCCCCTAAGATAGTGTGGCTCTCCATCTGGGCGAATTCTGAATCGCTTAAAGCTCCGGGCTTGCGGATTGTCTTGCGCGAAATATAGAGTTTACCTATATCGTGAAATAAAGCCGCTAACCCTATATCCATAACCACATCCTTGCTGAACCCGAGCTTAGAGGAAAAATAGATACTTAATATAGAAACGTTTAAAAGATGCGTAAATGTCCCCAAATCATATCTTTTCAGGGTAACCAGTTTGAGCAACTGCTGATAGTAGATACCTAAATTTTCAATAATGTTATTGAGCGTAAGTTTAAGGCTAAGGCCGTCTATCGCCTCTCTGTTCATGATTTTAGCTAAAGGCAGGGAAACCTCTTCCAGCGACTCCTGGTATACAGCCGTTAAATCCAGGGGTTGCTGCTCTGGCCCGGAGCCGGCAACAGCAGAAGAAGACCTGACCTTTCCTATTGCGATATTTCTGATTCCCGCCAGCGCCAAGAGATCCGCAGCCCTCCCTTTGGTCTCTTCTTTAGGCCGGGTTAAAAAACCGATAAATTTATACAGCTCCTCCTTTTCCAGGTCCCGGCCGAAAGAAATCCTTTCTATCTCCCTCTCCTTAAGGTAAACAATCATTTGTTTAAGTACCTTACTTAGGTCAAAAAATATCTCTTTTTCAAAAGCCAGTTCTTCTCCGATTATCCCCACAACCAGATCTTTTCTTTCGCTTAAAACAGCCTGCAAGCTAAAGTAAGTTTTTTCAATGGAGTTCTTCGTAATAGGATGTTCTGCACCGTAAAGTTTAGCTGTTTGGAGTGAAGTTAATAGATCCTTAAAAGCTTTTTCTATCTTCTCGCCTATTTCCATTTCTTAAGCACCTCGAGCGCTGCATTTCTCAAATTCTTATTCCAGAAGAACCTTCTTTTGCTGAAAGCAACCAGATAATCGCCTGCTTCCTCTAACCATAAATCTTCTACAATCTTCACATTCTCTAAAATCAGCTGGTTCCTGCTCCCCCATGGGCTGGGAATTCCTAAGAGCAGGTCGAGCGCCTTATTTCTATCGGCATCATTCTTACGCAAAACCCTCAACGCCCCTTTCCTTAAGGCTATGCTCTTTTCTTCAAGCAGGGAAAAGAGAAATTCCGTATCAACCACGGCAGAATTCCGCATTACCTCCAACACCTCCAGCTTGATCAACTCGTTTCCGGAAAAAAAGACTTCCTTTAAAACAGGTAGGGAAACAGAGAGGTCAATTCCGGATAAAATCTGTATAGCCTGGTTTAAGAATTCCAAATCGGCGCGCCTTGAACGCAGGTATTCGTAAAAAATACTTAGGCTTGCCGGGAAAAACCTTAAAAATAATTTTAAACCATGGGTGTTAAGTTTATTTTCCCGAAAGATCTTATCCAGATAGAAATCAACTGTTAAGTAACTCTTATCCAGGGCATCAGCCAAAAGCGCCAGACCTTGCGGTACGGCCTCATCCCAGATACCCTTTTCTACTTCCTCGCCAATTCTTTTTTCAATACTTTCTAAAACGCCGGCAGAAAACTCCCCGGTTTTATTTTTCTGTCTCAGCGCATCCAATAAATACTTTAAGAATTGATAATCCTTGTCCTGGCTTATATTCCCCCATTCCCTGTCTAACTTCTCCAGAATCATGTTTAAATCTTCAGCGTTTTTTTCCTGAATAAGTAAATTAAGGATAGCTGTGCGGTAATTGGAGCGCAGTTGTCCGCGGTCAAAAAACAAGGTATCCTTGAAAGAAATGTCTTTAATTAATGTGGCCAGGGCTAAATGGTAGGCAGGAGAAACAGTTTGAGCGTCCGGCCCGGATAATAAATCTTTGATCTTCTTGTATAAAGCCGGCTTATTACTTAGCTCTATTTTACCCTTGACTTTATCCGCCAGACGGAAAGCAATTTTTTCTGCTCTTTCTTCCCCGGCCAGGCGCGAAAACAATTCTAGGTTCAGGGTATTCAACCTTCCGCTATCGGATACTTGAGATAAAAGGAGATCCGCGAAATCATTTCCGTCAAGATCGCTGAATAGCCCTTTTAGCTTACCTACGTTATCCGTGCTGATTTGCACGCCGGAATTTAAAAAGAGGCTGGAGAGCTCCCGGGAACATTTAAGGTATTTTTCTTTATCTCCGTCCTTTAAATAATGTAAGAGCCCGTGTAAATTCTCCCTTAATTTATTATCTTCGATAACTTTCTTAACACTGAGATTCTTTACGCCTTCCGAGAAATTATCCGCGAATTCATTTATTTTCTGGGCATCCTGCTTTTCTACCGCTTCATTGAAAAGATAGAGCCAGATATCTTTAGTCGCTTCCCCTTGGCCGCCTAAAAGCCCGGAATAATCCAATTCTTCAATGCGGATATGTTGGCTGTCCATATCCCTTAAGAGCCTGGATAAACCGCCTTTTTTAAGAATCTCTTTCGGCTGCAGGGCTAAAAAGCTTAAGGCGTCCGCTAATTCCGAAACAACCAGGCCGGATTTGAATTCAATGCTCTTGATTTTACGCTGATGCAAAATTTGGGCGAGTTCAACGGAGGAAACAATCTTGTCCCAGTATTTACCGTCCAGAAATAAAGAGCCGGAAGTAGCGCTGACTTTTATGGGATCTAGAAAAGTAAATAAAGCATCGATTTTTTCTTTGAATTCCTGGGTAGATTTTAGAAAGTAAGGATGTTGGCGGGAATAAGCCAGTGCGTTATTAATGGCTATGCGCAGCCCTTTAAGAAAACCGGTTATTGCCTCTTCTTTGTCCATTAGGTTTTTATTCTACCGCTAAAATTTAAGTAGTTCAATAAAAAAACGCCCTTAAAGGTCACCTTTAAGGGCGTTTTACAGGCAGGAGATAACCTTATTTTACACCAATCCCTGGTCCATCATCGCATCAGCTACTTTAACAAAACCGGCAATATTTGCGCCTTTTACATAGTTTATGTATCCGGACTCCTTGCCATATTGAACGCACTGCTCGTGAATGGAAATCATAATATCGCGGAGCCTCCTATCTACTTCTTCACGGGTCCAGGAAAGGCGCATACTGTTCTGGGACATTTCCAGGCCCGAGGTAGCTACGCCTCCGGCATTAGAAGCCTTACCCGGCGCATAGAGTATCCTGGCCTTCTGGAAGACCTCAACCCCTTCGGGAGTGGTCGGCATATTTGCCCCTTCGCCTACGGCAATACAACCGTTTTTAACCAATTCCTTGGCGTCACCTTCACTGATTTCGTTCTGCGTGGCGCTGGGGAAAGCGATATCGCACTTGACCCTCCAGGGCCTTGCTCCTTCAAGGTACTCGCAATGGAATTCTTTCGCGCATTCTTTGATGCGGGCGCGTTTTTCATTCTTAAGCTGCATAATACAACTTAATTCTTTTTTATCAATTCCGCCCTTGTCGTAAATATATCCGCCGGAATCAGAAAGAGTCACTACCTTGGCCCCTAACTCAATAAGTTTTTCTACCGTGTATTGCGCGACATTACCGGAACCGGAGACCGCGCAAACCTTGCCCTCAAGCTTCTCTCCTTTGGTTTTAAGCATCTCCTGTACAAAATAAACGCAGCCATATCCGGTTGCCTCCGGCCGGATCAGGCTTCCGCCCCAATTCAGGCCCTTGCCCGTGAGCACGCCGCTAAATTCATTGCGTAGCCTTTTATACTGGCCGTACAAGTAGCCGATTTCGCGTCCGCCTACGCCGATATCTCCGGCAGGAACATCCGTATCCGGGCCGATGTAGCGGAATAGTTCCGTCATAAAACTCTGGCAAAAGCGCATTACTTCATTATCGGATTTTCCCTTGGGGTCAAAATCGGAACCGCCCTTGCCGCCGCCCATAGGCAGCGTAGTGAGAGCATTTTTAAACACCTGCTCAAAGGCCAAAAATTTTAAAATACTTAAATTCACGCTGGGATGAAAACGTAGGCCTCCTTTATACGGCCCCATAGCGCTGTTCATCTGAATCCGGTAACCCCGGTTTATCTGAATTTCCCCTTGATCATCCAGCCAGGGGACGCGGAACATCATTACCCTCTCCGGCTCGATCATCCTTTCTAATATCTTCGCTTTCTTATACTTGGGGTTCTTTTCAATATAAGGCGCCAAAGACTCCGCCACTTCCTGGACAGCCTGGTGGAATTCAACCTCACCGGGATTTTTTTCTATTACTTTAGCCATAAAATCTTCTGCTTCTTTGACCATTTCTCTCCTCCTAAATTTTAGGCAAATCCTGCCTTAATATTAGGCAGAATGCCTTAAAAAAAAGACAAAGTCGCCTCTTTAAGTTTCTAGACGCCTTTGTCTTTTACTCTTTCCTGGATAAAACCAAACTGCTTTCTATTGATCTCTTTAAAGGTACCCTTTAATGATAATATGGAAATTTATTTTGTCAAGAAAGAAAATCTTAGGGTTTAGGCAGAATCCAGAAGTACGGTAACTTTATTCTCGGCGACTTCCAGAAAACCCCTATCTTTATTATATAATACGGTTTGCTCGCCCGTATTCCCTCTAAAAATTATTTTACCGGCCTTCAGGCTCGCCGCCAACGGGGCGTGGTCTGCCAGGATGCCCAGATACCCTAACGCCGCCGGGACAATGAGCGAAACAATTTCTCCCTCAAAAATACTTCTCTCCGGGGTTAAGATGTTAACGCGGAATGTTTTTTCCATAGCTATAAAGGGACGGCCCTATTCTTTATGGCCGTTTAACCTAGCATCGTCCCTGCTCTTTTGGATGACCTCCTCAATCGTACCAGCCATATAAAAGGCCTGTTCGGGTAAATCATCGAGCTTGCCCTCGATAATCATTTTAACTCCCTTAATCGTATCCTCAAGTCTTACATATTTGCCCTTCATGCCGGTAAATGCTTCGGCTACAAAGAAAGGCTGGGAGAAAAATCTCTGCAACTTTCTTGCCCGCGCGACAATCAACTTATCTTCATCAGAAAGCTCATCTATTCCAAGAATGGAAATAATATCGCGCAGGTCTTTATAGCGCTGTAAAACTTTTTGCACGCTTAAAGCCGTAATATAATGTTCCTCGCCGATAAAGCGGGGATCCATAATGCGCGAAGTTGAATCCAACGGGTCAACCGCCGGATAAATCCCCAGTTCGGCAATCTGCCGGCTTAAGACAATCTTGGCGTCCAGGTGCGAAAATATGGCTGCGGGAGCCGGGTCAGTCAAATCATCAGCCGGCACATAAACTGCCTGAATAGAAGTAATTGAACCGTTACGCGTAGAAGCAATCCTCTCTTCCAACTGCGCTATTTCGGTAGCCAGATTTGGCTGATACCCGACAGCAGAAGGCATACGGCCTAAAAGCGTGGATACCTCTGAGCCGGCCTGGACATACCTGAAAACATTATCGATAAATAAAAGTACGTCTTTTCTTTCTTCGTCGCGGAAATATTCCGCCACGGTAAGCGCGGAGAGGCCTACGCGCAGCCGCGCTCCTGGAGGCTCATTCATCTGGCCGAAAATAAGCGAGCTGTTTTTAACCACACCGGAGTTATTTAATTCCAGCCACAATTCATTCCCTTCCCGCGTTCTTTCCCCGATCCCGGCAAATACCGAAACTCCGCCGTGTTCGGTAGCGATAGTACGAATTAATTCCATAACAATAACGGTCTTGCCTACTCCTGCCCCGCCAAACAATCCTACCTTGCTTCCTTTAGGGATAGGCGCCAGGAGGTCAATGACTTTTAAGCCTGTTTCCAGGATCGATGAAGAAGGAAGTTGCTCAATAAAACCCGGGGATTGCCGGTGAATAGGATTACGCTTTTCCGGCTCAGAGAGCCTGCCCTTGCCGTCAATAGCTTCGCCCAGTAAATTAAATATCCTGCCCAGGGTTTGCTTTCCTACCGGCACAGTAATGGATGAACCCGTATTGATTGCCGTCATTCCGCGGCTTAGCCCGTCGGTAGGCCCGAGCGCAATGCAGCGGACAGTATTATTCCCTATATCCTGGGCTACCTCCAGGGTTAAATCTATCTGCTTTTCCGGAGAGGTAATCTTTATGGCATTAAAAAGCTGGGGGACTTCTTTCTCGGGATATTTTATATCCACGATTGGGCCGATAACCTGGATTATTTGTCCATTACTCATAAATTTAACCTTTCAATGCCTCCGTTGAAGAAATTATCTCCATAATCTCCTGCGTAATATTGGCCTGGCGGGTTTTATTCCGCAATAAAGTCAGTTTTTCCAATAAATCCTTGGCATTATCCGTCGCGGATTTCATCGCGATAATCCGGGCTGAATGTTCCGCGGTAAAAGATTCTAAAATGGCCAGCTTTAATTTCATATAAATGTACTTTGGGATAAGCTCATTTAAAATAGTATCTACGCCGGGCTCGGTAATATAATCCTTCTGGTTTTGCGTTAAACGCTCCAGGTTCAGGAACTTCTCTACGCTGGGCTTATGGACCAATGCCGTCTTAAAATGCGTATAAGCAATATACACCTTAGGAGCCGCTTTGGAAATAAATATATCCTTAAGCCTGTTGTTTAACTCCAGGCATAATTTTTCAGAATAACGCCCGTTTACGCCAAGATAGGCATTCGCTACCTGAAGGCCCTGCCTCCTGAAATAATTAAAGCCCTTTCTTCCCAGGCAAACCAGAATTATTTTTTCTTTACCCTGTTGGCGGATAAACTCTTCAGCCAGGCGGATTATATTGTTATTATAAACCCCGCATAGGCCGCTATCCGAAGTTATTACGCACAAGCATATTTTGTCCAACCCGGACCTCTCCTCCAGGAAGATATGTCTGGTCTGGGGCGAACTGGAGATAAGATTATGCATAATATTTCCGAGGCCGGTAACATACGGCCTAAAATTGAGCAGGCCTTTTTCAATCCGGTTCAATTTGGCTACCGAAATCAATTCCATAGCCGCGGTAACCTTTTTGGTATTCTCAATGCTGCGGATCCTGTTTTTTATGGTTTTTAGCGACTGGATCATAATGTATTATCCCGGACAAAGTTACTTTTGAAAGCGTATATCGCCGCATCCATCCTTTGCATCAATTCCTGGCTTAATTCTCTTTTGGACTCTATCTCAGCGGAGATATCAGGATGATTTTTATCCATATATTTAAAAAACTGCGCTTCGAATTTCTTGATTGAGCCTACCGCAAGGTCATCCAGGAATCCGTGCGTACCGCAGTAAATAATCAATACCTGCTTAGATATAGGCAGCGGATTAAACTGCTCCTGCTTTAAAATCTCGGTCATCCTCTCGCCGCGGACAAGCTGAGCCTGGGTGGACTTATCCAGCTCAGTACCGAATTGAGTAAAAATAACCAGTTCCCTGTATTGCGCCAGGTCCAGCCTAAGTTTGGAAGCTACCTGGCGCATGGCTTTTACCTGGGCCTTACCTCCTACCCGAGAAACCGATAAACCCACGTTTATTGCCGGCCGCACCCCGGCGTAAAATAAATCATTCTCTAAATAAATCTGGCCGTCGGTAATAGAGATAACGTTAGTGGGGATATAACTGGTGATGTCTCCGGCTTGGGTTTCGACAATCGGGATGGCCGTAAAAGATCCGGCGCCGAGTGAATCATTTAGTTTTGCCGCGCGCTCCAGTAAACGCGAATGCAGATAGAATATATCTCCGGGATAAGCTTCTCTTCCCGGAGGCCTTCTTAAAAGCAGGGAGAGCTGCCGGTAAGCCTGCGCGTGCTTAGTTAAATCGTCATAGACTACTAAAACGTGTTTTCCGGAATAAAGCAGTTCTTCAGCCATGGCGCATCCGGAGTAAGGCGCCAAATACTGTAAAGATGCCGATGCGCGGCTGGAGGCACTGACAATCGTAGTATACTCCATTGCCCCGCATTTTTGTAAAGTCTCCGAAACAGTCACCACGCTGGAAAGTTTCTGGCCTATCGCCACATAAATACAATATATGCCTTTACCTTTTTGATTGATAATCGTATCAATAGCAATGGCGGTCTTGCCTGTCTGGCGGTCGGCAATGATAAGTTCGCGCTGGCCCCGACCGATAGGCGTCATCGCATCAATGGCCTTAATCCCGGTTTCCAGCGATTCGCATACCGGCTGGCGCTCAACCACATTAGGTGCCTTGGATTCTATCGGCCTGAATTTATCCGTATTAACCGGGCCTTTACCGTCAATCGGCCGGCCTAAGGCATTGACTACCCGGCCGATTAATGCCTCTCCCACCGGGACCTGGATTATTTTCCCGGTCCGCTTGACAATATCCCCTTCTTTAATATCCTTATCCGGGTTATCCGTCCCGAAAACAACTACGCCTACGCTGTCTTCCTCCAGGTTCAAAACCATACCCATGACATTCTCTGAAAACTGCACTAACTCACCCGTCATCACGTCATCTAAACCGTGAATGCGGGCAATAGTATCCCCGACCTGGATAACCGTACCGAAAGACTCCGAGCGCATGCGGGTCTTATATTTTTCCAGCTCTTGGCGGATAATTGAACTTACTTCTTCGGGTCTTAATGGCATATTAAACTCTTACTGTTAAAAGCTGCTCCCTAAGGTCTTCTAACCTGCGGCGCACTGTGCCGTCAATAATAGTATTGCCTATAATTACCTGGACTCCTCCGAGCAGCCGGCCGTCCAAATCTATATAAAACCTAAAGCGGCGGTTAAACTTTTGCTCCAACTTATCCTTGATCTTACGGACCAAACTTAAATCTAAAGGAAAACTCGTCCTTAATATTGCTTCGGTTTCTCCCAAGTGGCTGTAGGCTGCCCTTACGTAATCGGCAATATCGCTGATCCGGTCAATGCGGTTCTTTTCTAAAAGGAGCTTTAAAAACTGTTTGAATTCATTAGAGAAATCCGCATCCAGGGCCTTGTCAATAAAATCGCACTTCTCGGAATGAGACACATCCAGGCTATATAATATCTCCTGGAATCCTTGATTATCGTGCATAATGACCTTTAAATTTTTAAAATCCAGGACAGCCTGCTTCAATCCAATAGTCTCCTTAGCAAAATCCATAAACGCTTCAGCGTATCTCTTAACAACCAGCCTTTCTTTCATTTAAAGCTTATCCACTCCCTTCAAGAAATCTTCTACCAACTTTCTATCTCCTTCTCCGGTGAATTTCTCCTGGATAAGGTCCTCGGTAGCCTTAAGCGTTAAATCAATGATCTCATTCTTTAGCTCATCTTTGGCTTTAGCTAGTTCATATTTAACGCTCTGCTTGGCATTGTCTATAATCGCCTGGGCCTGGAGATAGCCGTTCTTACGGCTATCCTCTAGGATTAACTTGGCCTGATTAAGCGCTTCGTGAACTTTCAGCTGTGCTGTCTCGTCAATAGAAGCTATTTTTGCGGCATACTCCAGCCTTAATTTCTCGATATCCGCTTTAGCCTCTTCTATCTTTTTAAACTCCAGGGCAATGCGCTCTTTACGTTTATCAAGTAACCCGAGAATACTCCTCCAAGCAAAGGCCCTCAAGAGGACCAGTAAAATCAAAAAGCCCAGGATTTGGGCAACAATCTCATTAGTGCTTAAAAGCTTAAGTAATTCCATAGGGATTTTTTAGTTTATAATTTACCCGCTAACACAAACGCAAAAACCAGCCCGTAAATCGTCAACGCTTCAATAAAGGCGCAACCTGTAGCCATGTTAATCAGGATTTTGGTTGCGGCTTCCGGCTGCCTGCCTGTTGCCTCCATCGCCGAAGATACTGCTTTACCTAAAGCAATCGCCGAACCTACTGCGATCAGGCTTAAGCCTAAGGGAATAGCAAACGCCAAGACTACTTTGTAATCCATTTTTCCTCCTTAATTAATTTACCCGTTTCTTTATCTTCCTCCTCGTGGGTCAAGACAAGGGCAAAATATATGGTTGTTAAAAGGCTAAAAACCAGTGCCTGGACTAACGCCGCTACAATTGCCAGCAGCGCGCTGAATACAAAGAGCGGTACGCCGGCTAGGCCCAGTCCCGCCAATACGGATAAAAGCAAATCGTCGCCCCAAATATTGCTGCGTAAACGTAAAGACAGGCTTATCGGTCTGACCAACTCCGAAACTATATGCAAGACGAACATCATCAGCGGGATAAAAACGGAAAACGCCAAAATGCCCCTGGGCCTGCCCATCATATGATCCAGATAGCCCAGGAACCCGAATTCTTTTAAAGCAGTATACTGCACGTAGATAAAAACGCAAATTGCCAGGCCCAGGGTAGTAGACCAGCTGGCCGTCGGAGATTTCATAAAAGGGATGATCCCGCATAGGTTCATAAAGAGTATATAAATGAAAAGTGTTCCGATAAAAGGAGTGTAACTTCTTCCCCGCGCTCCTAATATGCCGCAGATAAAATCATCTAAACCTCCGGCTATGGCTTCTACCGCGTTTTGTAACCTTTCCGGAATCATTTTCGGCTTACGGCAAGCCAGAAACGCAACCAGGGAGATGACCATGACAATAATAAGGGAAAATATCACATTCTCCCACAAGTAAATCTGTTCGCCTAAATGAGTAACCCTGCCGATTTTATCCGCCAGGAGCGAAACTAGGTTGGGTAGTTCGTATTGCGTTTGATGGGTTTGGGGCATATATTCAATACTCCTAAAACTAACAAGATTGAAGACAGGCCGAGGAGTAAACTTAAAGCAGGGAAAACTTTAAAGATTAAAATTAAAAACCCTAATAAATATAATACTGGAAATTTTATTAAAAGCAACAACAAAAACCTTTTCTTGGGTTTACGGAGCAAGGCAATCTCCAGTAGATTCAAGGTAAACAGAAAATTAGCCATTGACCAGCCGGCAGCGATCAGGAGGCCGGCGCCAAAGCTGAATTTACGCATAGCTGCGCAAATCAAGGCTGCTGTCAGCACCAAAATAATATTTGCCTTTACGGCTCTTTTAATTAATCCCTGCATTTTAATTTTTATTCTCTATCTTCCAAACCAGTTTGATTATCCTGACCGACTCTCTTATGCCGATGATGACGCCTAAGGCAACACAGAAAACCAGGAAATAAAACGGCAGGTGGAATTTATTCTGCAGATATTCGCCTAAAAAGAAACTGCCCAGAGGAGCGGCAGCCAGTATTATAGGGATATACGAAACCATCCCCGCAATTTTAATTTTTTTATAGAGCTCTTTTTTATCGGCCATATAAAAACCAGGGGACGGTTCTATTTTCCAAAGCGCGGGAGACGGAAAAATAGAACCGTCCCCTTTTTCTAGACCCTTATCGGCAATATAACAAACGGGATGCCTTCGCGGTACAATTTTTTCTGCATCGCGAAAACCGTATAGTTATGCAGAAAACGCAGGATAAGCGAATCCTTGGGGAAAATGAGCTGGCCGCCGAAAAAAACGACATTCG
>JAQUMI010000010.1 GCA_028718225.1 Candidatus Omnitrophota bacterium | reverse complement strand
TCCCTGCCTCTCCGCCAGTTTTTGGGGTGAACCTTCCGACGAGAAGGAAGGTAAAAAACGTCCACACTAATTGTGGACGCGAACCCTAGAGTGAAATTGAAGGTATTTGCTAATATTGTTGGAGAACAATGTTTTTTCTTGGGATTTAAATGAAAGACGAAACAAAGTTATTTTATGATTTGATGGCAGAAAAGACCGCTGATGAATGGTATAAAAATGATATTTTATTGCCAACGATAAAAGATTTTTTCAGCCTTCTTCCGACTAAACCACGTATATTAGATCTGGGCTGTGGCCCTGGACACGAGAGTGCGCGATTGGAATCATTAGGTGCAATAGTGGTCGGTATTGATTTTAGTTGTGAATGTATCAGGGTCGCAAAGGAGCGATGCCCTCAATGCATATTTGAAGTTATGGATTTTCTTCAATTAGATAATAGACTTGGAAGATTTGATGCCGTTTTTGCCTGTGCATCTTTGGTTCATGTGACCGAAAACCTATTGGAAACAGTTTTGCGCAATGTAGCTGATTTAATAGCTAAAAAAGGGCACCTTCTCGCAATAGTTCAGGATGGCCGGGGCATTAATGAAGATTGGAGCACTTTAGAAGTTAGTGGCAGAAGGATCCGCAGAGAAGTGCATTGTTTCAATAAAGAATGTTTAGTGATAAATGCTCAGAGGGCGGGTTTGTGCTTCATAAGAGAAGGGTATTTGGACAAAAGTCTTTTTGAGCAAAAATGGAGAAATTATATATTTCAGAAAGTCTAAACTACCTCAGGTTTTTTTGTTGATAGTTTTGTTGCGATGTAAAGATGGGAATACGGACTCGTCAAGGGCGATAAGCCAACCCATGCTACGTTTTCGATGAATTTTTATAAGTAGCAGTATTTCAAGGGTATGTAGGGTTCGCCTATCGTCCACGTCTTCCGCCAGTTAGGAAAGGGCACTGCTTTAAAGAGTAGGCGTTCTTTTAAAATATAGTTTGAAGCGATTTTTTTTCAGAAATTCCTTCTGGGATTCTAAATTTCCCTAACTCAAAAAAACAAGATAAAACTTGACTAGAGTGCTAGTATAGTATATATTAATAATGGAAACCATTTTCATTAAGGAGTTATGTTAAATATGCCCAGAGGCAATTGTCAAGGACAGGGTTGGTGGCATGGAAAGTTTAGAGGATGCGGATATAGGCTTACTACCGGCAGGGAGGCTATCCTGGATATCCTATCTAGGTCAGAAGGCCACTTAAGCGCCGAGGATATCTACATTAAGGTGCATCCTAGATATCCTAATGTCGGGTTGACTACGATTTACAGGACATTAGATGTTTTATCTAACCTTGGTATTGTTTATAAGCTTGATTTTGGCGATGGGAGGGCGCGCTACGAGTTAGCCGAAGGGCCTAAAGGGGCGCATCATCACCATCATTTAGTTTGTACCGGTTGCAACAGGGTGATTGATTATGCAGACTTTATTGATGAAGAAGTAGAGCTTTTACAGCAGACAGAAAAGGGCCTGGGGAAAAAGTATAATTTTAGGATCAATAATCATGTTATTCAATTTTACGGCTTATGTGACAAATGTAATGGCAAGAAGTAACCCTATATTTTTTTACTTGTTAATGGAAATGGTTTTCAATAACAATAAAAGGAGGTGATAGTGATGCCAGGTTTTGACGGAACAGGACCAAGAGGACAAGGCCCGCTGACAGGTGGCGGCAGAGGCTATTGTGCTGTACCTTTAAGCGCGGCCGGAAAGCGGCCTGAAAGGGGTTCTTTTTACGCAAGAGGCAAAGGAGGTAGGGGGCGGCGTAATTGCTTTTACGCTACAGGGCTTCCCGGTTGGATGAGGGCGCAAAGAAGTATGCAGGCATTTGGCTGTTTTAGCCGCGAAATACCAGAGGAGAAATAGTTATATCAAAGCTTCGTTAAGAAAGGAGTCTATTAAATATGAGAGTCGGAGTCGTTTTGGAAGATGAAAATGGCGTGCATGGTAATGTCTGCACTCATTTCGGCCAGTGCAAATTTTTCTTCTTAGCGGATATTGATAAAGATAAGAAGAAGATTACAGGTACTCGTATTGTGCCGAATACCGCTGTGCATGGCGGAGGCGGGTGTATTGCGGTTGATGAGATCCTAAGGTATAAGATAACCCATGTTATCGCTGGCGGTATGGGAATGGGGGCACAAGCCAAATTCGCCCAAGCAGGCGTTCAGGTGTTTGGTTATTCCGGTAACGTACAAAAGGCGCTCGATGATTTTATGAATAATGCCCTGGGTGGGTTGGAAGCTTGCCGTGAACATGGCGAAAGCAGCAGTTGTCGTTAAGAAAGAAGGTGTGAATATGAAGATCTGTATTACTTCAGAAGGCAAAACTTTGGATTCTAAGGTTGATTCCCGCTTCGGCCGGTGCCAGAATTTCATTTTTTTTAATACTGATACCGGTAATTTTGAGGCGCAGGAGAATGCTAATCTTCAATTTCAAGGAGGAGCAGGTATTCAATCAGGCCAGCTTATGGTATCCAAAGGAGTTAAGGCAGTCCTTACCGGGAACATTGGACCCAACGCGCATCAGGTATTGTCAGCTGCAGGGATTAGCATATTTACCGAAGTTTCCGGGACGGTAAAAGAAGCAATAGACGGTTACAAAAACGGAAAGTATAAACCCGCAGATGCTCCGAGCGTAAGTTCAAAATTCGGTATGCCGGGAAAAAGCATTTAAGAAAAGAAGGGAGAGGAAATGCCATTCTTTGAGCCACTGGAAAAAATAGATCCTAAACACGTTGATTTGGAGAGAGCGAGAAAGTCCTTACGCGAGGAACTTGAAGCAATTGATTTTTATCAGGAAAGAATAGATGCTACCGACGATGAATCATTAAAGAAGCTCCTTGCGCATAATATGAATGAAGAGAAAGAACATGCGGCAATGCTTATGGAGTGGGTTAGGAAAAATGATCCCACGCAAGACAAGATGTTTAAAGAGCACGATTAGGAATAACAGAATTGGATAAAGAAGTTGTAGAGAATCACAAAAAATACTTAGAGCGAGAAGCACTATATAAAAGTTTCGGTTACGATGTAGGTAAGGAAAGAGGTTTTATCCTTGAACAGGCGAAGCCTCTTTATGGGAAAATCCTTGAAGCCGGAACCGGAAAGGGCCATTTTGCGCTCACTTTGGCTAAGGCAGGCTATTCGTTTGTTACTTTTGACATATCGGCGGATGAACAGCATTTCGCCAAGTTAAATATCGCGTATTTTGGTTTTGAGAAACAGATAGATTTCAGGATTGAAAATGGCGAGCGTACAAGTTTTACCGAAGCAAGTTTCAATACAGTTTTTTCGGTAAATGTCCTGCACCATCTGCGCAACCCCTATCAGGTAATTAATGAGTTAATCCGGCTCATTCCCTATCAAGGCAAACTGATACTAGCTGATTTTACTCAAGAAGGCTTTAAGATTATGGATAAAATCCACGGCCTTGAGGGCAATAAGCATGAGGTTGGACAAGTAAGCTTGCCGGATGCTAAAGCATATTTAATAAAAAGGGGTTTTTCGGTCAAGCAAACAAAGAGCATATACCAATGCGTCCTTATTGCTGAGAGAGGTAGTACTTAGGCAATGATTATTTCAATAGCAAGTGGAAAAGGCGGAACGGGAAAAACTACGGTTGCAGTTAATTTAGCCCTGTCTCTAAAAAATATTCAGCTTCTGGATTGCGACGTGGAAGAGCCGAATGCGCACCTGTTTATTAAGCCGTACATAAAAGATAAGGTGGGGGCGTCTATTCCGGTGCCGGAAGTTGATGAAGCCAAATGTACGCATTGCGGAAAGTGCCGTGATGTATGCGCCTACCATGCTATAGCAGTGGTGCCGGGAGATAGCAGTAACAAGGGGAGTGTTTTAATCTTTACACATCTTTGCCATGGATGCGGGGCGTGTAGTTTACTTTGTCCTCGAGGGGCAATAAAGGAAGTTAGTAAAAAGATTGGAATAATAGAAATGGGCGAGAAGGGCAATATGCAGTTTGTCCAGGGCCGTCTTAATATCGGGGAAACAATGTCTCCGCCTTTGATCCGGCAGGTAAAAAATTATATCAACCCTACAAAGACGGTAATTATTGATGCTCCACCCGGGACATCGTGTCCGGTGATCACGGCAGTTAAGGGGAGCGACTTTTGCGTATTGGTGACAGAGCCGACACCCTTCGGTTTAAATGATTTGATTTTAGCTGTTGAGGTATTACGAAAATTACAAATACCATTTGGCGTAGTTATTAACCGCTCTGATATTGGAGATGGCAAAGTAGAAGATTATTGCAGGCAAGGGTACATCCCTGTTTTAATGAAGATCCCCTTTAGCAGAGAAATAGCAGTTAGCTATTCCCGGGGTACTCCTATCGTGGAGAAGGACCTTTCTTATCGGAATAAATTTATTAACCTATATCTAGGTATTTGCGGGGCAAAGAATGAAGCAAATAGCCGTCATTAGCGGCAAAGGCGGGACAGGCAAGACTGTGGTTACGGGAGGCCTTGCTGCTTTGGCTAAAAGTAAAATTATGGTCGATTGCGACGTGGATGCGGCGGATCTGCATCTTTTGTTGCATCCTTTGGTCAAAGAACGTCATGACTTTAGAAGCGGCCAAACTGCAGTTATTGATAAAAAATTCTGCAGCAGATGCGGGGAATGCGTAGCAGTATGCAGATTTGGAGCAATA
Source organism: Candidatus Omnitrophota bacterium (assembly GCA_028718225.1). Classification (GTDB taxonomy): domain Bacteria; phylum Omnitrophota; class Gorgyraeia; order Gygaellales; family Profunditerraquicolaceae; genus UBA6233. The sequence goes on along the minus strand of JAQUMI010000010.1, from coordinate 33,490 downwards.
AAGACTGACTATAGGATTGAGAGTTTCTCTTGTGAAGGGTGTGCTCTTTGTAGCCATCTATGCCCGCATGGAGCTATACGCATGGAGGAGAATGTAGCCGGCGAGTGGTTTATTTCTGATACTCGATATGGGCCTTTTATACATGCCAAACTTGGCATTGCCGAAGAGAATTCCGGCAAGCTGGTGGTAAGAATAAAGCAGGTTGCCAAAGAATTAGCGGAAAAACAAGCACTTGATTATATGATTATTGACGGTCCTCCGGGTATAGGATGCCCGGTTATTGCTTCGTTGTCAGGGGTTGATTGTGTTTTGATTGTGACTGAACCGACACTCTCGGGCTTACATGATGCTAAGCGTGTTATGGAGGTGGCCAAGCAATTTAATATTCCGGTCAAACTTGTTGTGAATAAATATGACTTGAATCCGTCGATGACCGAAAGGATAGAAGAATTTTGCCTCAGCGCCGGTGTCCCGGTTAGCGGTAAGATAGTCTTTGATAAAACAGTAGTTAAAGCCTTAGTTGAAGGGAAAACTATTATTGAATACGCTCAGTGTGCGGCCGGAGATGAGCTCAGGAAAATTTGGGAGACCTTAAAGAGTTAATTTATGGCGTATACTATTGAACGAGATATGCATGTTTTGCGTTATTTTTCTTCGGTTATCAGCGTTTCAGAAGGTAAAGTGATAAATGTGACTGATCCGGCGCTTACGTTTTGTCCTCTGGCCAGCCATCTCTATAAAGGCTTTCAGAATATAGATGGTGTTGATAAAGAGGCAGTTAAGCGTGAAATCAAGAAAGCGATAGAGTCTAAGATCAGAGATTACGGGTTTTTTACTCCTAAAAGGAATTTATCGTGTAGCGATACCGCTATTCCCTACGGCGCTTCGGAAATGCTTATGTTCGCTTTAAAGAAAAAAGCTATAGATGCTGCAGTTATTGTCTGTGATGGCGCAGGAACGGTTATAACAGATAACGGAGAGGTTGTGCAGGGGATAGGGGCGAGGATGAATAGCCTCTTGTTTACTTCTCCGATTAAAAAAATCATAGCGTGCCTCAAGGGATTGGGTTGTGGGGTAGTTTTCGATCATGCTTTAATCGATCAAGTTAAGGGTGTTGAAAAAGCAATCAAGGCCGGGTATATGAAAATCGCAGTTACTGTCAGTGGGCATGATTCTGAAAAGTTAAAGGAGATACGGCGATTGGAGTCTTATTACGGCGTATTGCTTACGGTTCTTGTTGTTTGTGCCACAGGTATAGCCGAATCAAAGATTGAGCAAATCCGCAGTTATGCGGATATTGTTTGGAGTTGCGCGTCTTGGGATATCCGGCATAAGATTGGAAAAATTGCTTTACTGCAGGTTTCCAAGCAGATTCCAGTATTTGTGTTGACACAAAAAGGCATTGATTTTCTTGCGGCCTACGCTGATGATCGCGATATTTTGTGTTGTTTAGATAGATATAAACAATATTTGATTTCTAATGAGCCGGCAAGCGAAAAGGTAAGGCTTGGTAATTTCGATAGCTTCTTACGTGAAGAAAAATTGCCAGCCTTATCCAGGAAAAGTTTCACTAGGGTAGCAGGTTCTTAAAACCATAGGAGGCTAAGGATGGGGCATGCTAACGGGGATATCCTTATAGAGTATCCAGGCGAGGTAGTTGAGCTAATAAATAACCAGAAATATTTTGGCAGGATGCATGATCCTGTGAGTGCTGCTTATCTGAAGGGGCCTTGCGGGGATGCAATGGAGTTTTATCTGGTGATTGAGAAAGGTAGGATTACCGAAATTAAATATTATACCGAGGGTTGTCATGCCACTCGAGCCTGCGCGGCTATGGTGGCAAAGTTGGCAGAGGCAAAAACCATAAAAGAGGCGCTTTTGATTTCCGCGGGAGAAGTAATCGCGCAGTTAAAGGGCTTGCCAGCAGACCATCTACATTGTTCAATACTTTCGGTAAGCACGCTTTATCGGGCAATAGCGGACTATTTACTTAAAAGATAAGGAGATAAATGGGCTTTATTTGGGCTTTAGGAGCGAGTATTATTGTGAGTTTAATTGCTTTCGTTGGGATCGTCAGCCTGCTTTTGAAGGAAGATTTGCTCAACGAAGTTATTTTTTTGTTAATTAGTTTTTCTGCCGGAGCGTTGATCGGCGGGGCGTTTTTACACCTCATACCAGAGGCAATAGAAAAAAGCGCGCATGGCGAAGTATACTTGCTTGTCATCGTAGGGTTTATTTTATTTTTTATATTAGAGAGGTATTTACATTGGCGGCACTGTCATGAAGGGAAATGCGAGGTCCATACTTTTACGTATCTTAATCTTGTTGGCGATGGCGTGCATAATTTTATTGATGGCCTTATTATCGGTTCTTCTTTTGTGGTGAATATTAATTTTGGCGTTGCTACTTCTTTTGCGATTATTATGCATGAAATTCCTCAAGAAATAGGCGATTTCGGTGTATTGGTCTATGGAGGATTGAGTAAAAGTAAAGCCTTATTTTATAACTTCCTGTCAGCTATAACAGCCATTTTGGGGACGGTTATTGGTTTCGCTCTTGCGAATGTGTCAGGTGGTTTTTTAAAGCTGCTTATGCCGGTAGCGGCAGGAGGCTTCATTTATATTGCAAGTTGCGACCTTATACCGGAGCTCCATAAGCAAGAGGATATTAAGAAGGCGACTCTTTCAATGGTAGTTTTTATCCTGGGCGTAGCGTTTATGTATTTCGCGGCGGTGATAAATCATTAATACTATGCGAATCAAAATCATAGCTACGGGTTCGACAAAATGGGAGCGTTTCATCCACAGATGGGGTATATCGTTTTTAATCGGCGAGGATGTACTTTTTGATTCTTTTGGCGACCCGGGCGTGTTTTTACATAATCTGCGGAAGTTTAACGTTAATACAACCAGGATTAAAAATATTATCTTATCACACGATGACTGGGATCATATCGCGGGGTTATGGTATTTACTGGATGAGCACAAAGATATTACAGTTTATATCTGTCCCAGTTTCAAACAGGAAATAAAGAACAGAATTGCTTCATTTGGAGCAAGAGTCGTTGAGGTTGGAGAGGGTACTTTGATAAAAGATGATATTTATTCTACCGGAGAACTTTATGGAGAATCAGCTGGCCGAAAGATTTATGAGCAGTCCGTGGTAATAAAGACGGCCCATGGGTTAGCGGTAATCTGTGGATGCGCGCATCCTGGGGTGGTAAATATCGTCAGGTATGTTAAGGAGCGTTTTCAAGCGGATGTGCATGTGCTTATTGGAGGTTTTCACCTGAAAGATAGTACGGACGAAATGAATAAGTGTGTTATACAAGAACTGCAAAAGTCTGGTATTCGCAGGATTGCTCCAATGCATTGTACAGGAAAGCGTGCAACAAAGATAGTGGATCAAGCCTTCGGACAGGATTTTATAAAAACCAGGGAAGGGGATATTATAGAACTATGAATAAGACAATAATTCGGGAGAGCTGATGAATAACCAAACAAAATTTGCAAAATCAGTTTTCTTTTGATAGTATATATTACAATCATTAGGCGTTAAAGCAGCTTGATGAGAAAAATGGACGTTTCTAAATTACGTAAAGGTTAGAATCGTCCTTTTACCTTAATAAGGGGATTACCTGCTTCGGAATTAGAATTTTTTATAGAGGAGAAGACTCCTTAATATTAAAGGAAAATTTAAATTGAATCTAAAAAAGAGAGATTTTTCCTTTTTTCTCCTGTTTTTAACCGCAGTTTTATCCGGATGCGCTACGCATTTGCGCAGCACAGGAACGACGCCGGTTGGGAAATTTGAGCAACTGCCAACCGGTTCCCTCCAGGACCCCATCATCGATAGCGATATATCATTAGCGGAAGCGCTGAGGAAAGAGGCGCCGCCTGAATTTAAAGAAAAGCAAAGGCTCCTAGAGGTATTATATTATTCATTTGACGGCAAAATCCATAAGGGACAGCTGGTTATAGAAGAAAGGCTCGTAAATGATATCCGGGAAGTATTCCGGGTTATCTTGAAAAGCAAATTTCCTGTTGGTTCCGTCATTCCTATTTCCCATGACCGTTTTTTTAAGGATGGAAAATGGAACGAAGATGACCTTTCCATGTTAGCCAATAATACTTCCGCGTTTAATTATAGGACAGTGACCGGAGGGAAATCTCTTTCTAAACATGCTTACGGTTTTGCCATAGATATTAATCCTCTGCAGAATTGTTATATTAGAGGAAAGACCGTATTGCCTCCCGGCGCAGTATACGCTACAACTAAGCCCGGAACACTTACTCCGGATTCTCCCGTTGTAAAAACCTTTATCCGCTTGGGATGGACCTGGGGCGGCAATTGGGAATCTTTAAAAGATTACCAGCATTTTGAAAAGGTCCTGCCGTATAGCCGTGATCAAGGCTCAAGCCAAGCCCTGCCTGGTGAGTTCTGATGGATTTTTCCCTGTGTTGTGATAAAATACCTTATACTTAAGGTGCAAGATGTTATGTAGAAAATGCGTATTACCTGAAAATAAACCGGACATAACTTTAAATACGGACGGTGTATGTAATATATGCCTTGGTTTCCAAAAAAAGGGCACCGGGCAATGCGGGCAGGTTTTTCCGGAATCCGAAGTAATTAAGATATTGAATAAGTATAAAGGCAGCAGCAAACATGATTGCCTGGTAATGTGCAGCGGCGGTAAAGACAGCACCTTAAGCCTTTACTATATGAAAAAAAGATACAAGATGAATCCGCTGGCTTTCACCTTTGACCACGGATTTGAGAATGAAGAGGCGCTGGAAAACATAAGGAATGCCGTAGATATATTGGGGGTTGACTGGTTATATTATAAATCAGATTTTATGAAAGGTATATTTGCCGAAATGCTGAAATCGCAGACAAAAGCCCCTCTCTGCCATGCCTGCGCTATTTGGTATTTAGGGCTTACGCTTGAAACCGCCAAGCAACAAGCTACTCCCTTAATCGTTGCCGGTTGGACTAAAGGCCAATTTATCGGCGAAGGCGATTCCGGGCTAGAATACCGGGCCATGTCTAGGGCAACCGAGGATTTTGTTAAAAATCATTTGCGCAAGATTCCTCCGTATAAAGATTTTCCCGCCAGCATAAGAGAAGCTTTAAAGAGGGCCCGCAGAAAAATAAAGGCGGAGATTATTTCTCCCCACTGGTTTTTAAGGGATGATCCGGCAGAGGTAGAAAGAATACTGGAGAGAGAATTACATTGGCAGTCCCCGAAATCAAGCTATCCCAGAGGCTCTACTAATTGCCTGATGAATTTCGTCAGTGTTTATTTATCAATGAAGAATTACGGGTACAGCCATTATCATATAGAAATGAGTAAGCTTATCCGGATGGGAGAGTTAAGCCGTCAGGAGGCCCTGAAAATGCTGGAGATCGATTTCAATGAAGACTTTATCAGCGGTATTACCGGAAGGCTTAACTGCGGGGATTGGCAATAAAGATGAAATCTAGAGGGGCCTTTAAGAGGGCAGCCGCAAAATTATTCCGGGCAATACAGAAAATATTACTGACTATTTTTCTGGTTTTAATTTATATTTTCGGTTTTGGGTTTACTTTTGTTTTAGCGGTTTTATTTAACCCTAAAATTATTTTCTCGGGAAGAAAAAATAAAGATTCCTCTTGGTTAAGGGCCCAGGATTACCGGCCGGATTCAAAGGACTGCTTCAGGCAATCTTAGGGGAAGCAAGAAATGAAAAAAATTATCTATATGTTTAAAGAAATGTTTTATCTGATCAGGAAATATAAGTTGTATTTCCTGGCGCCGTTATTAATCATGCTTGTTTTACTGGCATTTTTGGCTTTTTACCTGGGCCCAAGCGTAGTCATTTCGTTCATCTATGCCGGCATCTGATAGCTATTAATGAATATATTAGGGATATCCTGTTTTTGTCATGATTCAGCAGCCTGTCTTTTTCAAGACGGAAAAATTATCGCCGCTGCCTCGGAAGAAAGATTCAACCGCCAAAAAAGTTCTTCAGCTTTTCCTATCCAGGCAACCAACTTTTGCCTGCAAAAAGCCGGCCTGACGGTTTACGATATTGATTACCTGGGTTTTCACGAAAAACCTTTCCTTAAATTTTCCAGGGTAATTTTAGGGCACCTTGAAGCCTATCCTTTTTCACTCAGGAATTTTCTGGATACCATGCCTTGCTGGCTCCAGGATAGGTTGATTATGCCGCTGGTCTTTAAGCAGGAATTAGGTTATGAAGGCAAGCCCCTATTTATCAAGCATCATCTTGCGCATGCCGCAAGTTCTTTCCTGGTTTCTCCTTTTGAGGAAGCGGCTATTCTGACCGCCGACGGCGTGGGAGAGTGGGCTACTACCGCTTATGGCTTGGGCAAAGGGAATAATATCGAGATATTCAAAGAGATATATTTCCCGGATTCCCTGGGCCTGCTTTATACGGCAGTAACCACTTATTTGGGGTTTGCGGCCCTGGAGGGCGAAGGAAAAGTTATGGGGCTGGCCAGTTACGGCAAGCCGGTTTATTTAGATAAATTTAAACAAATCGTAAACGTTCACCCCGACGGTAGTTTCAGCCTGGCTCAGCGCTTCTTCGGGTTTAACCGGGGTTCCCGGATGTATAACGCGAAGTTTATTAAGTTATTCGGCAGAGAAAGGCAGGTTGGGGAAGAGATTGAAGAGAGGCATTGCGATATTGCCGCCAGCCTGCAAAAATTTACCGAAGATATCTTGATTGGCATTGCCAGAAAAATACATCAGGAATTAAAAGTTGATCAGCTCTGTCTGGCCGGAGGCTTATTCCTGAATTGCGTGGCTAATAACCGGATTTTAGAAGAGACCCCTTTTAAGGAAATATTTATTCAGCCGGCTGCCGGAGATAGCGGAGGGGCCCTGGGGGTTTCTTCGTATATCTATAATTCCATACTGAATAACCGCCGTCGTTATATAATGAGCGATGCTTATCTTGGGCCGGATTTTTCAAAGGAAAATATCCGCCGAATTTTGTTTAATCGGGAGATTAAGTTTAAAGAGCTGGAGGATGCTGAGCTCTGTCGGTATATTGCCGCCAGGATAGCTGAGGATAAAATCATTGGCTGGTTCCAGGGAAGGATGGAATTCGGGCCCAGGGCTTTAGGTAACCGTTCGATATTAGCTAATCCCTGCAACCCCGGAATGAAGGACCTGTTAAATTCAAAAGTTAAGCAACGGGAATCTTTCAGGCCTTATGCCCCGGCGGTGTTAGAAGAAAAGGCTGGGGATTTTTTCCAAGCTAAACAATTCTCTCCATTTATGCTTCTGGCTGCTACAGTACGGGAAGATAAAAGGTCGGTAATTCCGGCAGTAACTCATGTTGATGGAAGCGCCAGGGTGCAGGTTGTCAATAAAGAAGCCAATCCTAAATTTTGGCTTTTGATCAGGGAATTTGAGAGCTTAACCGGGGTGCCTATAGTCATGAACACCTCTTTTAACCTAAGGGGCCAACCGATAGTCTGCAACCCCGAAAATGCCCTGGATTCTTTCCAAGATAGCCAGATGGATTGTCTGGCACTGGAAAATTTTATTATTGAAAGGGTATAAGAACTATTCAGATGGGTAGTCCTTTTAGATCCAAAACCTCTCTTCTGCAAAAGATAATCGTTATAATCTGCGGTATATTTTTTTCGCTGATTATTCTGGAATCGGCAATCCGCGCGGGCGGGTTTATAATTTCTTTTTTACGGGAACAAAAAAACATAGCTTCCGCAAAAAAGAACGGCTCATGCAGGATAATGTGTTTGGGCGAGTCTACTACCGCAGGGCAGTATCCGCATATCCTGGAAAAAGTTTTAAACAATCGCAATATGGGAATAAGCTTTAGTGTTATAGATAAAGGGGTTACGGCGGCTGATTCTTCAGCCTTGCTCTTAACCTTAGAAGAAAACCTGGATAAATACCATCCGGATATAGTTATTGCAATGATGGGCTATAATGATAGGTATATATTGTATTATAAAGATATACCTGAGTCTGGTACCTGGTTGTTCCGCTATAGCAGTTTATATAGATTTATAAGGCTTATGTATGCGCGCGTCTTAAAAAAAATCAAAAAGGAGGGTTATTATCAGGTAGATGAAGATAGCCTGAAGCCGGAGGCAGCAAAGATTATAAACGAAGAACAATCCAATAAGTATAAGTGGCTATTCAGGAAAGCCATTGAGCTAAACCCCAAGAACGATTGGGCCTATTTTGGATTAGGCTGTATTTATAAATCAGAAAATAAATATCACGAAGCTGAAAGATTATTCAGGAAAGTCATTGAGCTAAACCCTGAAAACGAAAAATTATACACTAAGGTTTACCGGGAAATAGGTGAATCTTTTGATATTGAAGTATCCTTGAGGGAAATTTTAGAATTAAACCCCAGGGATGATAAAGTTTATTCTATATTAGGATTTATCTATCAATCCAATGGCAGGCTAGATGAAGCCGTAGGACTATTCAGGAAAGCCATTGAGCTAGACCCCAAGAACGATTGGGCCTATTTTGGATTAGGGTGGATTTATAGGAAGGTGGGTAAATTCTCTGAAGCCGGAGAATTAATTAAGAAAGCCATTGAGCTAAACCCCAAGAACGATTGGGCCTACATCCTGTTGGGAGAAATTTACTTTGAACGTAAGTCTTTCGAAATTGCTGAAGGGCTATTTAGGAAAGCCGTAGCATTAGCCCCTAAGCAAGACACCTGGGCTTATACTAAATTAGGGCTTTTTTTATCCCGTGACCGGCAAAGATTGCTTGAGTCTGAGCAGGTATTCAAGAAAGCCATAGAAGTAAAACCGGGCCATGAAGGAGCTTATATCAGGTTAGGATTGCTCTACCAGAAACAGAGTAGATTTTTTGAGGCTGAAGAGCTATTCAGGCAAGCCATAAAATTAGACCCTGAAAATGATATTGCCTATAGGGCTCTCGAGAGCTTATATAAGGAGATGGATGAAAAGGAGCTTGCGGAGGAATATAGCAAGAAAGTATCCAGGTTAGCATTAAATGAGTATAGCCCGGTAGCAGTTACTAGCTACCGTAAACTCAAGAAAATATTAGATAAGAGAGGGATAAGGCTTATTTGCATGCAATATCCTATGCGTAATATAGAGCCCCTAAAAAAAATATTCATTGAGCAGAACGGTATTATATTTATAGATAATGAAAAAATATTTAAAGAAGCAATAGCTAGAAGGGACTATAGAGATTATTTTATAGATATGTTTGCCGGTGATTTCGGGCATTGTACGGTTAGAGGCAACGAACTTTTAGCCGAAAATATAGCGAATGTTATTATAAAAGAGTATTTTAAAAAATGAAAAAAAATTTAATATTTATTTTTTTGATATTGTTCGGTTTGGGTTTAAGATTATACAGCCTGGATAAATATCCTCTCTGGTTAGACGAAGTCACTGCCGCCTCTGTCGAACGTAATATTCCTTGCGCATTTAACCTTAATAAAATCTTCCAGCGATCCCCGGGTTTAGAGAAAAATGATTATCTCTACTCCTATAACCGGTTTTTTATTTATTATTGGGAAAAGATATCCGGAGATTCGGAATTCTGCCTCAGGTTATCTTCGGTAATTTTTGCGCTTCTGGGGTTGTATATGCTCTATAGGTTGGGCAGCCTTCTTTATGGGCTGGGCATTGCCCGAGTCAGCCTTTTTCTTTTGGTAATTTCTCCTTTCCATATATATTATTCCCAGGAATTAAGGTCGTATGCCGCGGTATCTTTTCTTAGCCTGCTGTCTTTTTATATCTCGCTTAAGATTATTAAAAGAGAAAAAACCGTTTATTGGATTAGTTATGTTTTAATCAACTTTTTAAGCCTAGCTTTTAATTATACGATATTGACCGTAATTTTGTCCCAGTTCGTATTTTTGGCGCTTAACCGCCGCCGGCAGCATAATTTCTTACCTAAATTAATAATTACGCACCTGATTGTTTTTTCTCTGGGTATTGGTTTAATCTTATTCTTCCATCCGGCTTTATTATCTAATCTCAGCAGGCCAGTGCCTATTGAGCTTACTGATCTCCCGGTTTGGGGCCAGCAGGTCAATTTCAGCAATATTTTGTTCACTTTGAAAAATTTTAGCCTGGGTTATAATATCGATTTCTATTCTCTTCTGGGGTCAATTTTCACCTTTATCTTTTTTTCCTTATTCGCAATAGGCTGCTTTAAGGATAAATCTAAAGTAGCATTTACCTTCAAGATAGTAATCGTGTTTTTACCGGTCGCGCTTATTTTTTTAGCCTCGAAATTCGTAAAATCCTGCTACCTCTACAGGTATTTTTTAGCAGTCTATCCGGTCTATTTATTGGGCGTTGCCGCGGGGTTATACAATTTGAAAAAAAGCCTGCGGTATTTCTTATTAGCGATAATATCAGTGGCTACGGTTTTTAGCCTTAAGAATCATTATCAGGCAATATTACCGGGGAGCCATTTTCAGCATACCGGGGTATTTTCCAAAGATACCGATATTGCCGGTACGATAAGGTTTATTTCGGACCGGTTCCTTAAAAACGATAAAGTATTCTTTACTTCCTGGTTGACTATCCCGCCGTTTAAATTTTATATCCCTAAAGCCATCAATCAAGACCAATTGCAAGATAAGCAAGAATTCATCAGGGAGGCAGAGGAGGGAAAACTATTCTGGCTGGATAGTAAGGACAAGTTGGTGTTTATTTCCTATAAAGATGCCCGGTCGGACCCGGATTCAGCGGATATTTTTGCTTATCCCAGCCTTCCCAATAGGCTTTGGGTGGTCCAAGATTCATTTGACCCTAAGCCGGCAGTTATTGCGGTGCTGCAAAATTTGTATGGCAGGGCCCAAAAGCATAATTTCAAGAATTTAGAGGTTTACCTGTTTTTCCGGCAAAGGCGCGGTTAGCCGGATCTAAAAAGTATTATTTTACGAATTTAACTTTCAGCGGTATAATAGGTTAGAAAAAACCATTCCTTAATTTTTTCATTTTTTAAACAATCAAATGAATCAGGTATTTTACAGATGATTAAAAGCAGGATATTGATCCTGGGCGCGGGATTAAGCGGGCTGAGCATTGCCTGGCACCTTAACCGGATGGGGGTAGAATGCCGGTTATTTGAAAAAGAAGGCGAAGTTGGCGGGTTATGCCGCTCCAGGAATATCCACGGTTTTTGCTTTGATTACTCCGGGCATCTTCTGCATTTTAATAATCGTTACGCCTTTGATTTAATAAAATCTCTTTTAGGGAGCAACCTGGCGGAGCATCAGCGCAGCGCCTGGATTTATACTCACGGCAGATATATACCTTATCCTTTTCAGGCCAATCTCTATAAGCTACCGAAAAAAGTAAAACAGGAATGTCTATCCGGATTAATCCGCGCCGCCGGAACCAGTCCTAGGAAGCAAAAAAATAATTTTTTAGGCTGGATAGAAGGGAACTTCGGCCAAGGCATAGCCAAGAATTTTTTAATCCCCTATAATACTAAGTTCTGGACTATTCCCCTGCAGGAAATGACCTGCGAGTGGCTGGATGGTTTTATTCCGGTACCTTCTTTAAGCCAGATGCTGGCGGGTGCAGTTAAAGCTAGTAAGGATAGATTTGGTTATAATGTCAAGTTCTGGTACCCTAAGAAAGGCGGAATCGCCAGCCTCTCTAACGCCTTAGCCAGCAGCGTTAAAAACATCTACACCGGTTGCAAGGTAACCGGAATAGATCTGGCTAGAAAAGAAATAACTTTTTCTGGGTCCGAAAAAGAAAAATTTGATTATTTGATTTCAACTATTCCCCTACCGGAAATTCCCGCGCTTACCCGAGCGTTGCCCGGGAGAATATCAAATTCATTTTCCCGGTTAAGGTGGAATTCCGTATTCAACCTTAATCTGGGGATAGACCGTAAATCCGACAAACTAAAGCATTGGGTTTATTTCCCGGAAAAGAAAATTCCTTTTTTTCGGGTTGGATTCTTCCATAATTTTTCTGCTTATCTTGCCCCGCAGTCTAAAGGTTCACTATATATCGAGGTATCTTACCCTCAAGATAAGGAGATTAACGGCAAAATGATTTCCAGGGCCAAAGACGCCCTGCGTAAGACAGGCATATTAAACAACGCTAAAATTTGTATCCAGGATATTAACCGGATCAAGTATGCCTATCCTATTTACGACCATAATTATGCTTTGGCCAGGTCGAATATCTTGCAATTCCTGAGGCAAAAAAATATTTTTTCCTGCGGCCGTTACGGTTCCTGGCGTTATTTATCCATGCAAGGCGTTATCTTGGAGGCCAGGGCCGCAGCTAAGGAGGTTTACGGGTGTTTAAGCAAAAAATAAACCGGCTTTTTTTATGCCGGCGCACCCTCTGGGATATGAGCGTGGCGCAATGGAGAGCCCGGTATGCCGGTTCTTACCTGGGTATATGGTGGACGATAATTCCTCCTTTAGTATTAGCCGCCAGCATTAATTTTGTATTTCAGCTGGTTTTTAAGATAGATATGCCGGGTTATACCATATTTGCGCTTTCGGGGATCCTGCCCTGGTTTTTCCTGGTGAATTCCCTGGAGCAGGCGACGAATTCGTTCATCGTAAGTGCTCCTATATTAAAACAGGGAATATTCCCCCGGGAATTTATCCCGTTAGCTTTCGTTTTGGCGAATTTAATTAATTTCATCATAAGTTTAGCCTTATTCCTGCCTTTAATTATTTTTCTAAATTCTAAGATCGGGTTTTTACCGTTTCTTATCCCCCTGGTAGTTATTCTTCACTTTGTCTTTGTTTTTGGATTAGCGCTGTTATTGGCCAGCGTCAACGTTTTCATAAGGGATGTAGCGCATTTTTTGACTACTGTCTTTATGATCTGGTTCTGGGTGACTCCGGTATTTTATCCTTTAGAGATGGTAGGGTTTCCTTTTCGCTGGGTTTGCCTGTTGAACCCGATGACTCACTATATTATTTTGTACCAAAAACTGCTTTTTTACGGTATCTGTCCCAGCCTTAGAGAGGTAAGCCTGGCATTCTTGATTTCAGGTTTTTCTCTTTTTCTAGGTTATCTGTATTTTGCCAGGAAGCAGTCAATTTTGTCTAAGAATATATGAAGATAATCGAACTCAAAAACGTCTGGGAGAAGTACCGGATAAAATTTATCCGCGCTAGGCGGGTATACTGGGAAGATGTCTGGGCTCTAAAGGATATAAACTTGAGCTTGGAAAAAGGCGAGGTTCTGGGGATAATCGGACAAAACGGCGCTGGTAAAACGACTTTATTGAAGATAATTGCCGGGATGTTTGCGCCGGATAAGGGGGAAGTGGATATCCGCGGCAAAGTATCTACCCTTATGGAGCTGGGAGCCGGGTTTAACCCAGAATTTACCGGCAGGCAAAATTTAATCTTTAATTCCAGGATGTACGGCCTGGACGATAGAACTTTAAGCCGGCAGATAGATAAAGTCATTGATTTCGCCAGCTTGGGTAAATTTATCGATGCCCCGGTCAAGTTTTACTCTCAGGGGATGTATACGCGCCTGGCCTTTGCCTTAGCTATATTTGTTGAGCCGGATATACTGCTTATAGACGATATCCTGGCAGTGGGGGATGAAGAAGCCCGCCAAAAGTGTATTGATAAAATATTTGAATTAAAGCAGGCCGGCAAGACCATAATTGTAGTCAGCCATGACCTGGGTATGGTGGGTAAATTATGCGGCCGTTCGATTATATTGGAAAACGGCCGGATAATCCAGGAGGATTCATCCGAGAGGATTATTTCCTATTACCTTGAGACTGTAGGCGTAAAATCAGGAATCGCAGTTTTAAAAAAGGACAAAATAAAAGCGGTCTTTAATAACGGAAGGATGGCGATCAATTATAACGGGTATCCTGTTAGCAAGGGCTTGGGGGTTTACGGGTCGTTCTTCGTCTCACATTTGAATGAATGGTTTTCTCCGAACAGCCTCTCTTGGAAGGCCAAGCCTGCTTCGCCGGAGGAAGTTATTATCGAGGGTAGCGCTGTTGATGGGTCGCCAGCCCAGCTCTGGAAGATAAAATTAGAAGATGAGGCCTTAAGCTTACGGATAGAATTAAAGGAAAAAGGAGAAAAGCTGCATGCAGATTTTATCCTTAACCCTGATTTTAAAAAATGGATGACCCTGGAGGAAGAAGGTGAATTTCCGGCCTACGCCTATAAGACCAAATGGCAGGACCTGGGTTTAGAGGAGTCTCCTAAAGGAATAGCTGCTTTAATCCCGGATAAAATAAGCGATAAGCTACCCGGGCTTATTTTTATGAACCAGGACGCAGGCAATCAGCTAAAGCTTTTCAATACCGGTTATGAGCAGGAAGCCCGGGTGATTCAGCCTTACGCTAAGGCTAACGACTTGATTTCTTTGAATATCAAGTTTTTCTCCGGCTCCGGCGGATTTGAAAGATACCTTACCGGCCTTAAACAGAAATTTCTGGCTGAAAAAGAACTGCAAAGCCAAAAAAATAAAGAGACAGTGTATATATTGGAGTCCGACGATATCCGGATCCAGGCTGATTTAAGGCAGAAGTTTTTAAAACTTTTCTATTGTGAAAATGAGCTTACTAACGGAAGCGGCCTACATACTTGTTTTTTGGTTAATAAGGCCTGGCAGGATTCATCTTCTGCCGAATGGCAGGTATCCAAGGAAGAAGGGCAGCTGAGTATCTGGTTATTCTGGAAAGATTTTGACTTTTCCGAAAACTGGAAATTCAGCATCAGGGATAAAAAGTTAATCTGGGATTTGAAGATTATTAACAATAACCGGCAATTTAACCCGGAGCCTGTAAAATTTGGCTTATTTTTAAACAATAAATATCAGAAGTTTTTTTGCGGACATCAAGAGGGTGACTTTCCCGCTGAATTTAAGCAGTGGCAGGACCTGCCCCTTGAAAAACCGAAGGCCGGCCTCTTTGGTTTAAGGAAGGCCCCGGGCCTGCCGGCTATTTTTTGGGACAATCGGGAAGGACTTGCCTGTGTTATCCAGAATAGCGATGCTGGGACCAGCAGCCGTATAATACAGTTAAGTTTTTCTAAAGAAGACCGCTCTCTTAACGGCCAGGAATATTCTTTTGCTACCGAGCTTACTCTCTCCGGCAGCGATAATCCGATAGATAAGTATATTGAGGAAGAAAAGCAACGGCGGACGCTATATTCAACTGATACGAAAGTTTTTGTCGATACCGAGAATAAGAAAATAAAAATTTTCCGTCAGAATAAGGAGATTACCAGCGGCCGGGGGCTTTATACTACGGTCTTCTTTGCCGGAGATACGTTCTGGTTTAACTCATTTGATAAGGATACCCAATGGGAGATAGAGAAAATTTCGCCTAGAAAATTGAAGCTGCGTATTACCGATAAGAGGCTGGTTTATTTTAGCTTTGATTGGGTGTTAATGCTAAATGCCGATGATTTATTGGAAATTAAGATAGTGGCAAAAACCGTTAAGGAATGTTCCTTAATCTACCGGGGTTTAGGATTGGAGGTTAGCGATGAGTATAAGAGCTGGAAAACCGCTTACGAAGAGGGGAGGTTTTCTCTTAGAGACTATATCCATGGCTTGGCACCGATAAGGCTAAAAAATAATAAGGTCTCCAGCCTAGTTTTGGCACGGCAGCCCGAGAGTAATCTTCCTGATTTAAGTTTTTATGTTTCCTCGCAGGCCGAAAAGGTTTTGCTGAATATGTCCAAAAGATTAGAGCTTAAGGACGAATATCTGGCTTTAAGTTTTTCTACGATAATTCCCAGGAACGAACAGGTAATGTTACCCGGAGAAAATATTTTTTTCGAAGCAGATATAGCCCTAGGCAGGAAACTGGGATTGGAGGAGTCGTTAAAAGACAGGATTATATTAAATAAACAGGATTTAAGGTTAGTTTTTGACCGTGGCCGGACCGCCATTATCTATAAAGAAAAAGAACTAACCCGGGACCTGGGCATGTATACTTCGGTGCGCTGCGGTAACGTATGGTATGATTCCTACCAGGCGGTCTGGAATATCAGAAGCATAGATTCTAACAGAATAACGGCTATGGGGAGCTGGCCGAGTGTTCCGATTTTACAGTTTTGGCATTTAGAGCTAAAGGGCGGTAATTCGATATACTGGAAAATTGATCTGGAGGCTTATGAGGAAGTTTTTCTGGAAATAGAACAGGTAAATCTTATGTTGTCTAGCGCTTATAACTCTTGGCTTATACCTAAGATCAGCCAGGGTAAATTTATTGACGAATATACCGGTAATTACGATATTCTGCCTTTCAGGTTTTGGTACGGTAAAAGCAGCGTTATCGCGGCTGGAGCTTTAAATTTACCGAAGGTAATTTTTCAGGATAACCTAAAGGAGCCGGGGTTGCGGGCAGTTGTGGAAAATACCGATAGACTGTACCAGGCAAGGCTCTTGCAATTCCAAAAAAGCAACGAGTCGGGCCTGGGTATTAAAAAGTACCGTAATTTTGAAGGAGCAATCAAGATTGGATAGCGCCAAGCGCAATTACCAGAAATTCCGGCAGCATTTTAAAACCGGCGGCTTACTATATAGCTTTGGGCGGGGACTGCAGTATTTAAGGTTCCTGGTTAAAAAACAATGCTTATCCGAAGTTTTGCCTTTAAACAAAGAGAAGATGATCAAACTGGTTAATGCCCGATGCGGATTAAGTATTCTATATAATAATGTACCGGTTACTAACGGAGTAGGTTTGAATATAGCCATTAATACCGTAGGAGGCTGGACAGATTCTTCAATAGCCGAATGGCAAGTTTTAAGCAGGGGGGAAGATTTTATTAAGCTTAAGATAATTTTCCGAGAGTTGCCTGTATCGCTTTTCTGGGATCTGAAAATAGTAAATCAACGGCAAATAGATTGGCAGGTCTATCTGCGGGCCGAGGAATATCTGGTGATAGATGAATTACGCATAGTTTGCCTGCTTAAGCCGGACTATAAATCCTGGTTCACAAAAAATAAGTGCCTAGATTTCCCCGAATTTGCAGACTCCTGGCAGGACTTGTGTTTTATCGATCAACCGGATTCTTCAACCGGAGCAAGGTCCGGCAGCGGCATTTTACCTTATTTTATAGTGGAAGGCGTAGCTGGGGACTTCCGGCCTTTCATCCAAAATACTCCTAAAAAAATGCAGTCCCGCTGTATTGGTTTTAGAATACTTGAGCCCGGGGAATACCCCAGGGGCAATTACCAGATTTTTCAAGGCAGGATAATTTTAGCCGGTAATGAAGCGGAACTGGAGAAAGGGATAGGGGAGTTGCCGGATAAACTAGCCAGCCTTAAGCCTAAAGTTTTATTGGTTAATCTCCCCTGGGAAAAAGAGGGCAGATGGGGAGTAAGGGCCGGCTCGCGCTGGCCACATATTAAGGATGAAACCGAAGAAGGAAATTACCTGCCTTTTCCTTTTTTTCTGGCTTATGCCGCCAGCCTATTAAGGAGATATGATTTTACGGCTTACTTGATTGATGCGCTGGCAGATAAGATAAACACTGAAGAACTATTCAGGCAGATTGTTGCAATCGCACCGGATTTATTAGTGGTGGAAACTTCTATCCCGTCCTTAAATCATGATCTGGAGTTACTAAGCAGGATCGCAAATAAAAATTTTAAAGTATGCCTGTGTGGCCCGGTATTTAACCTGAAGGAGCCGGATTTCCTTAAAGATAATAAATTCATTGATTATGTTCTAATCGGTGAATACGAATATCCCCTGTTGGACTTAGCCCGCGCCATTGCCGGAGAGATAGAATTCCCCAAAGTCAAAGGATTAATCTACCGAGAGGCTGATACGGTTAAAGTAAATCCTTGCGGCGAGTTAATAGATTTAGATAGTTTACCCTGGCCGTTAAGGGAAGGCTTGCCGATGGAGAAGTATTGTGACACTCCCGGCGCAATACCCCTGCCTTCAGCCCAGATGACAGCGTCACGGGGCTGCCCTTTCAGCTGCAGTTTTTGCCTTTGGCCGCAGGTAATCTACCGCGGTAACCAATACCGGGCCAGACAGATTAGCGGCATTGTGGATGAGATGGAATATTTGGTTAAGAAAATGGGTTTTAAGTCAATCTATTTTGACGATGATACGTTTAATATCGGTAGAGAAAGGATGCTGGAGTTTTGCCGGCAGCTTAAAGAACGGGGTTTAGATAAAATACCCTGGGCAATTATGGCCAGACCTGACCTGATGGATGAAGAGGTGCTTATCCGGATGAAAGAGGCTGGTTTGGCTGCGGTGAAATACGGAGTAGAATCTTCTTCCCAGGACCTGCTGGAAAATTGCGGTAAAAATATGGATTTAAAAAAAGCCGAGAAAATGATTTTATTGACTAGAGATTTAGGCATTAGGGTCCACCTCACTTTTACTTTTGGCCTGCCCCAGGAGACCAGGCAAACTATAGACCAAACCATAAAATACGCCCTTAAACTAAAACCCTATTCGGTTCAGTTTTCCATTACTACGCCTTTTCCGGGGACCAGGTATTATGACGAACTAGAGAGCAAGGGTCTGATCGCCAATAAAAATTGGGATGAATACGATGGAAATTTTAAGAGCGTAATCCGGTTAGAGCACCTATCCCAAGAAGAGCTGGAACTTTCCCGGAAAAGGGCCTATAAGATATGGGCGCTATCAAATTCTAATAAAAATGATTTCAAAAAATTATGGCAGAAATTCTTTACCTACCGGAAGCAGGGAGGCCTTAGCTTGAGCTTGAATAAGGCGTTTCAGTATTTAAAAAAGAAAAAAATGAGTTATCTATTGGATAAGTTTAAGGGAGATTATTTAAATATCCTGGGGATCTTAGACGGCAGGAGGGCCTTTAAAGGGCCGGATATGCTCCAGATTGACTTAACCGATTACTGCAATAACAATTGTATTGCCTGTTGGTGCAACTCGCCGTTATTAAGCCGGGAGAGGCTATCCAGGCCAAGATATACTTTGCCCAAGGATTTGATTAAGCAAGTTATTGCCGAGGCGTGCGACCTGGGTTTAAAAGAGATATATTTTTCCGGAGGCGGGGAGCCATTTATGCATCCGGATTGCCTGGAAATAATTGAATACGCCAAAAAGAAAAAAATTACCTGTTCGGTAAATACCAATTTTACCCTGGTTGATGAAAGTATTATTGACAGATTGATGGGGTTTGGCCTGGATAATCTTACGGTAAGTGTCTGGTCAGGCACGCCCGAGGTTTATAAGTCAATGCATCCGAACAGGAGCGCCAAGGATTTCTATAAGATCCGCGAGAGACTGGGCCTTCTTAACTCCCGTAAAGACATCTATCCTTATGTAAAGATCTATAACGTTATCTGTAGCCTTAATTATGACCAGATAAAACCGATCCTGGATTTTACGGAGCAGACTAAATCTGATTTTGTGGAGTTTACCGTGGTTGATACCATACCCGGGGCTACGGATAAGCTCTTGCTTTCTGACGGGCAGAGGAAGGCAATATTAGAACAATTCAGCCGGGTTCAACAGGACGGGGGAAAAATAATTAACCGCGAACATTTTTTACGCCGGGTCGCAAACCAAGATGCCCGGCAAGCCGAATACGACAGCCGGTTTATTGACGCTTTGCCTTGTTATATAGGATGGCTCTTTGCCCGGATTATGCCTAACGGAGACGTAAATTCCTGCCTTAAGTCCCACCGTTTTCCGATAGGCAATATACACCAGGAGTCCTTTAAGGATATCTGGAATTCCCGTAAGCAAATGTACTTCAGAAGTAAGACTAAAAGCGCCAATAAAGACGATCCTTTTTTTAAACTGATCGGCAATGACCCTGAGTCTAAGATTGGATGCTTTAAAAGCTGCGATAATATAGCCCAGAATATAGAAATGGATAAAAAAATCCGGTCCTTTAATCTTTACGATAAACTTGTTCTTAAGTTTTTGAGCAGGTTAAAAGCATTTAACCGTATTTAAATATGCAGAATAATCTAAGCCAGAGCACTATTAAGGACGCCGATATACTCCTGGTTGTAACTGCGCCTTTTTTTACCAAAATGCCCCATATCGGAGTCGCTTATTTATCAAGCTACTTAAACCGGCAGGGTTTTAAGGCGGATATTTATGATTTGAGCTTGGAGTTGTTCAATAATTCCAAGCAGGATTTAAAGCGCTTCTGGGGGGTAGAATGCGTCAATTCATTTTTTCAGGAGCAGATTGCCGAGAATATCCTCAAGAATTTTGCTCAAGAGCTGGATGAATTTGTCGAGAATCTTCTTCTAACTAAGACCAGGGTCATCGGTTTTTCGGTTAACCTGATCAGTATCTATGTAGCCAATAAAATAGCTGAGAAGATAAAGCGCAAAGACCCCGGGAGGTTCATAATTTTTGGTGGACCGGGTGTCTTCTTCGAACATCCCCGGGATTTAATCCTGCCGGGCTTTGCCGATGTTTATGTCATCGGCGAGGGGGAAGCCCAGCTTTTTAATATTTTGAAATCTTACTATAATAACTCCGTAATCGTCAGCGCCCCGGGGATACTTTTGGCTAAGGACCTGGGTAAAATTAAAACTGTTCCTTCCGAGAGTATCCGGGATCTGGACCAGATCCCTTTTCCGGATTTCTCCGGGTTCAGGCTGGGTGAATACAACCAGGGAAGCGACTATAAGCCGCTGCCCTTATTATTAAGCCGGGGATGTATCCGGCACTGCACTTATTGCATAGATCATATTATGTGGCCTAAATATAGGTTCAGGTCGCCGCTCCATATTATGGAAGAAATCAATTACCACATCCGTAAGAATAGAGCCACGTCTTTTGAATTTATCGATCTTATCTGTAACGGCAGCCTGGAGCAGCTCTCCGGGATCTCGGATTTGATAATCAATTCTGGACTAAAATTTAACTGGGTTAGCTATGCGGTTATCAGGAAAGAGATGGAGCCAGCGCTCTTTAGGAAGTTAAAACAGGCCGGCTGCCATACCCTTATTTACGGCGTAGAGAGCGGTTCCGATAGGATACTTGAAAAAATGGGTAAGGCCTACACTGCCCAGGAAGCCGCAGGAGTAATCCGGAATACCCACCAGGCCGGTATCTGCACCAATATTAACATCATCGTGGGTTTTCCGGGAGAGACTGAGGAAGACTTTAACCAAACTATTGATTTTGTGCTCAAAAATAAGGATCACATTGATGAGATAACCAATATTTCCGGATTTACCTTATTTCCTGCCGCTGACGTGGGAGTTAATAAAGATAAATACGGAGTTACCTGGGAAGAGGGTACGGATCCGATGTTGTTTACCGATTCTAACGGCCTTGACCGCGAGTCCCGGAATAGAAGAGTGGCAAAAATGGTAGAAATGGTAAGTAGCCTTAAACTCCATAAGGCGATTGTTAATAAACCGGTATTAAATCCGAAAGTCAGGCAATGAGAAAAGGTCTAAAAAGCGGCATAGTAGCCTTGATGATTACCCTGGTTTCCATTTTAATTGAATTTTATCATATAATGTTAAAAGGGTTGCGCGGCTGGACCCTCTTTCCCGGAGGATAGATTTTGAAGATATTGATGCTTCATCCTCATGATATATTTTCTTATGCCGAGCCCTGGACGATCAGGATTGTCAGTCTGGCCCGGGAGTTCAGGGACGACGGGCATCAGGTTAAATTAGCTTATTGTCCCTTAGGGGTGAATGAAGAGAAAAGGCGCATCAATTTAAAGGGGATAGAAATAATTGCCTTGAGCAGAAGGGTCGGAGTCAATAACCTGTTCAGCAATCTCCTTAAGATAAAAAAAGCTTCCCAATGGGCGGATATCGTCCATTTTCAGAAATATTTCCACTATATATCTATCCCCGCGCTTCTTTGCAGCTGGTATTTAAATAAGCCTGTACATTATGATTGGGATGATTGGGAAGAGAAGATTTGGCAGCATTCCAATAAGAAGTCCATTCATTCGTTTATCTTTGGCCGGTTTATCCGGCTTTTAGAAACTTATATTCCAAAATTAGTGGACACGATTTCAGTCTCAAGCCGTAAGCTGGAAGAAATCTGTTTAGGCTTAGGCGTAGCAAGAGACCGTATTTTTCACGTCCCCGTAGGGGCGGACCTGAAAAAATTCGGCCCGCATATTTCCGGTAGGAGGATAAAAAGAGAATGCGGACTAGATGGTAAGCCTGTGATTATGTATATCGGCCAGCTGCACAGCGGCCAGTACACTCAGATCCTGCTTGAAGCGGCTAATATTGTCCTGCACCATTATCCCGAAGCCCGTTTTCTGATTATCGGTAAAGGTTATATGTTAAGCCAGTTGAGAGAATTAGTCAGGCAGCGGGGAGTAAAGGAGCGGGTAGTATTTACCGATTCAATAGCTTATGAATTTATCCCCGAATATATAGCAGCTGCCGATATCTGCGTAGCTCCTTTTGAGGATAATGCAATAACTATATGTAAAAGCCCCTTAAAGGTCGCTGAATATTTGGCCTCTGGCAAGCCGATCGTGGCTTCTTTGGTAGGTGAAATACGGAATATGGCCGGCGGCGCAGGCTTATTAGTAAAACCGGGTAATCACATAGCCTTGGCCGAGGGGATCATCTCTTTGCTCAAAGACGATAAATTAAGGGAGAAGATGGGCTTAATCAGCAGGCGCCGCGCCGAAGACAAATATAATTGGCCGCACGCAGCAGGAGAGATTTTAAAAGCCTATAAGAAGGCTTTAAGCCTTTAGCGGAGGGTTAAGATGATATCGGTTATTGTTCCCGTCTATAACGAAGAAAAAAACTTAGCGCCTATTAATTCCCGGCTTATAGAAACTTTGAGCAAGTTAAATAAAGAATATGAAATTATCTACATAGATGATTGCAGTAAAGACGCCAGTTACGGTGTTTTGAAAGAATTAGCTGATTCGAATAATAGATTAAAAATAATAAGTTTAAGCCGGAATTTCGGCCAGACCTTGGCTATCCAGGCCGGTATAGATAACGCTCAAGGGGATACCCTGGTTTTTATGGATGCGGATATGCAGAATGATCCGGCAGATATACCTAAGTTATTATCCAAGATAGAGGAGGGTTACGATGTAGTCAGCGGCTGGCGCAAACAGAGAAAAGATCCTTTCTTCCAGAAAAGGCTTCCTTCTTTTATCGCTAATAGCCTGATTTCCTTCCTATTTAAGACCCGCATTCACGACTTTGGCTGCGCCCTGAAAGCCTATAAAAAAGAGGTATTTTCGAATATCAGGCTATATGGCGAGATGCACCGGCTGCTGCCTTTATATGCCGCAATCAACGGAGCTTCCATCGCCGAAGTTGAAGTCAGGCATAATCCCAGACCTGCCGGTAAGAGCCATTATGGGTGGTCGCGGCTCTTTAAAGTAAGCCTGGATTTAGTAACTGTCAGGTTTTTTGAAGGCTATGCGACTAAGCCCATCTATTTCTTCGGCGGGATAGGGGTGTTTTTCCTGTCTATGGGCATGCTAGCCGGCATTATAGTTATAGTAAGGAAAATATTATTTCAGGGTATCTGGGTCAGCCCGTTATTATTTACTTCTTTTTTGTTTATTCTGGTAGGAGTGCAGTTAATCCTAATCGGATTATTAGCCGAAATAACCATCCGTATTTATTATAAATCTGCCAACAATCCAACATATATTATCAGGGATAAGCGTTAAATTCTCAAATTATGTGCGGTATAACTGGATTTGCTTCGGCAAAGATCAATTCCCCTCGACTAAGATCCGAAATATTATCGGGGATGCTTAAGTCCATCCGCCATCGCGGCCCCGATGATGAAGGGGCTCTTCTGGAAGGCGATATCGCTTTAGCCGCCGCCAGGTTAAGCATTATAGATATAGCTGGAGGCCGCCAGCCTATCCACAACGAAAATAAAACTGTCTGGATAGCCTTCAACGGAGAGGTCTATAATTACCCCCGGTTAAGAGAAGGGCTTATAAGGCAAGGGCATATTTTCTATACGCACAGCGATACCGAAGTTATTGTGCATCTTTATGAAGAATACGGTTATGCCTGTATTGAAAAACTGGAGGGCATGTTTGCTTTTTGTATCTGGGATAAAAATAGACGTATCCTATTTTTGGGCCGCGACCGCTTCGGCATAAAACCTTTATACTATACCCGGATAAACTCAGAGTTTATCTTCGCTTCGGAAATTAAAGCCATATTAAAATTCCCCCGGATTAGCCGGGAAGTGGATTTAGTTTCCCTGGATCAATACCTGGCTTTAGAGTATGTGCCCGGCCCGCGCTCTATATTCAAAGAAATTAAAAAATTACCGGCAGCAAATTTTTTAATCTATGACTGTGTTAATCAAGATTTAACGATTACTGAATATTGGAAGATGGATTTTACGGATAAATATGATAAGAAACAGCCGCAGGAGGCTTTAGCCGGGTTTTTAAAAGAGTCTATAGAAAGGCACCTGATCAGCGATGTGCCGGTAGGTATTTTTTTAAGCGGGGGTATTGACTCGAGTATGTTGTTAGCCCTGGCCCGGATCTCCAACCTAGTTAAAATCAAGACTTTCTCTATGGGCTTTGAGGAAGATTCTTTTGATGAATCCAGGTATATCCGAAAGGTATCCGGTTTATTTGAAACGCAGCATTATCATTATACCTTTGGGTGCCGGGATCTGCTGGATTCTGTTCTACAGGCCGGTTCTTTATTAGATGAACCGCTGGCCGACGCCTCATTTTTCCCTACCTGCCTGTTGTCAAAATTAGCCCGTAGAGAAGTTAAGGCGGTTCTAAGCGGCGACGGAGGTGATGAAATATTCGCCGGATACCCTACCTATCAGGCCCATAAGATAATTAAATACTATAATTGGATACCGTCGGCCTTAAGGGATAATTTAGCCGCTAGGTTTATTAACGGCTTGCCGGTTTCTTTGCGTAATTTTAGTTTTGACTTCAAACTGAAGAAGTTAATTTCTTACGCAAGCCTGCCTCTGGAATTCCGGCATCTTTCCTGGATGGGCTCATTTGGCTATAGAGAGAGGCAGGATTTATATCTACCCGGCTTAGCCGGTTACCTTAACCAGGATACTTGCCACGGGATGCTCAGCAGCTATTTGGAGGAATTCAAAGGCCAGGACAACCTGGATAAGCTGCAATACCTGGATATTAAAACCTATTTACAGGATGATATCCTGGTAAAGGCCGACCGGGCCAGTATGATTAATGCTTTAGAGGTGCGCCTTCCGTATTTAGACCGCCAGTTGGCCGAATTTATGTTCAGTTTACCGGGAAATTTAAGGTTAAGGAGGTTTAAAACCAAGTATATCTTTAAGCAGGTAGCGAAAAAATTCCTTCCTTCGGATATTGTCAATAGAAGTAAAAAAGGTTTTGGGGTCCCGGTGGGCTTGTGGATTAAACGCGGGCTTAAAGAAATGATTTTGGAAGTTTTAGCCGAAGAGAGGATCAAAAAAGACGGTTTTTTTAACTATAAATACATAAATAAGATACTTAACCAGCATTTGGATGATAAGGCGGATAACCGTAAGAAGATCTGGACAATCTTTATGTTTCAATTATGGTTTAATCAGTATTTAAGGTAGGCAAGTCAGCCATGATATCCTGGATAAAGGAATTCCGGTTTTACCGGCATTTATTTAGATTGGGGAATATAGGGGATGCGCTCAAGGATTATCTTTTATATTCTTTTGCTCAGGATAACCGTAAAACCAATCTCTTAAGCCTGAATTTCCTGATTACTTCGATGTGTAACCTTGGCTGCAGCATATGCAGTTTTAGCGGCAATTTAAATCCTGCAACTAAAGGAATTAGTGTCAGCGATTTTGAAAAATTTATAGGCAGTATACCCGGCAGAAGTAAACCCGTCCTGTTTTTTAGCGGCGGAGAGCCTTTTCTTAGGCAGGATATATTCGATATCTTAAAAGTTACCAAAAAATATGGGTTTCAGTGCGGAGTTAATACAAACGGCACCCTGCTCGACGAGGTTAAGATTAACCGGTTAATTAAGTCAGGGGTTGAGCTGGTAATTTTTTCCATCTACGGCCCGCAGCATATTCATGATGCCATAACTTTGGTAAAGGGGAGCTATGCGAAGGTTTTAGAGGCCGTTCGTTTAACCTGCGCTAAAAAGACTAAAAGAACTAAAGTTATTTTAAGCTGTGCCATAACCCGCCAGGGCCTGGATACTTTAGAAACAATCCCTTTTATCGCCAAAGACCTGGGAGTTGATGCGGTTAAATTTGAGCATTTGAATTTTATCACCAGCCAAGAGCTTAAAAATACACGCCTAGGGACATTGTTAGCCGATTCTTATAATTCGCCGGATGGCTTCAGCAAAAAGCTGGCTGAGAGATTGGCCGAGGTCAGGAAGAAATACGGTAATTTTGTTTTAATCAAGCCAGATTTAAGCAGCCAGGAGATAGAAAACTGGTACACAGGGGAATTCCATACTAAAAGAAAGTGCTTTTTTGTCTGGCATTCACTTTTTATCCGTCCGGACGGCGTAGTTACGCCCTGTCAGTTTTTACTCGATTATGAGCTGGGCGATATTAAGAAACAAAGCCCGGAAGAGATTTTTAATAATGTTAAGATTTTTGGTTTACGCAAGACATTGCGCCGGGGATTACTTCCGGAATGCTGCCGTTGCTGCAAACTATAGCCATATGGATATTAAGGAAAAATCATTTATAGGAAAAATAAAGCTGCCCTGCCTGGTAATTTTCTGGAGTATTATTTTATTCCAGTTAATAAATAATTACTTTTGGCTTAAGTTTAGCACGGAAATCGCCGGGGATGACGTCAGTTGCCATCTTTTTTATCAGTTAAAGTTCTTTAATATTTTTAATCATATCATAAATAATGATATTCTTTCGTTTTCTATTAAGTCTAAGCAACTTCTGGAGTTATTCAATACCCCGCTTTCTTCCGCAGCGAACATCTACTGGCCTAACCTGGTTTATTTTATTTCTTCCCTGCTTGATTTATTCGCGGGTAATTCATTATTTGTAACTAGATTTAGTATGTCTGTTTTTCTCCTAGTTTTAATGGTTGCTACTTATCTTATCGCTAAAGACGCCCTGAATAAACAGGCGGGGTTGTTGGCGATGTTTCTGGTTTCTATGTATCCGCTTATTTTTGAAAGCTCAAGGCAGTATTCCCTGGATTTGCCTTTAGCCGCAATGGTCGCATTATCTATTTTTTTCATGCTCAGAACAGGCTATTTTACTAATTCCTTTTACTCTCTGCTTCTGGGTATTTCAACCGGCCTGGCTATATTAATCAAGGGGCAGTTTGTTCTGTTTTTTATCTGGCCGCTGCTGTTGATTTTAAGCAAGTATATATTAAAAAATAACCGGCCTTCATTGAAGGTTTTATTTAATATAAGTTTGTTTATGCTTATCGCCTTATTAATTGCGTCGTTATGGTGGGGTAATAAAGCCGGCATGATTTTAAAAGAATTGAATACGCACCTGGCCAGCCGCCAAAAATTTTTGGAAAATCATGAAATAGGCGCTATTTATAGCCTGAAATTTTATCTTTATCATTTTAAATCGTTATTTCTTAATTCTATTAGTATCCTTCTGGCGGTGCCATTTTTTATGGCTTTATTTTACCTTCCGAAACTAAAGATCAAATATAAGATTGTTTTTTTAACCTGGATAGTTATACCCTTTATTTTATTTTCCTGTTTTTTGGTGATTAAGCATGACCGTTTTTTAATGCCTATTCTGCCTCCCATAGCTATATTATCTTCTTGCGCTATCTGGCATATAAACAACAGGAAAATGAGGACTTTATTATTATCATTGTTAGTTAGTACGGCTATAATTATTTATTTTGCTTTTTCTTATTTTTACTTATATTGTCCGGAGAAAAACTGTATCCGGATAGGGGAGAAGACGATATTGACCGGGGTCAAATCGTCTTCCTACGGTATTCGGTTTACTTATGATTCTGAAAAAATAAAGTTGACCAAAAAAGCAGTGGAGATAATAGCCGGGGATTACGGAAGCAGGACTAACTGCAGGATAGGCACGGTACTGTCTTCCGGACATATGAATAGCTATGAAACCCTTTATTGGCTATACTATTGGAATAGTGAATTATATGTTGCAGACTGGCTGGAGCCGTATTACTTTTTTTATGAAAACCTGCCGTATTTTAATTACTTGATATTTATCTCTTATGAGGAAGATGGATTAGCTTGGCCCAAAAGGGAAGGATTTTTAGCCATGCTTGAAAGACGCAAGATGATAAATCTTAGGTTATATAAAACATATAGCGGCTGGAGCGATAATCTCAACCGGCTATTTTCCTTAGATAAGGAATTCGTTTTATTGGATACATTAAAATTCTCTAACGGTCTTTGCTGGTATATCTACAAAAGAAAGACCAACGGCTAGCTTGAACCATGATAAGCCAGGGTAAAAATGAAAATAATTTTTATTACTCGCGAAGGCTATAATTTATCCGGGGCCCGGATAAGGTGCTGCGGCTTTGCCCGGGAGTTAACCAGATACGGCCTGGAGACGCGGGTTTTTTCTTTTGCGGATAATTTGGGCGCTTCCTACGGCGAAAATGAATTCAGGATGGGAGTAGCTAAAAAATTAAAATATAATATTCTGGCTTATAAAGGGCTAAAGAGCGCCCTCGGTAAAGATGACGTAATCTTTATGCAGAGGCTTAATTATCATAGCCTTACACCATTTTTGATAGCATTATTTAAAAAAAATAAATTTGTATTTGATTGCGATGATTGGAATATAAGGGAGGACCCCAGGTATTATCTGGGGTTCTATCCCAGCTCTAAGATGGAATATTTAACCAGAAAAATTGCCAAATATTCCACTGCCTGTATTAGCGCCAGCCGGTTTCTGGAGCATTACCTGGGGAGGTTTAATAAAAATACCCATTATCTGCCGACGGGCGTGGATATTGAGGATTTTAACCCTGATAAATATCCCTGTCGGGATGATCCCGCGGTAGTTTTTTCGTGGATCGGGACAGCCTATCATAGAGAGATGGGAGATAACCTTAAGTTTATGCTGGATTGCTTTTCGTCTCTGGCCGCTAAATTTGATAATATTTTTCTGGATACCGCAGGAATGGGGAAGTATTTCCAGGAGTTTAAAAGTTACGCTCATGGTTCAAGGTACAAAGAGAAGATCAGGGTAAGGGATTGGTTAAGCCCCGCCCAAATCCCGGCCTATCTATCCGGTATAGATATAGGGCTGCTGCCTTTAATCCAGAATACTAATTTCAATCAAGCTAAAAGCCCGACTAAATTATTTGAGTATATGGCTATGGCTAAGCCTGTAGTTTCCAGCAGGATAGGCGAAGCCAAAGAAGTTATTCTTGATGGAGTAGATGGCTTTTTGGCATCAACAAAAGACGAGTTTATTGAAAAAATGTCATTATTGGTTGAAAATGCGGCCTCGCGCAGGCAGATGGGGGAGATGGCCAGGCAAAGGATAGCGGGTAATTACTCTTTGTCCTGCCTGGGCGAGAGACTCTCTGGAATAATCAAAGGACTATAATGCCCTTAATATCCGTTATTATCTTGACTTTGAATAGCAAGGATTTTATATCCCGCTGTTTGGATTCTATTTTTCGCCAGGCCCGTCAGGACTTGGAGATAATTGTTGTAGACAACGGGTCAAAGGACGGGACTTGCGATTTTTTAAGGAATAAATACCCAAAAGTCTTAGTCATCCGGAATGAGGATAATCTGGGAGCGTGCAGGGCGAGGAACCAGGGGATTAAAGCCGCTAAAGGTTCGTGGGTTTTTTCATTGGATTGCGACGTAATCTTAAGCGAAGGTTTTATTTCCGGCCTTTTCAGGGCAATAGAAAATCCAGCCCCTAATCTAGGAATGATTCAGGCCAAGATATTGCAAGCAGACAGGAAAACGATATATTCCTGCGGTATCTATATTTCTAAATTATTATTAAGATTTTACGATATCGGTAAAGGCCTGAATGACCAGGGGCAGTTTGACAATGATAGGCGTATTTTCGGAGCATGTTCTGCCGCTGCTGTTTATAACCGGAAGATGCTGGAGGCCCTTAAGGAAAAAACCGGTTATTTTGACGAACGGTTTTTCTTTTTGTTTGAAGACGTAGATTTAGCCTGGCGTAGCCAAAGAAGCGGCTGGAAAACATTATTTGAGCCTGGCCTGGTTTGTTACCATGAGGGGAACAGTTCAGGCACTTGCAGAAAAATCCGGCAATATTTGTGCCTGCGTAATCGCTACCTTACCCTTTTTAAGAACAGGGGCTTAAATTGGTATTTCTTGCCTTTATTTTTTTACGATATTCCGCGTATTTTATATATATTAATATCCAATCGTATATTTTATGATAAAATAAACAGTCAAAATTACCGTTTTTTTTAACTATCCTTACGGAGTTTTTAAATGAAAATAAAAAAAGTAATTCTAATCAGGCCGCCGCGTTATATGTGGCCGTTTATCAATGAATCGGATAATTTTCTTCTGCCTCTGGGCCTTCCTTGTATAGCCGCTGCCATCAGAATGGCTTTCCCCCGAATTGAAGTAAAAATAATCGATTGTCCTCCGCTTAAGACAGGCTGGAAGAGCTTAAAGGAAAATTTAGAAAGAGAAAGACCGGATATCGTCGGCGCCGGAGAGGAAGCCCTTTATCAACACGAAGCAGGCAGGCTATTTAAGCTGGCAAAAGAGATTAACCCGCAAGTATTGACCATCGCCGGAGGGCATTTTTTCTCCTGGATGCTGGAATATAGTCTGACCAGGTATCCGTTAGACATTATTGTCCGCTTCGAAGGGGAAGAGACCATCGTGGAATTAATCCGGGTCCTGGAAGCCGGAGGCGATTTAGCCGCAGTAAAGGGGATTGCCTATAAAAAAGATGGGACGGTAAGCCAGACTCCTAGCCGGCCGCTAGCGGAGGATTTAGATAAATTACCCTTACCCGCATTTGACCTGATGCCGATGGGTAAATATTCTCCTTTTGGTTATCTCTGGCCGCAGAGCGTTACGCTGGAGCATTCCCGCGGCTGCATTGACCGGTGTAATTTTTGTTCTTTGTGGACATTTTGGGGTAAGCATAATAAGGCGGATATTGATAAGGATGAATTAGATGTGGCCCCCAGGTACAGGACTAAAAGTGTGGAGAGGACGCTTGAAGAAGTCGATATAATTTATAATAAATATAACCGGCGTTACATTATTTGGGCTGATCCTACTTTTAACCTTGACCCGGCCTGGACGGATGCTTTTTGCGAGGGCCTCTTAAAGAGAAATTATAAGGATTTATATTGGTGGGCATTCTTGCGCGCCGATTTTGCTCTGCGGGATGAGCATCTTGGCATATTGGGTAAGATGGTTAAAGCGGGTCTGATCCATCCCCTGATCGGCATTGAAAGATGTTGTTCCGAAGATTTAAAGAGGATCAGGAAAACGGGGTATTCCAGCGAACTGATAAAAGAAGTATTTATGACCTTTAAAAGGAAATATCCCCACGTTTTCAGGCAGGGCACTTTTGTTACCTGCCTGCCTTTTGATACCCGCAAGTCCATGTTGGATCTGGTAAAATACGCCGTTGAGATTGATATTGATTATCCGGCTTTTCACCCCGTGGCTCCGGTCCCGGGGACCTATCTTTATCAGGAAGCCAAAGAGAAGGGGCTTCTGGATGAGGATGATTTTTCGAAATATGACTGGAGCACCCCGATTTTAAATTCGGAGACCGGGATATCCCGGTTGGAATTTGCCAAGCTGAACATTGAGTTGAATAAGCGTTATGTGCTTTACCGCCCGCATTGGCTGATCCGGGGGCTGTTTTCATCCCATAAGCACAAACGCGGATTATACTGGTGGTTTTTTATTAATACCCTGAAAGTGATGTCCCTGGAAATGTGGGGTATAATCATCGGCAAGAGAAAATATAAGGGGCTTACCGGTTTTATGCATATGAAAAAACCTAAATGGTATGACGGATGATTGAACTTATCCCTCCGACTAATTTTGACGACGCTTTAATAGCTGAATTTAAGGCTCTGGGTATAAGAGAGACCTACGGAAAACTGGCGATTGATGTCCTGGGGGGAGGAAGGTTCGCCTCGGGCCTGCCTAATGTAAGCAAAAAAAGATTAGCCAGACATGTCAAAAAACTCAGTGACGCCGGTATAGATTTCAATTATATACTTAATACCCCTTGTTTTTCTTCGCGAGAATTTACCCGTTCAGGAAGAAACTCTATCAGGAGTTTGCTTGATTGGCTGGTCGCAAATGGCGCAAAGAAGGTTACCGTGACTATCCCCTATATCCTGCAGATCATAAAAGATGCCTATCCTGGTTTGAAGGTGTGTGTTTCGACCTACGCCCAGGTTGATTCTTATCAAAAGGCCAGATACTGGCAGGAAATCGGCGCTGATGAGATAACTTTGCTGGATACCTGCCTGAACAGGAATTTTAAATTGCTTAAAATTATCCGGGACGGAATCAAGGTAAAATTAAGGTTAATAGGCAATACCAGTTGTCTGCCCCATTGCCATCTTTTTCAATACCACGCATTGTTGTCTGCCCACGGCTCACAAACAGCCTATTCAAATAAAGCTGGCTTTGCGGTAGATTATTGTGCGATTTATTGTAAATACCTGAGACTGGCAGATCCCGTTAATTTTATATATTCACAATGGATCCGGCCCGAGGATCTGGGGATTTACGAAGAGGCCGGAATAGACGCGATAAAATTGATTGACCGCCGATGTTCAACCGCTACGCTAGTCAATATCACCCGGAGTTACCATAAGAGAAGCTATAATGGAAACCTCCTGGATTTGCTTCCCGCTTTCCAGGGAAAATCACCTAAGAATCCGGGAAACTTTTTATTAAAAATAAAGTATTATTTCCATCCGTTGGAGAGCAATATTTTTAAAATAATGGAATTAGACAGGCAGATGAAAGGGCTGGATATCTATATCGACAATACGAAGCTTAACGGTTTTGTTGCCGGCCTTAGGGATAAAGATTGTAGTTACAGTTCTTGCCCGGAGTGCGGTTACTGCAATAGAGTTGCCCTGGAGGCCATCCGGTACGAAAGCGGCTACCTGGAGAGAACAGCCGGAGTATATAAACATATCCTAGAGAATATTATTAAAGGTAAAATTTAGCCTGTTTAAGCAGGAAAGATGCCGTGATCCATATTGAAAGAGCGCTGGTAGGCAAACGTTTCATCAAAGCCGCAAGCCTATTCCTTCGCTATTCAACCATCCCGAAATTAATGAATTTGCTCAAGGCCGAATATGAAAGGCTATTGCGCAGGCCAACCTTATCCTGCAGGCCTTATTTTATCAAAATTCAACCTACGAATATCTGTAACGCCGGATGCACGTACTGTTTGAAGCAGGTAAAAGGCGATAATTCGCCTCCGGGTAATATGGGTTTGGGCGATTGTAAAAAAATCATCGATAGATTCAAGAAATACGCGTAGCTTATAGGTTTCCAAGATTCCGGGGAACCTCTGGGCAATGAGTCCGTATTTGCAATGGTTAAATACGCCCAC
>JAQUMI010000009.1 GCA_028718225.1 Candidatus Omnitrophota bacterium | reverse complement strand
ATCCGGATTTTGAGCTGACCCTGGCCCTGGAAAAAAAAGGGACTCCGGCCATAGGCAAGGATATCGGTAAGTTAAAAATATCTTCCAATACCGACGGGTTATTCCTTATTGATACGCTGGTGGATTTTACCGTCCCCGAAGCAGCTGAAATAAACCTTGATTATGCGGCTAAATATAAAAAAGCGCTTATCCTGGGGACAACTGGCCTGAGCGATACCCAGGTTAAAAAGGTTGAAGAGGCTTCCCGGGTCGTGCCCATAGTTTTTAGCCCGAATATGGCTATTGGCGTAAATGTCTTATTCGCGATATTACCGCAGATTGCCAGGAAACTAGGCCCGGATTATAGCCTGGAGATTGTAGAGGCGCATCATAAAACAAAAAAAGACGCGCCTTCCGGGACGGCTAAAAAACTGGTAGAGATTTTGAGTGAGGCCGGCGGAAAACAGGTACCCGCGCATTCTATCCGCCTGGGAGATATCGTAGGAGACCATACGGTTATATTCTGCGGAAATTCCGAACGCATCGAAATAAAACACCAGGCGCATTCGCGCGATTTATTTGCTTTAGGGGCTTTAAAAGCGGCCAAGTGGGTTTTTGGCAAGCCCGCCGGATTATATTCAATGCAGGACGTATTAAAGTAGAGGAGAATATGTTTAAACTATCTAAAAAAATACAGGATCTTCCGCCGTACTTATTTCTGGAGATGGATAAGGCTAAAAGAAAAGCAGTTGCTTTTGGCCGTGACATCATTGATTTGGGAATAGGCGATCCTGACCAGCCGACACCCAGGCATATAATTGAAGCGTTATATCAGGCCGCGCTCTCCCCGGCTAATCATCGTTACGCCCTGGACCAGGGTATGCCGGCCTTGCGCCGTTCAATCGCTGCCTGGTATAAGGAAAGGTTTGATGTAAGTCTAAACCCTGATTCCGAAGTCTTGCCGTTAATCGGCTCCAAAGAAGGACTGGCACATTTCCCGTTAGCTTTTTTAAATCCAGGCGATTATTCTCTTGTCCCTGATCCTTGTTATCCTCCTTATAAAGGCGGGACTATTTTAGCCGGGGCAAAGCCCTATTCTTTGCCGCTTTTGGAAGAAAATGCCTTTCTACCTGACCTTAAAAAAATACCTTTAGGCGTGCGTAAAAAAGCAAAAATAATCTTTGTTAATTATCCCAATAATCCCACGTCGGCGACCGCCGAAAAGTCTTTTTATAAAGAGTTGGTTACATTCGCCCGCAAAAACAAAATTATTATTGTTTCGGACCTGGCTTATTCGGAGATGAGCTATGACGGATACCGGCCCTCAAGCATCCTAGAGATAGAGGGGGCGCGGGAAGTCTCCATAGAATTCCATTCGTTGTCCAAGACTTACAATATGACCGGTTGGCGCCTGGGCTGGGCCAGCGGCAACGAAAAATTAATCGCGGCGCTGGCTAAGGTCAAGTCCAATATTGATTCCGGAATTTTTTCGGCGGTGCAATTAGCCGGGATTGTCGCGTTATCCGGGCCGCAGGAATATGTCAAAAGTATGTGCAGCCTTTACCAGGAGCGGCGGGATTGTTTGATGGAAGGCTTGGCTTTATTAGGCTGGAAGGCGCACAGCCCTAAAGCAACTTTTTATGTCTGGATAAAAGTCCCTAAGGCTAAAAGCTCTATAAAATTTGCCGGAGTTTTGTTAGATAAAACAAATATTGTAGTCACTCCCGGAGTCGGGTTCGGCAAATACGGGGAGGGCTATATCCGTATGGCACTTACCGTCAGCAAAGAGCGCCTCAGAGAAGCGCTGGAACGGCTGAAGAGAATTTAGTTTTTTCATAAAAAGAGCGTTTATGGAAATATGCTATTTAGGCGTGGGTGCAAACTTAGGCAATAGGAGATTGAGCATAAAACAAGCTGTGAACAGGATAAATCTTTTGGAAAATACCAGGGTGCTGAAAAAGTCCGCATTTATCCAAACCGCTCCTGTCGGAGGCCCGGCTGGCCAGCCGAAATTTTTGAACGCCGCCCTAAAAATACAGACAGACCTTTCTCCTTTAAAACTCCTTAAAGCATTAAAGGCTATTGAAAAAGAATTAGGGCGTAAGGAAAGCGTGCGTAACGCCCCGCGGACAATAGACCTGGATATCCTGCTTTACGGGGATAAGGTCATCCGGGGGAAAAAGCTGATTATCCCTCATTCGCGTATGTTCGTCCGGGATTTTGTAATCGGGCCTTTGTCAGAAATTATATGAAGATAATAAAATTGCCTGCAGTTTTATATAAAAGTTTAAAAAAGTCCAGGTCAGCGGGCAAGACGATCGGTTTCGTCCCGACGATGGGCGCTTTGCACGCCGGGCATTTGAGCTTAATCCGGCAGGCACGCAAGGAAAACAGTATTGTTGTGGTGAGCATCTTCGTTAACCCGGCACAATTCGGGCCTAAGGAAGACCTTAAAAAGTACCCGCGGCCGCTGAATAAAGATTTAGCGCTTTGCCGTAAAGAAAGAGTAGATTTTGTTTTTTCCCCCCGCCCGGAGGAGATGTATGGAGAGGGTTTTTCTACCTATGTCAATGTTGAAAGGTTAAGCGAAACCCTTTGCGGAAAATCGCGGCCCGGGCATTTCCGCGGCGTGGCGACCATTGTGGCCAAGCTTCTTAATATCGGACAGCCGGATATAATTTATCTGGGCCAGAAAGATGCGCAGCAGGCGATTATCGTCAAGAGGATGGCCAGGGACCTGAATATTCCGGTTAAAGTGAAAATAATGCCGACGGTGCGCCAAAGGGACGGATTGGCCTTAAGCTCAAGGAATGCCTATTTGGATAAAAAAGAGAAAAAGGACGCATTAGTATTATCCGCTGCTCTAAATTTAGCTAAATTGTTCATCAAGTCCGGGGCCAGAGATGCTTCCAGAATTATCAACAGGATGAAAAGGGTGGTTAATAAGAAGAAAAGCTCCAGGATTGATTACATCGCTATTGTTGACACGGCAAGCCTTAAACCGGTCAGGAAAATCTCCGGAGAATGCTTAATCGCTTTAGCGGTACGCATAGGCAGGACCAGGTTGATCGATAACATAATAGTGAGGGCTTAAGTAATGCCTAAGTTAAAGATCGGGATCGTTGGTTGCGGCGCAATCGGGAGTTCCCTGGCCGGGGTAGTTGTCCAGGAGTTCAGCCGGGAGGCAGAGCTCTGCGCGCTCTTTGACGTAGATAGCGCCAGGGCCCAAGGATTATCCAAAGCATTATCCGGCCGGGCTAACCTGGCAGCGGATAACCTAAAGCAGTTGCTCCGGAAATCAGAGTTGATAATTGAGGCATCATCTGCAAAAGCTTCCTGGGATATTGCTAAAGAAGCATTGTCCGCGGGAAAAGATGTAATGATTATGAGCGTCGGGGGCATAGCCAGCCGTTTTGCCCAGTTAGTTACCTTGGCTAAAAATAACCGCTCAAAAGTTTATATCCCCAGCGGTGCCCTTTGCGGTATTGACGGATTAAAAGCGGCCAAAGCGGGCAGGATAAAACGGATAACCCTTACTACTACCAAGAATCCGGGTTCTTTCGAAGGCGTCAAATATGTAGAAGCCAGGGGGATAAATTTAAAAAAGATAAAAAGGGATATTGTATTATTTTCTGGAAGAGCAGGTGAGGCAGTCAGATATTTTCCGCAAAATATAAATGTTGCCGCGGTATTGAGCCTGGCAGGGATAGGCGTAAATAAGACCAGGGTCAGGATTATTGCTTCTCCTAAGGTTACCAGGAATATACATGAAGTGAGGGTTGAGTCTGTTGCCGGCAATATCACGACGCGCACAGAAAACGTCTTGCATCCGGATAATCCTAAAACAAGCTATTTAGCGGTTCTTTCCGCGATGGCCATGTTAAGGCAGATCTTGGATCCGGTGAGGATCGGCACCTAACGAAATTAACCAATAACGAACGATAAGAAGGGGGGTGAATAAGAATATGGCAGAGAAATTAGTGAAACTCGGGGTAAAGAGAGCGAAGGGTTTCCTCTATTACATTGACAAGCAAGGTGACGTCTCCTGTGCTAAGATGGCCAGGGGCGCGAAAAAGGGGGGAA
Source organism: Candidatus Omnitrophota bacterium (assembly GCA_028718225.1). Taxonomy (GTDB): domain Bacteria; phylum Omnitrophota; class Gorgyraeia; order Gygaellales; family Profunditerraquicolaceae; genus UBA6233. Next base: position 34,710 of record JAQUMI010000009.1, on the reverse strand, counting down.
GCCCGAAGAAGGTAGCTAAGTGCGGCATCAAGAGAAAAGAAGGCTACCTTTATTTCTTGGACAAGAAAGGCGATGTTTCCTGCGCCAAGATGAAAAGAGGCGGTAAAAAGAAAAAAAGATAAGTAAAAAAAAGGAAAAAAGGGGACGGTTCTGTTTTTTCTAAAAAACAGAACCGTCCCCAAGTTCCCCAGGGCTTCCCCAAATATACCTTATGGCAACAAAATCAACCTATAGGCTGTTTTTAGCATTAGTTATTATCCTGGCCGTAACTCTGCTTTTGCCTACTCTGGCCCGGGTGCCTTATTTTTCCTACGCCGACGATGTATGTTACTTCAAATACGCAACCTACCTGGGCGAAAAAGGCTTTAATGGCTTGTCTATTCTTTTTCAAGGATTTATCGCCGACCAGCCGAACTGGTTTAATCCTCATCCGCTGAGGATCGGATTTATAATCCTGTCCGCAGCCTGGTTAAAAATACTGGGTTATTCTTTGTTGAACTTAGCTTATTTATCGCTGTTTTCCTATGCGCTTTTTTTGGTTTTTTCTTATTATTTTTCCCGAAAATACCTGGGAGAGCAGTTTGCCTTGCTTTTGGTTATTCTTTTGGCTTTTTCACCGCTCCAGATGGCCATGGCCCGCAGGGCGTTTATAGACAGTACTTTAAATTTATTTTCCCTGCTGACGATATGGCTATTTTGGGACTTTTTAAAGAACGGGGGCAGGCTAAAATTTATTCTTTTTATCCTCGCCTATGCCGGCAGTATTTTAATCAAAGAGACTTCGCTATTATTAATTTTCGTTTTCCTCCCTTTTTTATCAGCCAGCAGGTTTATTTATAAGAAAAAAGTTCCCTTGAGAGAAATGGCGTTGCTTTTGGCGCTTCCCCTTGTTCTCGCTGGGCTGGCTTACCTGGCCAGCGGCGCTCTAGTTTATATGCCGGGCATTATCAAGGTCTTGTTAATGCCTGCGCCGGCTGGTTCTTACGCCTCCTTATTTTGTTCCGGGCCATGGTACCGCTATTTGGTAGATTTCATGCTTCTTTCTCCGTGGGTCGTTATTTTAACTATCGGTTTTATCTTTAGCTTCTTTTTAAAGAGGGAAGAAGATGAATTAGCGCTGTATTTTATCTTTGTTTTTTTACTTACTTTCGTCGTATTCAGTATTTTCCTGAAAAATGTGCGTTACATGATTATTTTAGATACGCCGATGCGTTTGTTCTCTCTGCTCATGCTCAATAAGATAGCGCAGAGGATTTATCCGCGCCGAGCCATGAAATTAACTTTTGTGCTGGTCATTATACTGGCGTTTTTCGATTGTCTCAATTTTTATTATTTATTTATCGGAGAGGGTATTCATGACCCCACAAGTTTTTTCCTGCTTAAGGCCAGACAGTTCATCCCTTTTAACTAATCATGCAAAGTGAATCCATTATTATCCGCGGCGCCAAAGAGCACAACCTGAAAAACATAAGCCTTACGCTTCCGCGCAATAGCCTTATTGTGGTTACCGGTTTATCCGGTTCGGGTAAATCCAGCCTGGCTTTCGATACTATTTATGCCGAAGGCCAGCGCCGGTTCGTAGAGAGCCTTTCAAGCTATGCCCGGCAATTCTTAGAGCAACTGCAGAAACCCAACCTGGAATATATATCGGGCCTATCGCCTACCATCGCTATTGAGCAAAGGGCAGCCGGAGGAAACCCCCGTTCCACGGTAGCGACCCAGACGGAAATTTACGATTATTTAAGGCTTCTTTTTGCACGCATCGGTAAAATCTACTGTTACCGCTGCGGGGGGCCGATCGAGAAACAAAGCAGCCAGGAGATTGTTGAAAAAATAATGTCCCTGCCTCAAGGTATAGATATTCAGGTCCTGGCTCCCTTGGTGCGCGGGAAAAAAGGCGAGCATAAAGACATATTCCCCGGAATCCAGAAATCCGGGTTTGTGCGCTGCCGCGTTGACGGGAAAATCTATGAACTGCCCGCGAAAATTAAGTTAGCCAAATATAAAGTCCACAATATAGAAGTAGTAGTAGACAGGCTGACTTTAAGAGAGGATATCAAAGGCAGGCTTACGGATTCGCTGGAGACAGCGCTCAAGGTGGGTAAGGGCGTGGTGATTATTAGCGCTAAACAGGATTTAGTTTTTAACGAGCAGTACGCCTGCGCTAAGTGCGGGGTAAATTACGCCGAAGTTGAACCGCGGGTTTTTTCGTTCAATTCTCCCTACGGCGCCTGCCTTGAGTGTAACGGTCTGGGGACGAAGATTAAATTTGACCCGGATCTAGTTATTCCTGATAAGAGCAAATCCATAAATGCGGGGGCTATTGCTCCCTGGAAAAGAGGTGGCCGGGGTTATATTCTTTATTACCGCTGGCTTATCCGTGAATTAGCTGCTCAACTGCATTTTGATTTAGATACGCCGTTTAATAAATTGCCGAAAGATATCCGGCAGGCAGTACTTTACGGTTCGGATGAATATGTGGGCAATAAGCCCTTTGAAGGGGTCATCCCGCACCTGGAGAGGTTATTTTGCCAGACCGAGAGCGATTACCTGAAAGAAGAAATCTCCAGGTTTATGTCTTCCTCGGCGTGCCCTGCGTGTAAAGGCGCCCGGCTTAAAAAAGAAAGCCTGGCCGTCAGAATCAATGGGAAGAATATTTGGGAAGTAACACAGATGCCTATCAAGGAGGCCCAGGGTTTTTTCAGTAACCTGGAATTGAACGCGAAAGAAAAACTGATCGCTTACCAGGCCCTAAAAGAAATAACCCAGAAGTTAAAGTTCTGCGTTGATGTGGGTTTAGATTACCTTGCCTTAGACAGGAAGAGTGCTACCCTTTCCGGAGGCGAGGCGCAGAGGATCCGCCTGGCTACCCAGGTAGGCTCCGGGTTAGTTGGCGTACTATATGTATTGGATGAACCGAGTATCGGACTGCATCAGCGGGATAATGCCAAATTACTAAGTACCCTTAAGTCATTGAGGGACTTGGGCAATACCCTGCTGGTAGTCGAGCATGACGAGGCGACCATACTGAGTGCCGATTATATCGTAGATTTAGGGCCCGGGGCAGGAAGGCACGGCGGAGAAGTGGTTTTTGCGGGGACTAAAGAGGAGCTTTTAAAAGACCGGCATTCCCTGACGGCTAAATACCTGAGAAGGGAATCAAAAATAGAACTGCCTGCGGCAAGGAGGAATTGGCAGGATAAAAAATTCCTGGAGGTTAGAGGCGCCGTTGAGCACAACCTTAAGAATATTAATATCCGGTTTCCCTTAGGAGCTTTTATCGGAGTTACCGGCGTATCCGGTTCGGGAAAATCTACGCTTATTGACGAGATATTGTACCGGGCCCTGGCGCAAAAAATCTATAAAGCGAAAGAAAAACCGGGCCTGTTCAAAAAGATCACGGGGGCAGAATTCATTGATAAGGTAATTGAGGTAGACCAGTCGCCGATCGGCCGGACTCCGCGCTCTAATCCGGCTACCTATACGGGGGTCTTTAGCCATATCCGCGATATATTCAGCCGGCTCCCTGAGTCGCGCGTACGCGGCTATCAACCGGGGAGGTTTTCTTTTAATGTTAAGGGCGGCCGCTGTGAGGCTTGTATGGGCGACGGGATCAAGAAGATTGAAATGCATTTTCTGCCGGATGTCTATGTAAAATGCGATATTTGCAAGGGGTTGAGGTTTAATGAGGCGACCCTGGATGTAAAATATAAAGGTAAGTCTATCGCCCAAGTCCTGGAGATGACCGTAGAAGAGGCGCTTGAGCTCTTTAATAATATCCCGAAGATAAATAATACGCTTTCTTATCTTTATGATGTGGGTTTAGGGTATATACAACTGGGCCAGTCCGCTACCACTCTTTCCGGAGGCGAGGCGCAGAGGATTAAGCTCTCCAGCGAATTAAGTAAGCGCGCGACAGGGAAGACGCTTTATATACTCGATGAGCCGACTACGGGCTTGCATTTTGCCGATGTCGCCAAGTTAATCAGCGTATTGCAGAGGTTAGTGAATAAAGGCAATACCGTGGTGGTTATCGAGCATAACTTAGAGGTGATTAAGAGCGTAGACTACATCATTGATTTAGGCCCGGAAGGCGGGGATAAGGGGGGAGAGCTGGTCGCCTCGGGCAGCCCGGAAGAGCTTATCCGTAATCAAAGATCATACACAGCCCAGTTTCTAAAAAAGGCATTATTACATTGAAGATGCATAGAGTAGGAATACTTTTGGTTATTTTACTAGTCCTGGCTCCATTAGGGGAGTTACCGGCCCAGGAGATAACGCCGGCCGGCCTTAAAGAAGAAGAAACGCTTTTTATGGCTAAGAAAGCCTTTGAGGATGGCTTTTATGAGGTAAGCCTCGGTCTCCTGGAACGTTTTTTAAATGATTATCCGGATTCTCTTAAGGTGCCAAAAGCGCAGTTATTGGCTGGGGAATGTTATTTCCAGCAGAATAAGTTTACGGAAGCTTTAACCAAATTTGAGGCGCTTTTAAAAGAACCAAAAGCTAAAGGCATTAAAGACGCTGTTTATTACTGGACGGCTGAAGCCCATTTTAAAGTAGATAATTTCGCCCAGGCAGTTGTTTATTATAAGAAAATAATCCAGGAATTTCCCAATTCTTCTTATGTGCCGATCGCCTATTATTCTATTGGCTGGTGTTTATTCCAGGAGCATAAATTTCAGGACGCCCTGGTTTATTTTAAAACCCTGGCAGAAAAATTCCCCGGGGAACCGCAGGGTAAAGACGCCGCATTTAAAATGGCAGAATGTTTATACAACTTAAAAGATTATTCCGAGCTTAAAAACAAGATCGCTTTTTTGCTTGGGCTCTTCTCCGGGGATAGGCTGCGTATGGCTTACCTCTATTTTTATTTAGGGGAAGCGAATTACTATCTGGATGATTTTAACGGATCTATAGAAGCTTATTCCAAGTCTTTAGCCAGTAACCCCGATGAAAAAATGCAGGAGTTGATTAAATTGGACCTGGCCTGGGCTCACCTTAAATTAAAACGCTATAAAGAAGCGGAAGATATTTTTTGGTCGATAAAACAGAAGTCCCTGGAGAAAAGGAGCCGGGATATTTTATTTTTAGGTAAAGCCATCCTCTATATGGATACTAACCGCGTGAATGAAGCTAAAAAAATATATGAGCAATTGTTGTCCGAAGAGCGCGACCCCTTAATTTTAGCCCAGGCTTATATAGGCAGGGCGGATGCTTTCTATAATTTAGCGGATTATAAAGAAGCATCCCGGGCCTACCGGGAGGCGCTGTCTGAGGTTGATCTCCAGGGCCTTTCCAGCCAGATTGTCGATAAATTATATTATAATCTAAGCTGGTCTTTATTGAAGCAGGGCGACCCGAAAGCAGCGGTGAAAGAATTTCAAAAAGTAGCTGATACAAGTAGTGACCTGCAGCTGAAAGTAAGCGCCCTCTGTCAGATAGGCGATATCTATCAGGAATCCGGCGATTATAAAAAAGCGCAAAAGTCATATCAGGCAGTATTAGAGGCTTATCCGGATAACCCTTATAGCGATTATGTCCGGTATCAATTAGGTTCGGCAGGCTTTAAAGATTCCGATTATAAGGTTGCGATTTTAAGCCTGGAAAAGTTTCAAGATGGGTTTAAAGAAAGCGGATTAAGGCCTAAGGCACTCTATCTTTTGGGGAATTGCTTCTATAGTCTGGGTGATTATGCGGCTGCCCGGCGCTCCTTTAAGGAGGTTACCCGGTCTTCTACCCAGGATATTGAGCTGATTCAGAAAGCCGAATATGGCATAGCGGATTGTTTTTATCAGTCAGGAGAAGAAGAAGAGGCCTTAAAGAAATTTAAGGCCTTACGTTCTAAATATCCGGACTCTATCTTCACTCCCGAGATTATCTGGTGGCTGGGCAGGTACTATTACCAACATAGTGAGCCGGCCCTGGCAGCCAGGTATTTTTTGTCACTTGTCCAGGATTTTCCTAAAAGCGGTTTATTAGCCGATGCCCATTATGCCCTGGGTTTGATTCTTATTGATAGCGGCCAATTCCAGAAAGCTCTGCGCAATCTTAAAAAAGCCCTGGATTTAAACAAGCCGGATATTAAGCCTAAGGCAGCTGTTGCGATGGCCGAAGTATTTTTTAAAACAGGTAATTACGATAGCGCCCTGGATTATTACCGTAAGGGCCTGGAAGAAGCTGCCGGCCAAGAGCTAGCCGGAATTCGCCTTAAAATAGCCGAGGCCCTGGAGGCTAAAGGCAGGCTGGAAGAGGCCATCAAAGAATACCTGGAAGTAGCGAGCTTATCCGGCCAGGAGAATAACCTATTCCTGGTGAATGCCTTGCTCCGCTTAGGCCAGATTTACGAGGATAGAGGGGATGCTCCCGAAGCATTGGATACCTATAATAAGATATCTCAGATGAATGTCCCGGAGTCTAGATATGCTGAGGAACGGATCAGCCGAATTAGGAAAAATGGAAAATAAAAACAGTTGACATAAAGTGTATTTCTTATAAAATGAATTTCTGGAGGAGAAAATGATTACAGAGATTGGTATAGTTGCCGGAGAAATATGGCACTTTTTGGACCAGCGAGGGGAAGTTACTTTAACTGAGCTGGTCAAAAACACAGATAAGTCCCGGGATAATGTTCTTATGAGCCTGGGTTGGCTGGCCAGAGAAGGCCACGTACTCCTGCAACAGGTAGGCAACGATTACCGGGTATCTTTAAGAAAAGATGCTTAAGTGTCCTACTGCCAGGAAAGGGGTTGTATTATTCATAGTCTTAGCTACCATATTAGTCGTTACTATCCTGGCAGGAGTTATATTAGGGCTGGTTTCTAATCAATTCCGCTTATCTACCCATCAGGTAAGCCGGATCAAAGCTTATTATGCTACTAAGGGCGTGATGAATTATGCCCTGGATATGCTCAGGCAGGGAACCTGGAGTTCTGATGCCTCTGGATCCGGTACCACAAGATATGCCTGCCATGGAAATTGCACTGCTTTAGGCGGTACTCCTCCCTATACTTATACGATACCTGATGATAGTGATATACCCTATAATATTCTAGTTACCATTTTTCCCCGTGATACAGCTGAAAATGCCTTATTAACGGGTAACGTTACCCAGATAGATATAACAACTGACTATACTTATACTCCTTAAGCTGATCCGCAAGGTATTTTACTTCTCTTTCCGGTAAGTCTATTATAATCTAGGTAAAATTGTTATATTCTCCTATTCTGCATTATTGGCCTTTCCGACGCTATTTAAACTTCCCAAGTAAGTTTAGGTAAGTATACGTAAAAAAACACTTGACAAGATAAAGCTTTTATGTTTTAATTTAGTCCATTATTGTTTATAGTAGTTTAGGGAATAACTATGACCAGACTTATAGATATTGACGAATTAGCGGATTACCTGAAGCTTAAAAAACAAACCATTTATAATTGGTTAAGCCAAGGCAAAATTTCCGGAATAAAAGTTGGGGGTGTCTGGAGATTTGACCGTAAGGATGTTGATAACTGGCTGCAAAGCAGCAAGCGTATGCCCAAAACAGGGGTAAACCAATGAGCGATCTAGGGGTATATTTCGGGCCGAAGGTTATTGATGTTTCTGAAACCAGGGGGAATAAGCTGGTCAGTAGCATTCAGATACCTTTTTCCGAGGTTGGCGGTAATGAGCTGGATGAGAAGGTGCCTGCTGAGGTAAAGTTAGCCGCTTCTTTTAATGAAGCCTTTAGAAGGAATAAAATTGAGGTTAAGGAAGCAATGCTTTGCCTTTCGGGGAAAGACCTGATTATCCGGACCTTCGAGATCCCTATACTACCCAGAGATGAATTAAAGAATGCCATAAACTTTGAAGCCAAAAAATATATACCTTTTAAAATCGAAGAGCTGATCACAGATTATCAAGTGGAGGTAGATAGGGCCAGCCGGGCAAATATCGTCCTTTTTATGGGTATCAAAAAGGAGACCTTTGATAAATATATTTCCATCCTTAAACCGTTGAATATCAGGATAAGCTCTATAGAGTATTCCGGATTCAGTATCTTAAGGATGTTAAAGTTAGTCAAGTTGAATGAAAGCGGCATAACGGCCGTTCTCTGTTTTGATTCCCAAGGGGTCGATGAGATTAATTTCTTGGTTTTAGAAAATGGTTTCCCTCTATTTAACCGCGATATCAGTTTAGGCAGCGTCCCGGTGAGTGATTTTGACGACCTGGAGCCATCTGCGCCTGCGTTTTCTATGGAGAAATTGAAATCAGAGATCCGCGTGTCATTAGATTATTATCACCGTAAGTTTCCTTCGAAATCCTTAAAAAATATATTTGTCATGTCTAATGCGGAACAGCGGCAGGAAATCGAAGTATTCCTGACTGAATTGGGCCTGTCCGGTAAGTTTATTGATATTGCCAAGACCGTCGGCAGCCCCATGGCCTTTTCTTCGAGTTTTACGAAGAGCTACAGTATAGCCATCTCCAGAAAGGTGGGTATCAAGGTAAGGCTCAACTTAGTTGAAAGTAAATTAAGAGGGGGTAAGGTAGATAGTGCGAGGATACAGCTGGAATTAAAGAATTTCTTTAATAAAATAAAACTAGATTTTCGTATTATTATCGTGGGGGTATTGGTTTGTGCCGCTGCTTTAATTTATGGGACCTCCAGGGAAGTTTCCCTGAAAAAAGAACTGGGTAAGCTAACCAGCAAATGGTCCAAACTTACCAGCCTCAGCCCGAATACAAGCTACGAAGCGCTTCGGGCAACCAGCCTAAAAGATAGAAAGGCTATAGTTAATTTAGATAACCTGGTTAATAAACAGCTATATGTTACGGAAATATTGAATATTATCCCGGGCGCCCTTCCTCCGGGAGTATGGCTTACCAGGATTTCTTTGGATAAAAAAGAAGGGGGCGGCGCCGAGCTTATCTTAGAAGGTGTGTCTTATCTGAATAACGGCAATAATGAATTCCAGGCAGTAAATAAGTTTTTTAGTAATTTAAATAACAACCCTGTATTTACCGGCTATTTCAAAGATATAAAAGTATCTCTAGATCAAGGTTCATTTGCGGGTAACCGGGTAACTACTTTTGTGATTTCCAGTAAGGCTAAACAATAGAAAGAATAATATGAACCGGACAGAATTAATTGATAAATATAGGAACAAGGCTGTGAACATCGGAATGATTCTCGTCTTTTTGATTGTTGCCGGCAACATCTATAAAGGCAGCCTGACCCGGATTGAATCCCTGAAAGCCAAGATTAGCGAAGAAGATAAAAAGAGCGGTGAATTGCTGAAGATAAATCAGCTGGAAAGTCGCATTAAGGGGTACAAGAAATTACTCACCAAGAAAGAAGCGAGCCTGGTTATGGGCAATATCAACGATATCGCCAAGAGTGTAGGAGTGGAGGTTTTATCCGTTAAGCCTCCCCGCAAGGAATTACCGGGAGGGGATTATATTAAAGATGTTTTTGATGTAAGTGTTAACGCGCCCAGCTATGACGCTCTCTCCAGGTTTATCAGCGGAGTGGAATCTTCCAGCAATGTTTACACGATAGATAATATTGGTATAAGCCCTCAATCCGGACTGGGCGGGAAAGGGTTGACGGCTAACCTAAAAATAAGCTCTGTTAGCGCTACAAACTGATGATAAAAATGGAAAAGCTTCCTGGTTTAATGATTTTTTGGACAGCTTTATTAATAATGGGAGTGTGTTATGCCAGGCCTTTAAGGGCAGCCCAAACGGATTCTAAAATGCCGGAAAAAAATAGCCCGGGCCAGCAGCGGTTGATTAATCGCCCTAAAGTAGAATATAAGGCGCAAGGCTCAAGGGACCCTTTTCAACCGTTGGTTACGGAGAAAAAAATTAGCGCAGCGGCTGTTCCGGAGCCAGATAAGGTGCTTCCTAATTTTACGGTGCAAGGTGTAGTCTGGGGAGGGGTTTTCCCGCAGGCAATTGTAAATAACCAGGTAGTAAAAAAAGGCGATATGTTGGGGGAGGCCAGGATTATAGAAATAGGCAAAGAGGGTGTAACCGTAGTTTTTGCCAATCAGGAATATATTTTGTCCCCCTCGGTTGTCAGTGGTCAGCAACCAGCAGCAAAATAAAAGGAGGAAGTTATGAAGATTAATTTCAGGTCATTCGTTTTTATCTTTGCCTTGTTTAACCTTACTTTGATCCCTAAATTAAGCGCGTTAGAGGGGCCGCCCTTATCGGCATATAAAAATATATCTATATCTATGGACCTGCAGGATGCTTCCCTAAAGGACATTTTGAAGCTTCTGTCTATCCAGTCAGGCCTGAATTTCATCGCTTCTGAGGCAGTCCAGGACAGAAAAATGACCCTCTATATGGATCAAGTGCCTTTGCAGGAAGCAATGGATAAGATATTTAAAGCCAACAACCTTTCCTATGATTTAGACCAGGAAGCCAGCGTTTTCATCGTGAATGACTGGGGAAAGCCGACAACGCAGACAGTGACAAGAGTTTTTTACCTGAAATATGCCACTGTTTCTTCTTCTCAGCTGAAGGAAGAGATGAAAAATAATTTAAGCAGCGAGGGTAGCTCGAGCAGCTCATCTTCATCAGGCGATTCGAGCAGCGATTCAGAAAGCGGTAAATGGAAGGCCGCTTCAGAAGCGGGCCTTACTGAGGTTGTGAAGAAGCTTTTAAGCAAGGATGGTTCGCTAATTGAAGACTTTCGTACTAACAGTATTACGGTTACGGATATACCCAGCCGGATGGAGGTCATCGCCCGAGTCATTGCCTCTTTGGATGTCCCTGTCCCGGAAGTTATGCTGGAAGTAGAAATGTTGGATGTGAATAAAAGCATAGTGGATACCATAGGTTTTAAATTCGGGCAAACTCCTTTTAGTATGGCTTGGACAGGCGCGAGCATCAGCAGCGCATTCCCTTTTTCATCAGGTATGTATTCCAATAAAGATTTTACCAAGGCTATCACCCCCGGAACAATAGATATCAGTACCGGCAATAACGGCACAAGTATTTATAATATCCAACTGGATTTTTTAAGGACACAGACCGATACTAAATTTCTTGCCCGGCCCAGGATCCTTACGTTAAATAACGAGACTGCCGAAATCAAAATTACTACTGATGAGGCTATCGGCGTAAGCAGCGTCCAGCAGGGGACAGGCACATCTTCTTCGACCACCGTAACCGCAGAGAGGTATGAAACCGGGGTTTCATTGCGGGTGACCCCCCAGATTGATTTGGAATCCGGAGAGATAACCATGTTTATTTATCCTCAGGTTACGGAGGCCTCTTCAACCAAGTCGTCATTTGCCGCCGGCAGCGATACGACCAAGACCTATACTTTTGTTAACCCCGAAACGCGCAGTACCAAGAATGTTGTGCGCGTGCGTGACGGAGAGACAATTGTCCTCGGAGGCTTGATCCGTAACCAGCAGTCAACAGTCATAACCAAACTTCCTTTCCTGGGAGATATTCCCGTATTAGGCGCCTTGTTCAGACACAAAAACGTCAGCCCGAATATTGAGCGCGAGTTGCTGGTTTTTATCACCCCGCATATTATAAAACATACAAAATCCAGTTCAGTCCCGGTTAAAAAAGCAGCCCTGCCGTTAAGAGAGCAAACTCGGGCCATTGCGCTTACGCGGCAACAGAGTATCAGCGCCTACTTGAATAATTTTGAGATAAAGCGCTAAATTATTTTTATCCATGTTGAATAAAGACAAATACCTGAAATTAGGCGAATTACTGGTCAAGGAAGGCCTGATTACTGAAGCCCAGTTAGAGCAGGCAGTTGCCTCCCAGCGCCAGGAAGGGGGACGGCTGGGCGAGGCTTTAATCAAGCTGGGTATGGTCAAAGAAGACCAGATGGTAGCAGTCCTGGGTAAACAACTTAATGTTCCGTATTTCTCTTTTGTTACGGGCATGCTTAAGCCGGCAATGGACCAGGGCCTTGAGCGGCTTATCCCGCACGACTTTGCCATAAAGAATTCTGTCCTTCCTTTATCGCGCACTTTACGCTCTTTGACCGTAGCTATGTCAGACCCGCTGGATTTAATACTCATTGATAATCTAGGAAGGTTGACTAACTGTAAGATTAATCCGGTGATAGCTACTAAATCCGATATCCTTAAGGCGATTGAGGGTTTTTACGGTAAATCCGCAATGTTGAAGCAGGCAGTAGAAGCCAGTTATGACGTCTCTCCCGCTGAATTGACTTCTGAAGCCGCAGTAGCAGAAGCCAACGCTGACCAGGAATTGAGTTTGGATAAATTAGTTGCCCGGGCAGAAGAAGCACCGGTAGTAAAACTAGTGGATTTGATTATCCGGCAGGCAATTGATGAGCGCGCCTCGGATATCCATATTGAGCCGTTTAAAGACAAAATATCTTTAAGATACCGCATTGACGGGAAATTATACGAAATACCTCCTCCGGCAAAGCACTTGCACCTGCCGATTGTTTCACGTATTAAGATTTTGTCCAAGCTGGATATTGCCGAAAAACGCCTGCCTCAGGATGGCGCGTTTTTAGTGAAAATCGGAGACAAGCCCATAGATATCCGTGTTTCCAGCATACCCACAATATACGGCGAGAAAGTAGCTATGCGTTTACTCGACCGCAGCCAGGTAGTCCTGGATTTAAATCAGTTAGGTTTTGACTCTAAACAACTGGAACTTATCCGTAAAAGTATTGTTACTCCTTATGGGTTGATATTCCTGACCGGGCCAACCGGAAGCGGTAAGACCACTACCTTGTATGCCATATTAAATGAAATCAAGAGCCCCAGTAAGAATATTGTTACTATTGAAGACCCCGTAGAGTATAAGCTAGAAGGAATTAATCAGGTCCAGATTAAACCCGAAATAGGCTTGACTTTTGCCGCGGCCTTGCGCAGCTTCTTGAGGCAGGACCCGGATATAATGCTCGTCGGCGAGGTGCGTGACTTAGAGACCTCCCAGATATGCATACGCTCTGCTTTGACCGGCCACTTGGTTTTAAGTACCTTGCATACTAATGATGCGCCTACGGCGGTAAGCCGGCTTATGGATATTGGCGTTGAGCCCTATATGATCTCATCTTCTCTGGTATCGGTAATTGCCCAACGCCTGGTGAGGAAATTATGCCCGGATTGCAAAGAGGCCTACGAGCCGAACACAACAGAGCTCAAGAATATAAAATTAAAAGCGGAATTGATTTACCGGGCTAAGGGCTGTGCAGCCTGCAATAATACCGGTTATAAGGGGAGGATGTGCATCTCCGAAATTATGATTACCAACGAAGAGATAAAAAGTTTAATAAGCCAGAAAGAACCGCTCTATAAGATAAAGGAAGCAGCCAGGGCTAATGGCATGCAGACTTTATATGAATCTGCGTTAAAGAAAGTTGAGGAAGGTTCGACTTCCCTGGAAGATGCGCTTTTAATTACCTTAGGATCAGAATAATGCCTAAATATTTTTACGTTGCCAGGAATAAAGCCGGGACAAAAGTTAACGGGGTTGAAGAAGGTGTAAGCCAGGATGAAATAGTCAGCCGGCTGCAATCGAAGGACCTTCTGGTGGTGAGTGTTACCGGTGAAGATAGTAAAGGCGCCGCAGTTTCCCCTAATGCCCCGGAAGTATTTAAGGGTAAATTTAAACCTAGGTATAACCGGATTACTTCGCAGGATTTGACCCTTTTCTGCCGTCAGTTAGCCACGCTTCTTGGCGCAGGCGTGACTATTTTAAGGAGCCTGGACATAATCTCCAATCAGGTTTCCAGCAGGCGCCTGCAAGGGGTAATCAAAGACTTGGAAAAGAATATGGAAGCAGGATTAAGTTTCCATGACGCCATGTCCAAGCATTCCAATATCTTTTCGGAGTTCTGGATTCATCTGGTAGAGAGCGGTGAGGCCAGCGGTAACCTGGCGGTTGTCCTCTCGCGCCTGGCAGCTTACCTGGAAAGATACGGGGCCTTTAAAAAGAAGATTATATCGGCCCTGATTTATCCAGCGATACTTTTAATAGCAGGTATATCCGCGCTTTTATTTATGACGGTTAAAATAGTCCCTACCTTTGCCAATATATTCAGCGGTTTTAATATCAAACTGCCTCTTCTAACCGTTATCCTGGTAGAGACGAGCAAGTTTATCCGGGGGTATTCCTTAATTATTATTGCTGCCTTAGTTATAGGCTTCTGGCTTATCCGCAGGTATATTTCGACCCGGGAAGGCAGGAAGAGGTTTGAAGGGTTTCTTTTGAAGATGCCCGGTTTCGGGGAATTTTTCCGCACTTTAGTTATTGAACGTTTTACTTCTGAAATGTCTACCCTGGTAGAGAGTGGCGTGCCGATACTCTACTCTTTAGAGATTTCCGAGCGCAGCGTAGACAACCTTGTCCTAGGGGATATTATACGCAATATTAAAGATGACGTACGTGTAGGCAAGCCTCTGGGGCAAGCTTTGGAGAAAAGTAATTTCTTTGACCCGATGGCTGTGCAGATGATTAATATCGGAGAGGAGATCGGCGAATTATCCAGTATGTTTAAGCGGCTGGATACATTCTACCAGGAGTACCTGGAAACGTTCCTAACCCGGATTGTTTCCATGTTTGAACCTATAATGCTTGTTTTTATCGGGGCAGTAATCGGCATAATGGTCATCGGCATGTTCCTGCCTATATTTGAAATTTCTCAGATAGGCGGTAGATAAAAAAGCTTGTTTTTTTTAAAAAAATGTATTAACATAGCGTATAGAAGAAAAACAGGATAAACAAGACTGAGCTAGGAGAAAAGGAGGAAGAAGGATGAAGAAAAGGATGGAGAGGGCTTTTACCCTAATTGAGTTAATCATCGTAGTAGTAATCATAGGAATCTTGGCACTCGTGGCTATCCCGCGGTATTTTGCCAATATTGAAAAGGCCAGAAAAGCTGAGGCATATTCTACTATGCGTTCAATCAGGGAAGGAATTCTCGGCTACTATGCAGCTAATGCGGTTTATCCTGGCGATTCCACTGCTATTACGGTAACCATTGATGGTGACGCTGTAATGGTAGTATCTATACCAATTTCCAATAATTTTACTTATACCTACACTGCTACTACCAATATTACAGCTACAAATAAGAGCGGGGCCGGAGGTTGTACTTACACCATGAATGTATCTACCGGCGCAACCGGCTCAAGCGGTACAGGCTGCGCTTAAGGATATTAAAGTACGGGATTAATAAAATAAGATATGCTTAAGAAAAGGTGCGCCTTTACTCTGGTAGAGTTAATGGTGGTAGTGGCGATTATCGTTATCTTAGCGAGAGTCGCTTTGGTCAAGTATTACGGCGCTTTAGAGAAGGCGCGCTCTGCAGAAGCATATTCAGTATTAGCGGATATTGCTTCTGCGGAGACCGGTTATTTTACAGAGTATGACGCTTATACTACTACCTGGTCTAACCTGGACAGGTACGATTCTGCGCCGTCAAGCAGCAATTTCAATTTTGCAACAGCATTAAATAATGTGGCCAGCGGATATGTGCAGGCTATAGCTACTGCCGGGTCGGTAAATTATTATATGTGTGTTTCCGGGGGCAAGAAGAGTGCGGGGTCAGCCCCAACATGTCCTTAAAATGAGTAAAAATAAGGGTTTCACGCTAGTCGAGCTCATTTCGGTGGTTGTCATTATTGTTACGCTTGCCTTGATCACAATCCCCAATTATAACAAAGCCAGGAATAGGGCACTGAATAAGGAGGTCGTTTTCAATCTTAAGCTTATTGCCGCTGCCGAACGTTTATACAGGATAGAACAGACAGCTTATTACCCGTTTTTGAGCGGTACTGAGACCGGGGCTACGCTTTTGAACTCCAATTTAAAGCTTAAACTTAACGACAGGAATTGGTCCTATTCTGTTGATAACGGGATTACTGCTGCCGGCGTGGTCACTGCCAAAGGGACCAGGGGCGAGTGCGTGTATACCATCAGTAGCAGCGATAATTTTACGGGTGATCCTGCAAAAGGCGCGGGCTGCATATAGAATGCGAAAAAAAGAACGTGCCTTTACTTTAGTTGAGCTCACCATTATAGTCGTGGTGGTTATTGTTCTTGCTGCCACCGCAATTCCACTCTATACTAAATCCAAACAAAAGATGGTGCAAAAAGAGGGCCTTGTTAATATTAAGCTTATTGCTACGGGAGAAATGATAGTAAGGATGAAAGACGGCGATTATGTGGATTGCAATTGCACTAATTCAGCAGACTGCGTCGCCGCCTCAGGCTGTGGCACTCTGTTAAAAAGCGTAATAAATACGGAAAATTGGTCCTATGGCGTTGTGACTGCCGGCAGCGTAGGTTCCAAGACGGCTAATATTACCGCCACGGCTAAAAGCGGCAGCTGCATATATAGCTTAGCCAGCGCGGATTTTGATACTAAAGATTTTTCTACGTCTGCGAATTGTATTTAAAGCAGAATGCCCTTGAATAAAAAAGCCCTTACCTTGCTGGAAATTATTATCTCAATGGTGATACTGGCTTTGGTTATTACCGGCCTGGTTAATGTTTTTATTTCAGGCCGGCAGCTTATCCAGCATAGCCGTTACCGCATGAGTGCGGGAGAAATAAGCAAGCTGTTTATTGACCCTTTGCAGTATTATGTGCGGCAGGATACCTGGGATTCCAATTGTTTTGGTACTGACTCGCTGGCTAATTCGACTAACGGCAGTTATACGGTAGTCTATACGATTAGCAACCTTTCGAACAATACTACTGGCGCTACCGTCAAGAAAGTGAAAGCCGCAATTAACTGGACTGAATGATGTTTTCCCGCTTAAAATCCGTCACTTTTATCGAGTTAATGATTGCCGTAATATTGCTGGCGGTGATAATTTTGGGTATTAATAATATCGATATCTTCAGCCGCCGCCATCTTGTTTCTGCGGACCAACGGGCTAAAGTGCAAAATGATGTTTCGCGCAGCCTTGAGCATATAACTAAAAGTGCCGGCAACTCAATAGGCAACGAGACAGTTTACGGGTCGAATACTACCATATATATCAGCCCGGACTCCACCAATACCACTACCTTATCCTTTTTTACGGATACTAACGGCAATGGCTTGAGGAATCCGGACGCAGGTGATTATTGGATCAGGTATAGTCTTAATACTACCAGCCATGACCTTAGTTATTGCAACCAATGTGCCGATGCGGACTGCGCCGTATGTTCCGGCACCGAAGAGGTACTTGCTCAGGGTATAACGGCGTTTTCCGTTACTAAAGATTTTTCGCAAGGTAATTATATGAATGTTACTATTACCGGTTGCTGGGATCCTGCGCTGACCTGCAATACCTCCAGCAACCCCGGTATGGCCATGTCTACTACCCTCACTTTGCCTTCGCTTTCAACTAATTGAAAATAACCGCCCTTTTTTATTGCGTAAAATGATAAAGTATGTTAAATTCATCCTTTATGGGGCTGTAGCTCAGCTGGGAGAGCGCCTCGTTCGCAACGAGGAGGCCAGGAGTTCGATCCTCCTCAGCTCCACTTAAATTTTTCGACAAAAGCCCAAAATATTGCAGTATGAAGAATGTCGGTAGGTTGGTTTTTGGTATAGCTTTCCTTTTCTCTTTATTTATTCCCTGTATTTTTCTTCCTGGTCTAGATAGCCTCGAACAATTAAAGGAGGCGGCGTTTTACCAAAAGCTGGATAGGAATACTGTTCAATGCCAGCTTTGCCCCCGGAGCTGCGTAATTCCTGAAGGCCGGCGCGGTTATTGCCGAACGCGCCAAAACCGTAACGGCGTTTTGTATACTCTGGTGTATGCCAAGCCTGTAGCCATACATATTGACCCCATAGAGAAGAAACCCTTGTTTCATTTTCTCCCTTCGACGACTGCCTATTCCCTGGCTACTGCCGGCTGTAACCTGAAATGTAAATTCTGCCAGAATTGGGAGATATCGCAAAGCCGGCCCGAAGAAGCAGAATACCGGTATCTTGAGCCGCTGGAACTGGTAGAAAAAGCTAAAGCCTCGGGGTCTCCTACAATCGCCTATACTTATAGCGAGCCAACTGTTTTTTATGAATATATGCTGGAAATAGCCAGGCTGGCCCGGGAAAGGGGCATTAAGAATATTATGCACTCAAACGGCTATATCAACGAGGAGCCTTTGCGGGTTCTGGCTAAATACCTTGATGCGGCCAACATTGATCTAAAAGGCTTTAGCGACGAATATTATGCTAAATTAACTGAAGGGAGCCTTGAGCCGGTATTGAAGTCCTTAAAAATATTGCGAGAAGAGGGAGTCCATATTGAAATAACGACTTTGCTGCTTTCCGGTTTTAACGATGATGCCTCCGGGCTAAAGAAGATGTGCTTTTGGATTAAAGATAATTTAGGCCCGGATACCCCCTTGCATTTCTCGAGATTCTTCCCGATGTACAAACTAACCAGCCTCAATCCAACTCCGTTAGAGTCCCTTGAGCGGGCCAGGAAAATAGCTATCGATTGCGGATTAAATTACGTTTATATCGGCAATATTCCGGCTAATCCGGCGGAAAACACATATTGCCCCAGGTGCAAAAAAATTGTTATTGAGCGCAGGGGGTATTTTATCGTGCAGAATAATTTAAAAGAAGGAAGGTGTAAATTCTGTGGGAAAAAAATCGCAGGCGTATGGAACTAGCGTATTAATCTTATTTCTTTTATTTTATGCCTTCAGTTATGCCGGCAGCGTAAAAGAACCCTGTGTCTCCGGGGCTTTTTATCCCGGAAGCTCCGGTGAGCTCTCTTTAATGATTGAGGGATTCCTAGAAAAGGCCAGTCCTGAAAAAGTAGACGAACGGATATTTGCGATTATCGCTCCGCATGCCGGCTATGGCTATTCCGGACAGGTAGCTGCTTTTGCCTACAAGCTTATTAAAGACAGGCCCTATAAGACGGTGGTTATTCTGGGAACAAGCCACCGTTATCCTTTTAGCGGCGCGTCAATCTATCCCGAAGGTATATTTAAAACTCCCCTGGGGGAGATAAGCGTGGATAATGATTTTACCCGCAAGCTGCTCAACCAGGAGGCGGAAATAAGCTTTATCCCGCAGGCTTTTAAAGAAGAGCATAGTGTTGAGGTACAGCTCCCGTTTCTCCAAAAGACGCTTACTGGCTTTAAGATTGTACCTGTAGTTTTGGGTGATTGTTCTTGGAATACCTGTAAAAAATTTGCGGCATTGCTTAAAGACGCAATCGGAGGCCGTAAAGATATTTTAGTAGTTGTTTCTACGGATATGTATCATGGTTACGATTATAAAGAAGCCGGGGTAACGGATGAGCTGACCTTGGACGCTCTAAAAAATATGGACAGCGAAGGCCTTTATTACGGCCTTCGCGACGGAACAATGCAGATGTGCGGAGGTTTTGGCGTAGTAACTGCGTTGATTTTGGCTCAAGAGTTCGGCTATAATAAAGTTAAGGTTTTAGAGCATACCGATTCAGCGCAGATTACCGGCAATAAGAAAAAAGGTATCTGGACCGTAGGATACGCCAGTTGCGTCATTAATGCACTAAAGGCTAGGCCTGTTCAGATAAAAAGGGAGAAGGATATGTTGAATAATGTTCAGAGGGAAAAACTGCTTGCAATTGCGCGTAACAGTATAGAAACCTATTTAAAAACAGGTAAAAAACTGGAGGTAAGCCAGACTGATCCTCTCTTAAACAGGGTTATGGGCGCTTTTGTTACTTTAAATGAGCGCGGCCAGTTACGCGGTTGTATCGGCAGCCTCGTCGGCTCAGGTCCTCTGTATTTAACGGTTAGAGATATGGCGGTTGAGGCGGCGACGCAAGACCCGCGCTTTAACCCTCTCAGCTTATCAGGGCTAGAAGATGTCGATATTGAAATATCTGTCTTATCACCGATGGAAAAAATTGCTGACCCTGATGAAATACAACTGGGAGTGCATGGTGTCCTGGTGCGTAAAGGGTTGCGCAGCGGCGTATTCCTTCCTCAGGTAGCTACGGAAACCGGCTGGTCAAAAGAAGAATTTATGTCCAACCTCTGCCTGCATAAAGCCGGCCTGGCCGCGGACGCCTGGAAGGATAAAGCTACCGAGATTTATACATTTACTGCCGAAGTATTTTCAGAAAAAGGGCTTAAAGAATGATTGAGAAGATAGCCAGTAGTTTTATCTTGGGCCTGTCATTTGGCTGGGGGCCGTGCCTGGCCAGTTGCGGGCCGCTTATCCTGGCCTATGTTGCCGGAACCCAAAAAAATGTTTTTAAAGGCCTAGGCGCTTACCTGTTATTTTCGCTCTCCAGGATATCTGTCTACTTAGTCTTGGGGGTGCTCTTCTTCTTATTCGGAAGATTAGTCTTTGAAAAACTTGCCTTTTTCTACAGGCCCATCTCAATCACAGCAGGGGTATTTATCATCTTGCTCGGCATGCTTATGCTTTTAGGTAAAAGCCTAAACTTAGCCCCCTGTAATTTTCTGCAGAGGAAGATTTTGGAAAACGACCGTAAGAGCCTGATTATATTGGGTCTGGCTATAGGTATTTTGCCTTGCGCGCCGCTAATCACTATACTGACTTACGCCGGCTTAACCGCGCAAAGTGCCTTTGAGAATTTACTGTATATTACTGCTTTCAGCTTAGGTACCTGCTTGTCCCCCTTATTACTTTTGGTGGCTTTAGCCGGTTTACTGCCCGGGTTCTTAAAAAGTATGGAGAGCAATTACAGGAAATTATTTAAGACTATCTGTGGCTTGATTATAATAATAATGGGCTTGCAGCTTATAAGGGGGGTATTTTAAATGCACCGCTTTTTTTGTCCGGTTCCAAATAGCGCAGGGGATAAAATAACTATCGGGGATAAAGACCAGGCGCACCATATAAAAAATGTCCTCCGGCTCAAAGAAGGAGAAAAAGCAATAATCTTTGACGGAAAAGGGAATGAGTATAATTGTATCATCTCCGGAATAGGGGATAAAATTTACCTGGACGTTAAAGGTAAAATATCGTCGGGACAAAAGATATCCAGGATTAAATTAGCTGTTGCCTGCGCTATACCTAAAAAAGCCAGAATGGACGATATCGTGGATAGACTTGTCCAGTTGGGTGTAAGCAGGATAATCCCGTTAAAGACAGAACGCACAATTGTAAAACTGGATAAGCCTAAAGAAGCCAGTCGCCTTATCCGTTGGAGAAGGATCGCCCTCAGCGCCAGTAAGCAGAGCCAAAGGAATAACCTGCCTATAATTGAGCCGGTGAAGAGTTTTGAGGAGGTAATTGCCTCCTCTGCGGAATTTGATTTAAAGCTAGTCCCGCACCTGTTGGGGGAGAGAAAGAGCTTGAAAGTTGTTTTGGACAAATTTTTTAGAAAAATAGAACCGCCCCCATTTATCCCTAAAATACTGGCTTTAATCGGACCGGAAGGTGATTTTTCCGCCAGAGAGGTGCAATTGGCTATAGATTCAGGGTTTATTCCGATTACCCTCGGAGATCTGGTCCTGCGTGTAGATACCGCCAGCCTCGCCGTAGCCAGCTGCATAGAATTATATGCCCAGAATTAAATTTTATACCTTAGGCTGCAAGGTAAACCAGTATGATACCCAGAGTATAAGAGAGCGTTTCTTTGAGCATGGCTTTAAGGAAGAACCTAATGCTTCCAGAAAAGCCGATGTATATCTTATCAATACCTGCACGGTTACCTCCAGCGCCGATCAAAAATCCCGCGCAGCCATCCGGAGCTGTATTAAGGAGAACCCTAAAGCTAAAATTATTGTTACCGGCTGCCTGGTTAAAAATGACAGCCGCCAGTTGGCTAAAATAAAAGGAATCAGTTTTATCGTAAATAAAAGTTTTTTTGCCGCAGGAATAAGCAGTTTTCATTCCCACACGCGCGCATTCCTGAAAATCCAGGACGGCTGCGATAATTTTTGCGCTTATTGCAAGGTGCCTTTAGTGCGCGGCCGCTCAAGAAGCAGACCCCTGGCAGAAATAGTCCTGGAGGCCCGGCGTTTGGCTAAAAACGGCTTTAAGGAGATTGTCCTTACCGGGATTTGTTTGGGCGCTTACGGAAGGGATTTAAAACCAAAGATCAGCCTGGTGGAGGTGGTCGCAGCGCTGGAAAAGATAGGCGGTATACTGCGCATAAGGTTAAGTTCAATAGAAGCAGGGGACATCTCGGATGCGTTGATTAATAAGATGGCTGAATCTAAAAAACTTTGCCGCCATTTGCATATTCCTATGCAAAGCGGCGACGATGAAATCTTAAAAAGGATGCGGCGCAGGTATACGCGTTCTTACTATATCAGGCTTATCCGAAAAATAAAGCAGAAGATCCCCGGCCTGGGCCTGACTACGGATTGCCTGGTGGGTTTCCCGGGAGAGACGGAAAAGCATTTCCAAAACACTTTAGAGCTGATTAAGAGGACAGTTCCTTTAAAGGTGCACATATTCCCTTATTCCAGGAGAGAAGGTACTTTAGCCGGCTCAAAATTATCCGGCGGAATTCCCGCGTTCATAATAAAAGAGAGGGTTAACCGCCTTAAAAGCTGGGCCGCTACCTGCGCCAAAGATTATAAAAAGAGTTTTCTTGGAGCCAGGGTGCCGGTGCTTTTTGAGGGCGGATCAAAAGAGATTAAAGGGTATTGGGAGGGCTATACGGATAATTATATCAGGGTTTTGCTAAAATCCCGCCGCAGTTTAAAAAATAAACTTATCTTTGTCCGGCTTAGGAATATCTCTGGCGAGTGTGCGCTTGACAAAATAAGAGGCAGGTGCTATAAATACTGAAGAATTAAAGAGAGAGGGGATTTAGATAATGAAAATTAAGGGTTTTGCACTTGTTGAAATCATGATTGTCGCAGCCATTATCGCGTTATTAGCCGCCATAGCCATACCCAATATTCTAAGCGCGCAAATGACGGCCAACACGCAAGCAGCCAAGGAGAATATCCGTAACCTGTCGGCTGCCTGCGAAAGATACGCCGTAGTTAATAACGGCGCCTATCCGGCTACGGTAGCGCAATTAACTGCTTTCATCGGTACGGCCGGTTCTTATTGCGCCGATGCCTCTGGGGCAGTTACTATTTCTAGGGGGTACCAGTATCGCTGCAATTTGGCTTCTCAAGGCTATACTTTAGCGGCTGATCCGGTTAAATCAGGAGTAACCGGTACCCTAGCCTACACCGCTAGTACCGGAGGTGTGTTTACGCCGTTATAAAGAAGCTTCCCGGAAGCAATCCGCTTGCAATGCCTAAACTCAAACCAGGCCTGCTCCTATTAATATTTTTCGCCATCGCGGGGTCTTGCATAGTTTTTTATTCCAATTCCCTGCAAAATCCTTTTATCTGGGACGATAAGGCCTTGATTGTCAGAAATCCGGTTATCCGCAATTGGACGGGTTTACCTGCAGTATTTACCAGCGATTTATATTCAGGAATAGATTTTGGTTCAAATTTCTACCGACCGCTGCAGGCAGTTTCTTATATGTGGGATTATCATTTTTGGCAATTGAATCCCTACGGGTACCATCTGACCAATATTGTCCTGCATGCTTTAGTCGCCTTTCTTGTTTTTTTACTCGGTTACGCCATCCTTAAAGAAATCAGTTCAGCTTTTGGCGCGGCTTTACTATTTTCCGTAAGCCCCCTGCATACCGAAGCAGTCACCTATATCTCCGGCAGGGCGGATATGCTTATGGGGTTATTCCTGCTGGCGTCCCTGCTTCTGTTTATCAGGGGGGGGTACCGTTTTTTAGCCTGGCTGGCCTTTATTCCGGCTTTACTGGCTAAAGAATTGGCTATAGTTTTTCCTCTGGTTATTCTGGCGTATTTATTTTATTACCGCCGGGAAGAACTAAAAGATCCAGGCAGTTTGCTCAAGCCGCTCTTGCCGTTCTTAGTGATTGACTTTATATATATATTATCAAGAGTCAGTTTTTTCAGTTTTCCCCGTACCTACCCCCCGGCGTTGACTAAATATCCTTTACTCTTAAGGATTACGGCTTTACCCGAGGTAATCTTTACCTATTTAAGGTTATTATTTTTACCCTTGGACCTGCATATGAGCTGGACGGTGAGTAAGCCGGTGAGTTTTCTGCATTTTTTCCTGAGCTGGTTCTTTCTGGTTTTGATTTGCGTTGCCTGCGCCTATGCGTTAAGGAACAGAAAAAATAATAAGGCTCCTGCCTTTATGTTAGGCTGGGCTTTAATTTTTTTCTTTCCGCAGTCAGGGGTATTGCCGATTAACGCTTTTATCGCCGAGCACTTCATTTATTTGTCATCAATAAGTTTTTTTATGTTGCTGGCCTATTTGCTCCACAGGTATCTGGGGAAAGGGGTATTTATTTTTTCCATAATTGGCTTGGTCGTTTTTTACGGCTTATTGACCCTCTGCCGGAACCTGGAGTGGCGAAGCCCCGAGCTTTTTTATGAGAAAATAATTCAATTCTCGCCGTCCAGCTTTAAAGCGCATAATAATTTAGGCCTGCAATATGAAGGCCGTTTTCTCTATACTAAGGCAATTATAGAATATAAAAAAGCCCTGGAAATCAACCCGGATTTATTCGAGGCACGCTCTAACCTGGCTAATTTATATTTCAAAATGGGTAAGTTTAATGAAGCCAGAAGAGAATACCTTAAAGCAGAAAAGAATGTGCCGCTAAAGAAAAAAGGCCGGATAGAGTATGCCTTGGGTTGTCTTGATGAAGCCGAAGGCTTGCTGGATGAGGCGATGGACAGGTTTAATCTTGCCCTGCGCTTAGACCCTAAGTTGAATTTTACGCATTTTAATATGGCCAGGGTCTATCTTTTGAGAGGGAAATTAGACCCGGCGGCGCGGGAGATATTAAAATCCCTGCCGGAAATAAGTCCGCAGGTTATCCGGGATAAACAATATTTGAAAACGGTTACTGCTTACCTCAGGAGAGCGGGTGATCTCCGCCCTGTGCCTATCTTTTACAATAATCTGGGCGCAGAACTTGCTTCTCAGGGTTTTCTGGATGCGGCTATTCCCGCGTTTAAGAGAGCGCTGGAACTTGCGCCTTTTTATGGCGAGGCGCATTTTAATTTAGGGGTAGCTTTTTGGGAAAAAGGGCTGAAAAAAGAAGCAGTGGGGGAGTTAAAAACCGCAATCAGGATTAATCCCGGCCATTGGGAAGCCAGAGATTTCTTAACTAAAATTATGCATAAAAAGTAATTGCTAAAGCCGCGCTTTGTGTTAAAATAAAACCACTATGAAAAATAAAAAATCCAGAAGTTTTGTAGTGATAATGATTGTTATCGCTTTATCTGCTTTATTGTTGAGGGTCGTCGCGGATAAAGCTATCCGTTTGACTTGCTCGCAAAACGAATCCCATGCCCAGTCCACGCTTAAGCTTATCTCTACGGCCTTGGAGAACTATGCCAAAGATAACCGGGGAGTTTACCCGGACAAAATATCCGTTTTGACGCAAAGCGCCCCCGCTTATCTGGATAGGGATTACGTAAAACAATCGCCTATAAAAGGCTACGGTTATAGCTGCAGCCGGCTGGATTCCGGCGGATATAGCTGCCATGCCCTGCCTACCCGGTGCAAACTGACCGGTAAGACTATCTTTACCGTTAGTACGGGCAGTTTGTTGATATCGGAAGATTGCGAAAAGAAAGAATAGTGCTTTAATGTATAAATTAAATTTTGTTTTTTCTAAAAAAGGCCCGGCCAGATATATAGGGCATTTAGACCTGATGCGCCTGTTAATGCGGGCAATGCGCCGCGCAGGCCTGCCGCTTAAAATGTCTGAAGGGTTCTCACCGCATCCGAAATTGAGTTTTAAGCGGGCGCTAAAATTAGGCTTAGAGAGCGAAGGGGAGGAAGCAGCGGTTACTTTAAGACTTCCGGTTAAAGAAGAAGAGTTTAAAAATAAATTACAGGAGCAATTGCCTCCGGGGATAGAGATAGGGTATGTCCAAAGAAATTTTAGTTAATATTGAGCCGCAGGAAAAACGCGTAGCCGTAGTTTCAAACGGCGAGCTTCAGGAATTTTCTATAGAAAGGCCGCAGGACAGGACCATCGTCGGCAATATCTATAAGGGGAAAATTGAAGCGGTCCTGCCTTCTTTGGGCGCGGCCTTTGTGGACATCGGCCTGCCGAAGAAAGGTTTTCTTTATCTCTCCGAAATAGAATTCGCTTTTGAATTGGTGGATGAGCCAAAGGTCCGGGCACCCAAAGAGATAAAGAAGGGCCAGGATGTGCTGGTCCAGGTAGTTAAAGAATCTTTTGGCACCAAGGGCCCGCGATTATCCACGCACATCGGTTTAGCCGGCAGGTACCTGGTAATAATGCCCCAGGATAAACAGGTGGGGATATCGCGCAGGATTGAAGATGACGTTGAGCGAAGGCGCTTGCGCCAGATATTCAATGAGCTTAAACTTCCGAAAGACGTGGGTTTTATTGTGCGCACCGCGGCCTGTGGTAAATCCAAATTGGAACTCGGCCGTGATGCGCAATTTCTCTATAAATTATGGAAGAGGCTGGAGAGGGTTGTCAAGGAGAAAAAAGCGCCCAGCCTGATTTATGAGGAGTATGATCTGACCTTAAGGGCTATCCGGGATTCTTTTACCGAAGACGTCTCAAAAATGCTCGTTGATTCCAAGTCTGAGTATTACCGTATCCAGCATTTCATGCGTACTTTCCTGAATTACCTGGTAAAAAAAGTGGAATTCTACCGCGGAGATGATCTATTTTCCGATAAGGATATTGAAAAACAGATCAACCGGATATATGAAAGCAGGGTCTACTTGAAATCTAAGGCCTATCTGGTTATTGAACCGACCGAGGGCCTGGTAGTTATTGATGTAAATAGCGGCGGATTTAAGAGAAAGTTTGGCCAGGAAGAGACTGCTTTTAAAGTAAATTGCGAAGCAGCCCTGGAAGTGGCCAGGCAACTGGTCCTGCGTGACCTGGGCGGGATAATCGTCATTGATTTCATTGATATGGAAAAAGAGAGGCACCGCCGGGAGGTGTTTAACCTGCTTAAAAGGGCATTAAGCGCAGACCGCGCAAAATATGATATCCAGGAGATTTCTAAATTCGGGGTAGTCGAGATGACCCGTGAGCGGATCCATAAAACCGTGCAGATGCTTTCGTATCAGACCTGCCCTTATTGCTCTGGCCGGGGAAGGGTAAAGTCTGCGATGACTATGGGGATTTATGCCTTAAAGGAGTTAAAGAAATTTTTGCAGGCAAAAGGCAAGTCCTTAAGGGAGGTTAATGTCACTCTTTCTCCCGTGGTTATTGAGGAAATATTAAAGCATAAGGAAGACCTGAGGGGTATCGAATATAAATTTAAGACCAAAATAAGCTTTATCTCCAATCCTACCCTGCATATCGAAGACGTGCACATCGCCTAATTTTACCTTGACCCTTCCGCTTTATTGATATATAATACATTTCTTAAAATTTAGCCAAATCTACTAAACGGGAGAGTCGAAAATGTATGCTATAATTGAAGTTGGAGCAAAACAGTACCAGGTGACTAAAGACGATGTATTGGAAGTGGATAAGCAATTAGCCAAAGCGGGCAAAGATATTGTCCTGGATAAGGTACTTTTAGTCTCTAAAGACAAAAAAGTTGAAATAGGCCAGCCATACCTTAAAAATACCAAGGTGACTGCGGAAGTCTTAGGCCAGGTAAGCGCAAAAAAAACCACTGCTTTTAAATACCGCCGCCGTAAAAACTCGCATTGGGAAAAAGGCCACCGCGCAAAGCTTACCCGGCTCAAGATCAAATCCATTGAAATAGGCGGATAAAGCCGTGTCTGTCGGATTTGTTGATCAGGCTAAGATTTATGTGAAGGCAGGTGACGGCGGCAGGGGCAGTTCCAGTTTATACCGCGATCGGTCTGTGCGTTTGGGCAGGCCCGACGGAGGGGACGGCGGCAAGGGTTCGGATATCGTCATCCGCGCGGACAGGAACCTGCATACCCTTCTGGATTTAAAATATAACCAGCATTTTAGAGGCGCTCACGGCGGGCATGGCGAAGGCAATGATAAGAGAGGCCGGGATGGCCAGCCCCTGGTTATCCGGGTGCCGGTAGGTACGGCTATTACCGACTTCCAAAATAACTGTATTTTACGCGACCTTAAAAAAGACGGCGAAGAAGTAATCGTTGCTGCCGGCGGTAAGGGCGGCAAGGGTAATAATAAGCATAATCGCCAGGGTTCTTGCGGTGAGCCGGGCGAAGAAAAAGAACTGGTCCTGGATCTTAAGCTGATTGCTGAGGTTGGGGTAGTGGGATTCCCGAATGTGGGAAAGTCCACTTTTATTGCAAATATATCCAATGCCCAGCCTAAAATTGCGGCATACCCGTTTACTACTAAAATCCCGATCCTGGGTTTGGTTAACCGCAAAGATAAAAGTTTTGTTGTAGCGGATATCCCCGGCTTGATTAAAGGTTCAAGCAGCGGCAAGGGCCTGGGCGACAGGTTCTTAAGGCACGTTGAACGCACCAAGATCCTGATCCATATGATTGATATGTCGGGTTTTGAAGGCCGGGACCCGCTTGAGGATTACAAGACGATAAACCAGGAATTAAAGGGTTACGCTGCTTTACTCAGCAAGAAGATCCAGATCATCGCTGCTAATAAAATAGACTTAGAAGGCGCAAAAGAGAACTTGAAAAAATTCAAAAAAACAGTAAAGAAAAAAATTTACCCTATCTCCGCCTTGAGAAAAGACGGCCTGGAAGGATTACTGGATGCAGTTGCACAAAAATTATAAGAGGGTAGTGGTCAAGGTTGGCTCGAGCCTATTCTATGCCGCTAAGAAGCTGGATACGGCCTATTTTCATAAGATCGCTGCACAGATCAGCGATTTAATTAAAAATGAAAATAAGGAGATCATCCTTGTATCATCTGGCGCAATTGCTTTAGGGATGGATTTACTTAAGATGGGGAGTAGGCCCAAAAAGTTGTCTCTACTGCAGGCAGTGGCAGCAGTGGGGCAAAATTCATTGATGGACAAATACAATAAAGAATTCTCCGGGTACGGCATAAACTGTGCGCAGGTCCTCTTGACCTATGAAGATTTTTGTAGCCGCAGCCGCTACTTAAACGCCAAGCATACGCTTCTGGAGCTGTTAAAATTAGGCTATGTGCCGATAATCAATGAAAATGACACTATTTCTACCGACGAGATAAAGTTTGGAGATAACGATCTTCTTTCTGCTCTGGTGGCCAAGTTAGCGGGGGCAGATCTTTTAGTCTTGCTTTCGGATGTGGATGGATTATTAGACAGGGATAATAAAGTCATTCCGGTAATTGATGAAATAAATGCCCAGGTAAAATCCCTGGCTTATTCAACGAAGAATCGCACTTCCGTAGGAGGGATGATTACTAAAATTGGGGCGGCCAATATGGCAGTGAAGTCGGGTGTACCCTGTGTTATCGCTAATGGTCGAACCGAAAATATTATTCCTTCGCTTGTACGTAGGCCTGAATCAAGCGGGACATTGTTTGTGTCCAAAAAAAGCTTGAGCGCAAAAGAACACTGGATGGCCTTTGGGACTAAGCCTAAAGGCAGGATTTTGGTTGATGAGGGAGCAAGAAAAGCATTAGTGGATAAAAAGAGCCTGCTTTCAGTAGGGATAGTTTCCTGTTCAGGCCATTTTTCCGGCGGCGATATCGTGAGTATCTGCGATAACCGCGAGGTGGAGTTTGCCCGCGGCAAAGCCGGGCTGGCCCTGCGGGAACTGGAAAAAGTGCAGGGAAAACGTTTTAGCAAAGAAATAATCCACCGCGACAACATTGTAATACTATAAAAAGATGGAGCTTAAAAAACAAATCACCCGGATTGCCCGAAGAGCATTAAATGCTTCTCGGACCCT
Source organism: Candidatus Omnitrophota bacterium (assembly GCA_028718225.1). Lineage (GTDB taxonomy): Bacteria > Omnitrophota > Gorgyraeia > Gygaellales > Profunditerraquicolaceae > UBA6233. Next base: position 4,921 of record JAQUMI010000009.1, on the reverse strand, counting down.
GTCTAATCTAGCGTCCTTTGAAAAAAACAGGATTCTGGTAGAGATGGCTGAAAACCTTAAAGGGCAGAAAGAGGAGGTATTAAGAGCCAACAAAAAGGATATTGCTGCAGCCAGGGCCGGCCGTTTATCCGAAGCCTTTATCGACCGGCTGGCGCTTAATGAAAAAAGAATAGAGGAGATGGTTAGCGGACTTTTGGGCGTAGCCAGGCTTACTGACCCGGTAGGAGAGGAAATTAAAGCCTGGGATGTCCCTTCGGGTTTGCAGATACACAAGGTACGCGTTCCTATTGGCGTGATTGCGATTATTTACGAGTCCCGTCCGAATGTAACCGCGGATTGTATCGGTCTGGCTTTTAAATCCGGTAATAGCGTGATCTTAAGAGGCGGAAGCGAATCCCTGAATTCCAATATCGCTATCTTTAAGGCACTGGATGCGGTAGTCAAGAAGAATAACCTGCCGCCGGGCACTATAAATATTATTGCCACTAAAGACAGGCAGGCCATCAATATCTTGCTTAAATTAAATGATTATATCGACTTGGTTATTCCCCGCGGCGGAGAGGCCTTGATTAAAAAAGTAACCGCGTTATCGCGTATCCCCGTAATCAAACACTATAAAGGCATCTGCCATGTCTATGTTGACGATTATGCGGATTTAAATATGGCAGAAAAAATTTGTTTTAACGCTAAGGTGCAGCGTCCGGGAGTATGCAACGCTATGGAGAGCATGCTTATTCACCGTGATGTTGCCGCCCGGTTTTTACCCGGAATGCTCAAAAAATTTAAAGAAGCAGGCGTAGAGATCCGCGGCTGTCCTCTTACCCTAAAGATTAGTAAAGAGAGAATAAAGAAAGCCAAGGATGCGGATTACCGCACTGAATATTCGGATTTAATCCTGGCAGTCAAAGTCGTAGCTAGCCCGCAAGAGGCCATTAGACATATCAACAAATATGGCTCGCATCACTCCGATGCTATTGTTACCGAAGATGAAAATAACTCCAGGGAGTTTTTAAAAAAGGTTGATTCCGCCTGCGTCTATGTAAATGCCTCTACGCGTTTTACCGATGGGCATCAATTCGGTTTGGGAGCTGAGATTGGCATTTCAACGGATAAACTGCACGCCCGCGGCCCAATGGCCCTGGAGGAGCTGACCAGTTATAAATATGCAATCTGGGGCAGCGGCCAGGTGAGAGAATGAAAATAGGTATACTAGGCGGCACATTCAATCCCGTGCATATCGGTCACCTGATCCTGGCAGAAGAAGCACGGGAGAAGTTAGCCTTAGAAAAAATTATCTTTGTGCCGGCTAACCAGCCCCCGCATAAAGATAACGGCGATATTGCCGCAGGAAGCATCCGGCTTAAAATGCTTAAACTTGCCATCAAAGGCAATAAGCATTTTGGCGTATCCGACGCAGAAATAAAGAGGCAGGGCCGTTCTTATACAATAGACACGATCAGGGAGTTTAAACAGAAGTATCCTTCTGACGAGCTATATTTTATTATCGGTTCAGACCTGCTTAAATACCTGGATGAATGGAAGGACCTGGCTGAAATTAATAAAATGGTTAAGTTCATCGCGGCTACGCGGCCGGGATACCCCTTGGAAAAGATTCCGGCCTACATTAAAACACTGGGTATAAGAGCGGTAGATATTTCGGGTTTTGAAGTGCGCCGGTGCATCCAAGAAAATAAGTCGTTCCGTTATTTAGTCCCGGAGGCGGTTTTTAATTATATCAACAAAAAAGGGCTGTATAAATGAAGATAAAAGTCGCTCCCTCATTATTATCCGCAGATTTTGGCTGTTTAGCCGAAGAGATAAAAAAGGTGGAGCAGGCCGGCGCAGACCTGCTGCATATTGACGTTATGGACGGGCATTTTGTCCCGAATATTACTATCGGCCCGGCAGTGGTGAAATATATCCGTAAGTGCACCAAACTGCCTTTGGACGTGCATTTGATGATTAAAAATCCGCAAAAGTATACCGATGCCTTTGTGAAAGCCGGCAGCGATATGCTTACCGTGCACATAGAAACAATTTCCGGCCTTAAGCTTAAAAACTTACGTTCCAAGCTAAAAGCGCAGGGTATAAAATTCGGCATATCACTTAACCCCGCTACGGCCCTGGGCAGGATCAAACCGGCATTAAAGTACGCTGACTTTATCCTGGTAATGTCAGTCAACCCGGGTTTTGGCGGCCAGAGTTTTATTCCTTCGGCAATCGGTAAGATTAAAAAATTACGCGCGCTTTATAAAGGCGATATTGCCGTGGATGGGGGAATAAATAACTTAACTGCCCGCAGCGTTATAAATGCCGGAGCGAATATCTTGGACGCGGGTTCCTATATCTTCGGCGCTAAAGACCAAAAGAAAGCCATAGAAAGGATCAGAAATGCAGCAAAATAACGGGATTAAATTCGGGACAGACGGATGGAGGGCGGTTATAGGAGACACCTACACTTTTAAAAACCTACAAGTCCTCTCGCAGGCAGTTGCGGATTATCTGGGCAGGAATAAAAAAGTTGTTGTCGGTTTTGACACGCGCTTTATGTCGGATAAATTCGCCGCGGTAGTAGCCGAAGTTTTAAGCAATAATGCCATTAAAGTCGTACTCTCGGACAGGCCTGTGCCGACGCCGGCTTTAAGCCTGGCTACCCGGGACCTAAAAATGGATTTAGGGATTATGATTACCGCTTCGCATAACCCGGCGGAATATAACGGTTTTAAAATCAAGATGCCTTCCGGAGGCGCAGCACCGGTGGAAGTAACCCGGGAAATCGAGAATCTTTTGCACAAAAATACGCCGGTAGAATCTAATGCCCAGGCAATCCCTTTTGAAAAGAAAAACCTGACCAAGGAATATGTTAAATTTATCCGGAATTATATAGATTTAAAAAAAATCAAAAATAAAAAATTCAAAGTCTTGGTCGATGCGATGCATGGTTCGGGAGACAGTTTTATCGCCAGTATCCTGGAAGGATCGAGCATAAAATTGGAATTTATGCGTAATACCATAAATCCTTCTTTCGGCGGCGGCAGGCCGGAGCCGATAGAGGAGAACCTGGAGGAATTAAAGCAGCGCGTAAAAAAAGAGAAGTTTGATTTAGGTATTGCCCTGGATGGGGATGCGGACAGGATCGCCGCGGTTGCTCCCGGGGGGGTATTTATTCATCCCCAGAAGATATTAGGGCTCCTGGCCCTGCACTTAAACCAGGACAGGCATTGGTCCGGCGGCCTGGTCAAGACCGTTTGCGGGACGGTGATGATGGACAATATCGCTGATTTTTTAAAGATTAAACTCTACGAGACACCGGTAGGCTTTAAATATATCTCTAATCTCATGGAAACCGAAGATATCGTTGCCGGAGGAGAAGAAGCAGGCGGTATGGGCGTTAAGGGCTATATCCCTGAGCGTGACGGAAGCATGGCCGGTTTGCTTTTGATTGAAATGATGGCTTTTCGGAACAAGAATATCCTGAAGATCTTAAATGAGGCTGAAAAACAATTCGGTAAGTATTACTATGTCCGGATGGATTTGCATTTGAAGAGGCGCGTTGAGCCGAGAAAAGAAGATTTACCGCAAGAACTGTTGGGTAAGAAGGTCATCAATATTAACGAATCCGACGGGATAAAATTGATCTGTGCGGACAAAAGTTGGCTGATGTTCCGCGGTTCGGGGACTGAGCCGATCATGCGTATTTATGCTGAAAGCCGACAAAGCCTGGCGCAGGCAAATAAACTGTTGGCCCTCGGAGAAAAGCTGATTTTGAAAGATGGCCTATAGATTCAGCAGATGGATATTACTGGCGTTATCCAAATTATTATTCCGTATTGAATTCCGGGGAAGAGAATTTATTCCGGCAAAAGGAGGATTCATTTTAGTCAGCAACCACCTCAGCTATTTAGACCCTATCGCCGTGGGCACAGCTTGCCCGCGCAGGGTCAGTTTTCTGGCTAAGAATACCTTATTTGAGTATCCTTTTTTATCCGGGTGGCTTAAGGCAGTCGGCGCTATACCCGTAAAGCGCGGCGCACCGGACCTCTCAGCCATTAAGACCGCGATGCATAATGCCGCTTCAGGCAAAGGGCTGGCTTTATTCCCCGAAGGCACGCGGCGTACGCAAGAAAATGCATTCATTAATCCTCAGGCCGGAGCCGGGTTCCTGGCCGATAAATTGAATGTCCCGGTAATACCGGCATTCGTATCCGGGACAGAATACGCCCTGCCCAGGGGGGGTAAGTTTTTGCGCCCCGTCAAGATCAGGGTTAAGTTTGGTAAAGAAATTCACATAGAAAGGGGGAAGCCTTATCGCGAAATTTCCGAGGCGATAATGGCTAATATCAAAAATTTAGCTGATGAAAATAATTAATAATATTGAAGAATAAAACAAAACACTCCGCGCTAAGCTGAATTGCGCGGGTGTGTGTCCACACGCAAAAGGAGAATCTTAAAATGTCCGAAATAAAATCAGATACACGCTCGGAGCTAGAGCAGCTTTATAATGAAAGTATTAAGATTATCAAGGAAGGCCATGTGGTGACGGGCAAGATCGTCGCCATAAAATCAAAAGAAGTCCTGGTGGATGTGGGTTTTAAGTCTGAAGGCATTGTGGCAATAACCGAGTTTAGTCAGCAGGACCTAGAGGTAGGTAAAGAATTAGAGTTTTACCTGGAGTCAATAGAAAATGATGCCGGTAATATCGTATTATCGCGCGAAAAGGCCATCAGTATCCAGGGCTGGGATAAAATCGTCAAATTTTCCCATGAAGGCACTTTGGTTGAGGGCCGTCCGGTGAAGAAGGTAAAAGGCGGGTTTCTCGTTGATGTTATGGGTATTGAAGGGTTTTTGCCTTTATCCCTATCCGCTTTTAAGAATATTCCGGATAAGGATATACTCTATAAACCATTCCAGTTCAAGATCG
>JAQUMI010000008.1 GCA_028718225.1 Candidatus Omnitrophota bacterium | reverse complement strand
CGGACAGTAGCGCCGATTAGAACTTCATCCGTACGGATATCCCCATCCAGAATGCGCGCCGAAGCTAACTTCTGCTCTAATTCCGCGATTTTCTTCTCGTTAAGCCCCTGGGCGTCTTTAGCCGCGTCATATTCAGCGTTCTCGGATATGTCGCCGTGTGCCCGAGCCTCGCCGATGGCCTTAGAGAGCTGCCTGCGCTTGACCGTCTTTAAATATTCCAGCTCTTCGAGTAACTTCCGGTGGCCTGCCTTGGTTAAATATAGATCGCCCATGGGTTATTTGCCTTTACACACATTAACGCATACGCCACAGATATACTGGTCAACTAATTTTTGCTTCTGGAACTCTTTCAATTTTTCAAAACAACGAATATGTTCAAAATCCTGCGGGTTATCCTTGATCGCCTGCGCCGGGCATATCTTAACACAAAGGCGGCAGGAAGCGCAATCATCTTTTAACGGCTTATCCAGTTTTAAGGGCATATCCGTCAGTATACTGCTCAAGCGAAACTGGCTGCCCAGCCTTCTATTCACTAATAGGTTATTCCTGCCTATCCACCCCAGGCCCGCTAAAACTCCCACTTGTTTATGCGAAAGATGGGCTCGCTGATTTTCCCAATCTAAAATTATTGAAGCGGGTATAGGCAGTGCCGAAAAACCTTTTCTCTGGATGAAATTAGCTGCCTTTAAGGCTATCTGGTCCAGGCACGCGTTCACTGTACGGTAATGGTGAAAATAAAGCCGCGTAGGAGCAAGGGATATCTCGCCCAGTATGCTTCCTGACAGCCTAAGGCCCAGGCAAACCGCCTTATCCAACCCAGCCAGAGAATTCTCGGATAATTGAAAATCTTTTTTTACTTTCCGGATATCTGCTACTCCGAACAGGTCAATCCCCTGGTCCAGGCAGAATTTTTTTAAGCTGGCATAATTCTTATTTTTATCCATTAAATTTCCTCAAATAAACCATCAAGATGGATATTGCTGCAGGCGTTACCCCGGATATGCGCGAGGCCTGGCCTAAATTAAACGGCTTAAATTTATCCAGTTTCTCTTTAATCTCGGCCGAAAGGCCAGGTATCTTTGCATAATCTATTTCTCCGGGAATCCGGATTTTTTCCAGGTTCTTGAATTTTTCTACGTCTTTAAGCTGGCGCTGAATAAACCCGCTATATTTTACCTCAACTTCTATTTCCTGCCTAGCGGATTCGGGGATAGCGATCTTCAAACCGCCTATCCCATAAATATCCTTCAGGCTGACCTGTGGCCGTTTTAATAATGCCTCTAAGCTTATATCTTTCTTAAGCGCGGCGGTATTCAGGCGCTCGAACATTGTATTCACCTCTATCCCCGGACTGATTCTGGTATTTTTAAGAAAGCTTATCCCCGCGGCAATATCTTTAGCTTTTTTCTGTACCCGCTTATATTTCTCTTTATCCAATAACCCTAGAGTATGCCCGATTTTACTTAAACGTGTATCCGCGTTATCCTCGCGTAAGATTAAGCGGTACTCTACCCGCGAGGTAAACATACGGTACGGCTCATTCGTGCCTTTAGTCGTTAAATCATCGATTAAAACTCCAATATAGCTGGTGGAGCGGTCTAAAATCAAAGGTTCTTTATTCCTTACTCTTAAAACCGCGTTAATTCCGGCAACCAGGCCTTGCGCTGCTGCTTCTTCATAGCCGGTAGTGCCGTTAACCTGGCCGGCTAAATACAAGTTTTTTACCGGCTTTGTTTCCAGTGTGGGGTACAATTGCGTAGGCTCAACCACCGTATGTTCTATCCCATAACCAAAACGGATTACCTTTGCGCCTTCCAAGCCCTCAATGGAATGTATTATTTTAAGCTGGATATCTTCGGGTAAACTTGTAGAGATGCCGTTGGGATAAACCTCTTCTGAATCCAGGCCTTGCGGCTCCAAAAATATCTGGTGCCTTGCCTTATCCTTAAACTTAACGATTTTATCCTCTAGGGAAGGGCAATAGCGCACGCCGGTAGCCTTAATTACTCCCGTATAAAGCGGAGAACGACTTAAGTTATCCAGGATTATCTTATGCGTATCTTTATTGGTGTAGGTTATATGGCACGGTATTTGCTTCTGCGTAAGTACTGTGTTAAAAAAGGAAAAAGGCCGGGGTAGCTCATCTCCGTTTTGGATAATCAGCCTGGTATAATCTATTGTCTTTTTATCCAGGCGGCTGCAGGTCCCGGTCTTAAACCTTAAGAGATTAAATCCTAGAGATTTTAAGTTACTAGCCAGCCCTTCTGAAGCCGCTTCATTAATCCGGCCTCCGCTAAAATGCTTTAAACCGATATGGATCAGGCCGTCTAAAAAAGTCCCGGGACAAATCACCACCGCCTCGGCTGCGATTTCCTCGCCTCTAGCAGTAATTACTCCCCTTGCGCGGCTATCTTTAACAATTAATTTTTTAACTTCCGCTTCCTTTACCTCCAGGCCGGATGTATTCTTAACCAGCTCCCGCATATACCGGCTGTACTTATCCATATCAATTTGAGCGCGCGATGACTGCACCGCCGCGCCCTTAGAAGCATTAAGGATCCTGAATTGTATTCCGCAGGTATCTGCTGCCCTGGCCATTTCTCCGCCAAGAGCATCAATCTCTTTAACTAATTGGCCCTTACCTACGCCTCCGATTGCCGGATTGCAACTCAGCCGGCCGATGGAGTTGATATCCATGACCAGCATAAGTGTTTTACAACCCAGGCGGCTGGCAGCCAAACCTGCTTCCAGACCTGCATGCCCGGCGCCAACAACTATAATATCATAATCATTCATAAAAATATTATACCACGTAATAAAAGGGACGGTTCTATTTTTGAGTATCGCTTTAGCAAAAAATTAGAACCGTCCTCTTTATCTTTATTCTTTGGCGAGTTTTACGAGGAGGGGCAGGATTTCGCGACCGAGCATCTCTCCGATTGAACCAAGTTTAGCCGCCTTCTCGGAAAAACTCATTGAGCCGTCCGGCTGGATATTCCCGCCGCAGATAAGTAGCGGCACAGGATCAGCGGTATGCGCCTTCACTGCGCAGACCGTAGAGTGATCCGCAGTTACGGCGATGATAGTATTAGAAAGGTCTAACTCGCTTAAGAGGCTGGTAAAGAAATATTTATCAATCGCCTCGACGCACTCTTTCTTCTTCTGGAAATCTCCGTCATGCGCCGGCTCGTCCGGACCCTTGATATGCACGTAGATACCGTCATATTTCTGGATGGAATCCAGGGCGATTTTTGCCCAGACAGGATAATCCACATCCAGATGGCCGCTTGACTGCGGCACATCAATAATATCAATGCCGGTTAAAAGGGCAATCCCCTTTTCAACCGGCATTTGGACAAATGAACCGAATTTTAAATTGAATACGCTGGTGATAGGCGTAAATTCAGGCAGATGGTCTCCGGCATCCCGGGAGAGAACCAGATTTCCCGGCATTTTTCCTTCACTCATCCGTCTTTTATTTACCGCCGATGCGTTTAAAACCTTGATGGATTTCTCGGTAAACTCGTTAAGAAGCTTGGATGCTTCCTTGGCTTCCGGAGAATTTTCATATCCGGGCATAGGGCTGGATACAGAAACTATATTTTCAAATTCTTCCTTAGCTACCCCAAAGACACCTTCGCGGTCATAGGCCGGATCAGTATTGGTGATCCATCCGGAGAGCTTCTGATGCATACCCCTGATTACCAGTATCCCGCGGTGGCCGATTGTACTTTTGAACTCAAAGGTAGCGCTGGATAAGGTAACCTTAGAATTAATTTCATTGGCTAAGGCCGCTGCTTCTTCGGTAGACAGGTTCCTGCCTACGCGACGGTCTTGAATTGTTTTTCCATCCTTAGCGACTGTGGCAAAGTTTACGCGGAAAGCCACATCCCCGTCATTTACAGTCAGGCCTTCGGCAAATGATTCTAACGGCCCCCGGCCGGTATAATATTTATGCGCGTCATAGCCCAGAAGGCTGATTACCGCGATATCCGATTCAGGGGCAATACCTTTTCCTACGGGATAAACCATGCCGGTTTTGCCCTTTTGCGCCAAGCGGTCCAAATTAACGGTAAGCGCTGCTTCCAGCGGAGTTTTATCACCTAACTGTTTTAAGGGCAAGTCTCCTAACCCATCAAGCACTATATATAATATTTTTTTCATATTAACACTTCGAGAAACCGCAGGCATAACATTTCATGCAGCCTTCTTCATGGCGCAGCGCCCCTCCGCAGTCAGGGCAAACTCCCACAATATCGCCTCTTAAATCACTGCTTACGTCTACGCTAGCCGGCTCATCGTCACAGGCATGTTTCATTGCAATGGGCGTAGTTTCTAAAGCCGCTTTTGCCGCTTTATTATTCACCAATCTTCTTTCAACCACTCGGGCAATGGCATCGGCACAGGAAAAAATACGTTGTCCCTTTTCCCAGGAAGGCGACGGACAACGGATATTACGTAACTGCTCAATGATCGCTTTGACTTCTATGCCGGCGCGGAACCCCAGGGAAACCAGGCGGCCGATTGCCTCCAGCTGGCTGGCTGCGCAACCGCCGGCCTTACCCATCTGGGTGAATAACTCAAAAGGCTGGCCTTCCTCATCTACATTTATGGTAACGTAAAGATTCCCGCACCCCGTAGAGACCTTGGTCGTAGTCCCGATGATTACCTCCGGACGCGGCCGGGGGGCAATCTCTTTCTTAAAATCCGGGGCGGCGGCGCTTTGCTTTTGACCGTCTTTTTTCTGTTCGGAATTACCGATATTCAGAACCTGTTCTTCACGACTCTTATCGCGATAAACCGTTATACCTTTACAACCTAACTTGTAAGACAATAAATAAGCCTTACGCACATCCTCGATGCTAGCCTCATGCGGAAAATTTATGGTTTTGGAAGTGGCATTATGCACATATTTCTGGAAGGCCGCCTGCATGCGTACATGCCATTCAGGCGCGATATCATGCGCGGTAACAAAGACCCTTTTTACGTCTTCGGGAATCCCCTCAATGTGCTGGAGCGAACCGCTCTCGGCGATTTTTTCCATCAACTCGCGGCTATAAAACCCCCGGTCTTTGGCCACTTCTTCAAACAAAGGCTCAACTTCCACTAATTTATCATTATCCATGACGTTACGGTAATAAGATATGGCAAATAAAGGTTCGATCCCTGAAGAACAAGGGCCGGCAATAATACTGATTGTCCCGGTAGGCGCAATAGTCGTGAGCGTGGCGTTACGCATTCTGGTTGAACCGTCTTTCCTGTCATAAATGCTCCCCTTAAAAGCCGGGAATGTGCCTTTAGCCGAGCCTAATTCCAAAGATTTCCGGGTAGCTTCATTTAGGATAAATGACATTATCTTTTCCGCTAAGGCCACCGCCTCATCGCTATTATAAGGAATATTCAGGCGAATTAAAAGGCTGGCCCAACCCATAACCCCTAAGCCGACCTTACGCGTGGCTTTAGTAGCTTTCTCGATCTGGGGCAGGGGAAACTTATTCACATCAATTAAATTATCCAAAAAGTGCACGGCTAGGTGCGTAACTTCCTTGAGCCTATCCCAATCAATTTCATAGCGCATCCCCGCTTTTTTACAGAGGACGGATAGATTTATGGAGCCCAGGTCACAGCTTTCATAAGGCAATAAAACCTGCTCTCCGCAAGGGTTCGTTGATTCATACTTTCCCAATTTCGGAGTAGGATTGAATTCGTTCATCCGGTCAATAAATATGATTCCGGGCTCACCGTTCTTATGCGCCTGTTTAACTACTAAATCAAATACTTCTTTGGAGTTAACCTGCTTTACCGGTTTATGCGTATGCGGGTCAACCAGGTCATAATTCCTGCCCTGCTCCAATTTGCGCATAAATTCATCGGTAATAGCAATCGAAATATTAAAGTTCGTGATCTGTCTATTATTTTCTTTACAAGTGGAAAATTCCATGACATCGGGATGATCAACCCTTAAGATACCCATATTCGCGCCGCGCCGTGTTCCCCCCTGTTTTACGGCTTCGGTCGCGGCATCATAAACGCGCATAAAAGAAATCGGCCCGGAAGCAATCCCTCCGGTAGTCTTAACTACCGCATTTTTAGGGCGCAGCCGGGAAAAAGAAAACCCGGTGCCGCCGCCGGATTTATGAATCATCGCCGTAATTTTCAAACTTTCGAAAATTGACTCCATTGAATCGTCTATCGGAAGTACAAAACATGCCGAGAGCTGCCCAAGATCCTTCCCGGCATTCATAAGGCAGGGGGAGTTCGGAAGAAATTCAAAAGCTGTCATCACGCGGTAAAAATCATCTTCTAACTTTTGTATCTCTTTTTCATTTTTACCGTAAAGCTTCTCGGCCAAGGCGATCGCCGAAGCGACCCGCCTGAACAATTCTTCGGGCGTTTCAATTATCCTGCCATCTTCGTCTTTCTTAAGGTATCTTCTTTGTAAAACCTTTAAGGCATTTTCAGATAGCTTTAAATCCATGATTAGCTCCCTCCCTGCCGAAAGGACAGGCCGTAAGAATTAAAAAGTTAGTTTATTTTTGACAGACAATAATAACATCCGGTTTAATCCTTGTCAACAAAAAATTACAATATATTGTGTGATTAGTTTTAATTTATACAACAGATTGTGTAAGAACTTATTTTAAAGGCCGGCAAGATTCCCGGACAACCAGTTCCGTCTCCAGGACGATCTTCTTGGGAAGCGCGCCTTTTTTGGCGCTCATTAAACGGTTCAATTCCTTGACCCCTTCTTCAGCCATTTTAATCAGCGGCTGCCTTACGGTGGTCAAAGCCACCGGGCCGTACAATCCCGAAGGGTTATCATCAAAACCAATAAGCGATAGATCCGCGGGGATATTCTTTCCTAATTCCCTGGCTACCGCCATTACTTCCAGGGCCATAGAGTCCGAAGCTACAAATACAGCGCTGGGCCCATCGGGCATTTTGAATAATTTTTCTGCCGCGCCCCTGGCCTGCCCGCGGGAATAATCTGTCTTTAATATATACTCCTCTTTTATGGCGATACCATTCTCCTTAAGCGCCTCTACATAACCTTGTAAGCGCTTAGCCGCAGCCTGAGTCGTTATATCGCCGCTTATATGCGCTATTTTTTTATGCCCCAGATTAATCAGATAATTAACTGCATTTTTAGCCCCTCCGGAATTATCAATAGCAATGCAACTTACCGGTAAATCTTCAACGTAATTATTAATTACTACACAAGGCAAGTCGGTTTTAATAGCCTCTTCGATCTGATGGCGCGTACCGATAATATCCGAAAATATTACCCCGCCTACACCCCTTAGGTTTAAAGGTTCACGGCTATGGCTATCGGTTAAATGCAATAATAAATCCAGCTTAAATGCTTCACAGAGCGTGCCGGTTGCCCGGATCAATTCCAAAGCGTAGAATGAATAGAAGACTCCTTCATAGCGCGGGATAAGTAAAGCCACAACATTGCTCTTGCCTGTAGCCAGACGCTGGGCGAATATGGAAGGCTGGAATTTTAACTCTTTAATGGCATTGGCTACCCTGGCGCGGTTTTTTTCTTGGACTTGGCCTACTTTATTGATTACGCGCGAGACGGTAGTAATGGAAACCCCGGCCAGGCGGGCAACATCTTCAATAGATATACTTTTGGAGGGACTTTTCTTAGTGCGTGTCATTTATAATAAAAACGGTTTAGGAATTATTTGACTATATCGCCGATCTTAATCGTCTCGGCTTCTCTCTTTATGTCGCAGGCGGAAATATTCCGTCTGACCTGGATTACCTCAATACTGGCAATGGGCTTATCGCCCCTGTATACCTTAAAGGCGTCTCCCTCCTTTAGGCCTGCTTCCTGGCCTGAATCTATAATCACAAAACCATTATCCCTATTTACTGCCAGGATTTTATTGGTTAAGTCCAGGCCGGCAGGACTACTTGTCTTATCTGATGCCCCTTCGGGTTGTGGCCTTACCACTATTGCCGGTAGTTCTACGGAATCCCGCTTTTCCCCCTGGATCGCCTCTGTTGCGGCGCCGCTTTTAATATCGGAGGTCTGCAAACTATCTATCTGCGCAACTCCGCTGGTAAGCATATTTTCCATTTCAGAAAGCCTGCGCTCTAACACATCCTTACCCTCTCCCAGCTCCTTAATCTTTTTATCCAGGCTTATCTTGCGATTATTCAGGCTCTGTACCTGACGGGTCAATAACGAATTTTCGCTTTTCACCATTCTGTAATTACGCTGAATTTGCGCCTTATCGTTCTTTTCCCGGACTAATTCCTGGGCGATACTATCCATTAATTTCTGGTTATAATCAACCTGGCGCTTCAAATCGTCATTTTCGCGCTTTAAGTTATTCAGGTCCAGCCCAAAGCTTTCTTTTTCTCTCTGAAGCTGTTCATTATTTATCTGCAGTGATTTAAACTCGCTCCTTAGACTGCTCAGTTGTAATTCCAGTTCTCCTTTGGCCCTTAAGATTCCCGCCCAATATTCATCGCCGGTCTGGGAAACAGTTTCCTGCCGCGAAATTGCTGCTTGCCAATCAGCCTGTTCTTTTATTTTCTTCTCCAGGTCTTCTTTCTCCCTAAGCGCAGCTGCATATTTCTTTTCCAGGCTTTCCTTCTGCGCGGAAATATTTTCAAAATCCTGGCTTAAAGAGGTAATCCTAGTTTCGTAGCCGCGTATAGCAACAGTTAATCTATCCGCCTTGGCGTTAAGGGCTGTATTTTCCGCCTTTAAGTCGTTCCTCTCGCGAATCAGGCCTTGTTTCCCGCCAGATGCCTGTATAAAAAGAAAAAGGCAGGCTAGAGTAAATATAGCCAAACCCACTATAATCAACTTTGCCTTCTGCTCCATTTATCCTCCTTATGGATTAAAGCTGTGCAAAGACCCTTTGCATTACTAAACTGGCTGCGCCCAAGGCAACTGTATTTTCTCTTAACTGTGAATAGGTAATCTTTAAACTCTCGGCCGACTCTCTGAATGCCCACTCTTTTACCGTGGAACTTATCTTCCTTAAGAACTCATCGCCTGCTTCCTCCAGGCCCCCGCCAATAACTACTATTTGCGGGTTAAGCAGGTTAACCAGGTAAGCAATCTTAACGCCCAGCCTCCTGGCGGCACTTTCCAGGGCCCTTAAAGCCAGGACATTCTGCGCCCGCGCTGCGGTAAATACCGTTTTTAAATCTATATTTTCTACCGCAGTCCGGGTAACCCTGGAAAACTCTTCTTCTTTTTCTGTATCCCTAAGCAGACTTGCTCTTACATCTTCCACAATCCCCAAGTCTATATCCCAACGCTTGAGAAAACAATCATTGCCTGACTGACAATTAAAATTATCCTGCTCTTTGTAATTATAAATAGCGACTTCTCCGGCATACCCTTGAGCGCCGCGGTAAAGGTCGCCGTTAATCATTATACCGCATCCTACGCCGGAAAACATATACAGGATATTCTTGTAGTTATCTCCCAGGCCCAGCCAATATTCCCCAAAACAAGCGCTGGTAGCATCGTTCTCCATTAAAGTAGGCAGATTGAATTCTTTTTCCAGCAAGTCCTTTAACGGCACATCTACCGTCGCATAAGTATAATAATGGCCGGTCTTCTGCGGCCAGTGAATCGAGCCGTCATTCTTATTAATCAACCCGGCAATCCCTACGCCGATACCGTGTATACTGGAGGCGTATTCTTTGGAGCGCCGTAATATCTCGCGCACGATTTCCAGTATAGATTCGGAAATCTCACTCACCGAAGCCTTCGGCCGGCTAACCTGGGTCTTGGTAATAATATTGCCCTTAAAATCTACCAATAGCCCGACCATATTCATAAGGTTTAAACCCACGCCGATGACAAAACCTGCCTTGGAATTTAAATCCAACAGGACAGGCCTGCGGCCGCCCTCAGAGACATCCAGTGATTTTTCAAAGACCAGGTTATGTTTTATGAATTCATCTATGCAACTGGAGATGGTTACCACATTTATGCCCATATCCCGCGAAATATCCGGACGACTTATCGGTCCACGCTTCCTTAAGATATCCAATATCTCGATATTGCGTCTTTCTTTTTCGCTAAGGGCTTCTTTTTGTAAATCAATTGCACGCATCAACTCATAATCCTTTGCTCCGTGGCAAATATTGTCAATTATTTATACTACTAATCAGATTATAAGTCAAGTATTTTTAACGGGTAAGCGAAATTAATGTACGTCAATCAGGTCAATACTGCGCTCAGCTATGCCTTCTGGTGAAACTAAAACCAAAATGATAAGTTCTGTGCCGGCTGCTCTATAAGAAGTTTTGAATGCGGGCTGGGTTACGGCGGGCCTGGCCCCTCCCAAATCTCCTGACCAGAGGTATTGTAACTCCACCTGCAGGCATCCGCTAGGACCCAAAGATGAAACAGAGGATAAATCAAGTTCTGTATTTTTACCCGGTTGATAATAACTGGATTCTAAACTGAGCCTGCTCATATCCAGATTGGCGTATTCTTCTTTTAAAGCTGTATCCAGGCCCATTTTAAGATTGTACTCAAGAGGCGCGCCTTGCGCTATTTCTGCTAATCTTTCTTGAGTCAGGGCCAATCTATCCGGGTCAGTATCGCCGATCTTTTGCAGCAACTTATCATAATACCCCTTGGCTTCGGATAAAGAACCTTTCCATTGGCTTAACAGCCCTAATTGGTACAAACCGGCTAAATCATAAGGCAGAAGAGAAAGCTTCTGGCTCAACTGTTTGAAATAATCCCTGCCTTTTTCTAAATTCCTTAATACATAGGTATGGATAATTCCTATTTTATAAATCAGCTCATCTTTATGGCTAGAATGCGGGAACCGGGCTATAAAATCAAGGTAAATATCCTTGGCTTGAGCATAAGCCTTGGATTTCTCTAAGTTGAATCCGCGCAAGTACATTAGCTCCTCGTCAAAGGCTTGTTGACCTCCTACTTCTTCTATCTTCCTAAATAGTTTCTCGGCATAAGACGTATCGCAAAGAGCGTTATCCCTATAAACAAAATCCCTGGCTATATCGGTTAGCTCCTGGGCCATCTCTTCTGGAGGTAAGGCCGGAAAAATCCTATTAATATAAATATCGTAGATATTCTCGGCTAATTCCAGGTTGCCTTCTTTATAAAAATTAGCGGCAATATCCTTTACCCCTTTATCCTGGATTTGGGAACCGGATAATTTCTGGGCATAGATTTTATACAGTTCTTTGGCCTTGCCTTTTTCGCCATAGTAAGAAAGTTTATCCGCGATATCTTTAACGGTCTTTATATCGCCTCCGGACCGTGCATAGGCCATAGCCGAAGCCACCAGGTCCGTTAAAGCGCCGTCTGCAAAAGCATCCTGCTGGTCTTTGTGAAACTGGAATAATAAAAGCTTGCTATAAACCTGCACCGGTTCAGCCAAACTGGTAGCTTTAATCGCTTTCTCTGAGGCGTTGACGATATCATCGCGATATTCATTGCCCCGGGCAAAATATTCGTCCCAACTCTTAGCTTCCTCCAGATATTTAAGCTGGGAGTAACGGCTCAAGGCAATATAGTAATTCAGGGAAGGCTCAATTGCCTTATCTGCCGGAAACAGACCCTTCAATAATTCTACAAAATCGCCGTAGCGGTTATCTTTAAAATATATATTTTTTAATTCTTCCAGGCAAGCCGGACTGGCCTTGCCTGCTTCCCGGATACATTTAGTTAAGGCCTCCGGGGTCTTTGGCTCTAATTCCGCGGCAGATAAATAACCGCTGCCCAAACCCGGATGATAAATGAAATTAAAAATTCCGGCGGCAAACAAAAAAACTAAATATTTTTTAATTTGAAATTTGGATTTTTTCATCTGGTTTTCACTTTCTTTTTCCTATTATTTAAATCGGGCTTTTTCCAAAACTCCCTGATTACATAGTAGGCCTTGCGCGGAGAGCGTATATCCAACTCGCTAGCGGGGCCTGGGGATAGAGCCACTATCCCGAACCACTCCTCGTTCATATTCTTATTGCCTTCTACCTTAATATCATAATAATAACTGCCGTTAGTCCAATTAGAGGCCTTATCATGCCCGCCCCAACCGGCAGGGTCATCCGGGTTATGTTTCCACCACTCATCCGTCCATTCAAACATTGTCCCGCCTAAACAATTTCCCGCTCCATTTTTATTCCCGGCAAGGTTTTCGTAAATCTGGCGCCACTGCGACTCTAGAAAAAACGCCTGCATATTCTGGTCTTCCTTTTTTGAATACGCGTCATAACAATCCGCGCCGAATTCCGATATCAAAACCGGCTTATCGAATGTTGCCCTTAATGACCGAAAAAGGTTGCCGAAAGTCTTGCCGCGGTAGATAATACAGGCGACCAGGTCCACTTTTGGAGCAAATTTATTGGCGTATTCTAAACCCACCAGCTCCCCGTTACCCAGGGCCACTGGATGGTTTGGATCGATTCTGTGCAGCTCTTCGGCGATTTCATTCACAAAGGAATAATAAATTTCGGCGCGCATGTTTTTTTGCTTCTGCGGGTCAGGCTCGCGGTCAATTTCTTCGCTTGACCAGGGGTTAACGTGGCCGAGGCAGGAATAATTATTTTCATTCCCTAAGACCCACAGGAGTATTCCGGGTTCATCCTTAAGGGAATTCACCATATCCGCTACTTCTTGCTTTACCCTATCCCGGAATTTTTTGTCTCCGTAGAATGGGCAGGGGTATTCCCAAAAACCCAGCCAGCTGCCTAAAATAGTGCGGATACCGTATTTCTCGTATAGATCCCCCACGACCATCTTTACTTTTTCAATATCATCGTGCGCCTGATAAAGCCGGATCGTATTAATACCCATCTCTTGCATCAATTTACCATCAACCAGCCAGGGTTTGCCCGGGTCAGACCACCAGTCATATTCATGGTTTTTCCCGATAGGAATAGGGCTATAGCAGACGCCTTTGACGATATAAGGGCGGCCGTCAACCCTAAGCTGATAATCCTTATTCTTAAAGTGTTTAACATAAACCCTGGGCTCTTGCTTACAGCCGGAAAGGAAAAATAAAAAGACGATACAGATAATAGGGACGGTTCTCAAGCCAATTTTAAAGCGTCCCCGATAGGGGGATACTTTTGTCCGCCTGCCGGACAGGCAGGCCTTGTGTTGAGAACCGTCCCTAAGTTGTAGACT
The DNA here is from genome assembly GCA_028718225.1 of Candidatus Omnitrophota bacterium. Taxonomy (GTDB): domain Bacteria; phylum Omnitrophota; class Gorgyraeia; order Gygaellales; family Profunditerraquicolaceae; genus UBA6233. The sequence continues at coordinate 27,308 of JAQUMI010000008.1, read as the reverse complement.
AGCCTTATTCAAACTTAATCTCATCCAGATAGAAAGTAGCGCCTTCAGGGTTATTATCGACATTTGCCGACCAGCAGAAACCGCCGATAATATAAGACATATCCTTACCTTTTAGATCAATGGAGTATTGTTTCCATTCTTTATCCAAGAGGACCGGGCCGATAACTACGCTGTCTGAATCAGAAAACTCGCCCATTATTCCACCAACCTTAAATTCTTCAATGCGCTCGCCGCCTTTGGCGCCGCGGGCCCAGAAAGTAAGCTTAGTGGCTTTAGATAAATCAAAGCCTGCGTCAACAGTCCCCCAGTTGTTCGCCGGGTTCTGCCAGAATATACCTGCCCAGCCTGAACCTTGAGCCCTCTGGCCATTGTAGATTATTTTAATACAGCTATCCCCGAGGTAGGGGTCTTCCTTGGAAGCGCCGTCATATTTTACATCTCCGTAATCGCCCATCCAGCCCGAAGGGATAAAATGGTTCCTGGGTGTGGAGCGGTCAGAGTAGATATAAAAAGGCATGGCTTCCTGCTTTTTGCCTTCCGGCTTTAAGGCCGGGTCCACTTCAAATTTAATATCATCAATGTAGAAGGTTGCTCCGTCGGGATTTAAATCTGAAGTTGTCGCCCAGCCGAATCCGCCGTTAATATAGGAAAGATCCAGCCCCGTAAGGTTAACCGTATACTGTTTCCAGTTTTCCGTGAGTTCAATCGGGCCGACCTCAACGGTTGCCGTATCCGGATAGGTACCTTTTATCCCGCCGACCATTACTTTTTGCAGAACCTCGCCGCCTTTGGCGCCGCGGGCCCAGAAAGTGAGTTTATTCATACCGGTTAAATCAAAACCGCCCTTCTTGTTCCCCCAGTTGTTCGCCGGGTTCTGCCAGTAAACACCTGCCCAACCCTGACCTTGAGTTTTCTTGGCGCTGTAAATAAACTGGATAGATGTTGCGCCGTTTTTAGGATTATCCGCTGACTGGTCATTCATCTTAATGTCGCCGGTATCCCCCATCCATCCCGAGGGGATATAGTGATTATTTCTGGCGTTCTTATTGCTATAAACCACAAACTCCTTCTGCGCCGTATCGGTTTGAGCCAGGGCCAAAACCGGCATAGCTAAAGCCAGGACCGCTAAAATCGCAACTAACTTTTTCATAAACACCTCCCTTTCATAATAAGATTGCTGCTTTTCTCCTTAAAAATTATTTCCATAATTCCTGATAAGTATAATAAGCTTTGCGTAAGTGCCGCAGGAACGGGCTCTCTTTACCGTCTCCCTGGCCGCAAACCCCCAGCCATTCCTCATGCATAAAGCCGTCGGGAAACGGGCCGGCCCATAAACCTTTGGTATCATGGATATACGGTTCGTACGCCTTCCACCATTCATCCAGCCACTCAAAGACTATGCCGCCTAAGGCATTACCGGCTCCGGGTTGAAAAGCCATATTCTCCCGGATATCCTGCCAGGAGCCCTGATGATATTCTGACTGTAAGTCTTCGGCTTGCTGAGGAGTTTTCCCTTCGGCATAAGCCGGGCAGCCGAACTCCGTAACAAAAACCGGCTTATCTGTTTCTTCTTTTACGCTCTTCCAGAGGCGGCCAAAGCCGTAATCCCCACGGTAAGCGTTAACTCCGAAAATATCAATATCCGGGCTGTCTTTGCCGAATTTATCCAGGAATAAAATATCGCCGCTTCCGAGGGCTACCGGATGATCCGGGTCAATAGCCTTAATTTCCTTGGCTACTTCATTGGCAAACTTAAAAAAGGCGTCCGGCTGGGTGTCGGCATTACAGGCATACCCGTAAACATTTTCATTACCCAAGAGCCAGAATAATATAAAAGGCTCATCCTTGTATTCATTGACCATTTGCCTGACCGAGGCCAGCATATTTTTTTTGTGCTCGGCATTATTGTAATCAGTCCCGGGGTTCCAGGCAGCGCCTGAGCCGAGCGCGTATTTACCGAGAAAATCACCCATGATCACGCGTATGCCGTACTTATTATACATATCCCGCAGGACTTCCTTATTTATCTTCATCGGGTGATGGTAGAGCCTTATGGCGTTTACACCCATATCCTGCATAAGCTTAAAATCGCCTAGCGGGGTTTTTTGCGGGTCCGTATCTAAATAGGCGTCATACGGGCCGTCGGCCTTGTGGTTATGGTTAAAATCATCCTCCATCCAGCTGGTCTGCGTTCCTTCATCCGGAGACTCTCCCACTTTAGTCGGCGAATAGGTAATAGCTTGGATAATAAAAGGCGCGCCATCAACCAACAGTTGCCAATCCCCGTTTTCATATTGCACGCAATAGACCTTACCGCTGCCGGAAGTTTTTTTGACCTTCGGCTCCGGCAAAGCCGGGTTTAATTCTTTGGGGGCTGCGGATTTAACAAATTTACCGGGGCTGACCACCGCTATATCGTTAGAAACATCGTTATCATAACCATTGATTATTTTAATATCCGCACCCTCCAGGCTGGTCCCCAGTTGCGGATTATTCTTCAGGATAAAATTTATCTTGGCAATGGCGGCCTGGCCCACATACCAGGGCGTATGCCAATAAGTCCAGCCGTAGCTGGCTGGATAATGCACGATTATAGAATAATAGCATTTAAGCGCGTGTTTAATCAGGCCGGATTTCTCCAGGATAAGCGCAGTGTAAAACAACCTTACTCCCTGCGGCTCAGTGCCGGTAGCCCATTTTAAAAATGCCGCTTCCAGGTCCGGGGAATGCACAAAATCCCAAACATCCCCTTCTAAGCGCTTCTCTTTTCTCGCCTTTTTCAGCTCCGGGTCCCGTCTTACCGAAGTGGTATTCGGATAAATGCCTTCCCCTACGGCGGCGCTTAAACCTTCCTGGTCTTTAACAATATATTTATAGTCTTTGGTCCCTTTATCTTTAAATTCCCCGTATTTTTCGTAATTGACAAAATCTTCCCGGCCAGCATCATACAATACAATTTTGGTGGGAAGCTGGCTGACTTTCTTTTTTTGCTCGATTTCAATAGAACCGGTCTCAATCTTCTTAATACTCTGTTCTGCCGCTAGTTTCAACGACCAAAACCAGCCGCGCGGGTCCCAGGCCTGGGCGTAAGGGTATTTATTGATAATTACTTTAAAAATCCTTTTAGCCTCTTCCGTTTTATCCTGGCGCATATAAGACTCAGCTTGGATAAAATAGGCGGTAGCAACGTCATTTAAGACCTGCACGTCTTCAATCTCATTTTTGGCCTTAGGCATTGTTTTTAACGATGCCTCCTGCTTATCCGCTGCATCCTTATATAAATCAATAAGCTCCTGGGTGTATTTAAGGGTAGCCTCTATATCCTTTTTACCGTGGCTGGCCCAAGCCTTATTGATTAACTCTCCGCTGGAAGGTTTATCCTGCGCGGCAAAACAAGCCAACGTAAAAACAAGTAAACAAAATGCCAGACTGGAAGTTAATTTGATTTTAAACATTATCCGACAACCGCTCCCTGCGTAACTCCCTTGATAATATATTTCTGCATCAAAAGATAGAGGCCTATAATAGGCAGCACCGCGATGGTTAAGCCCGCCATTAAAAGCGGATACTGCGTGACAAATTCTCCCTGAAAAGCCATCAAAGCCACCTGCAGCGGCATAAGCGGCCGGGAATCAAAGATAATCAAGGCCAGGATAAATTCATTCCAGACATTCAGCGCGTTTAAGACCACCACCACCGCTAATACCGGCTTGGATAAAGGCAAAGCCACGTGCCACCAGATACCGAGCTTTGAACAACCGTCGATACGCGCAGCATCTTCCAATTCCTTAGGCATCTTGTCAAAAAAAGTCTTCAGTAAGAATATGCTGGCGGACAGCCCCACGTTAATCATGCAGAGGATATAACCCAACGGCGTATTCCTTAAATGCAGCTTATTCAGCAGCACGTAAAGCGCCACAAAGCTCCCCTGTATAGGAATCATCATCGCCGCGATAAACATGAAAAAGAGGATATTCTTCCCGGGAAACTTCAGCCGCGAGAAAGCATAAGCAGCCATGGAAGAAATAATAATTATTCCGACGACCACAATTACCGTATAGGAGACGCTGTTCAGAAAATAGCGGCCAAAGCCTCCTTCAACCCATGCCCGGTAGTAATTTTCAAAGTGGAAGACTTTAGGGATAAGCGACATGTCTTTAAAAATTGTTTCCTGGGTCTTCAAACTTGAGGAGATCATCCAGAGCAGGGGGAAAATACAGGTCACTGCTACAGTCAGCATAAAGAAATGGATGACTAGATTTATTCCTGTATTTTTTGCTTTGTAGTAAAGGGCTGAACGCATTTTTTAAGCTTTCGCTTTCTTGTTAATCAGGTATTGGGCAAAAGAAACCATACATAAAATCACGCCGAACGTTATACCCTGCGCGCAGGCATAGCCAAAACGCGATGAACCGCGCATAGAAGCCAATATTCTTAATACCGGGACCTCCGTATGGTATCCCGGCCCGCCTCCGGTCATCGTATAAATCAAAACAAAAACCTGCATTGTCCCCAAGATCGTCAGTATCCCTACCAATACCACTACCGGTATCATAAGGGGTATCGTAACGTTCTTAAAAGAGTTCCAGGCATTGGCGCCGTCAACGCGCGCTGCCTCATAAAGCTCGCGCGGGATAGTCTGTAGGCCCGCCAGGAATAATAAAAACCCCCAGCCAAAACCTTTCCAGCAGTGCACAATCGCGACGGTGGTCAAGGCCGTATTCGGGTCAGAGAGCCAATTATGGGTTAAATTCGTAAAACCAAAATAAGCCAGCCAGTGGTTTAAAATCCCGTAATTTCCGTTTAATATCCACTGCCAGACCAGGCCGACGACTACTTCGGAGAGGACCGGCGGGATAAAAAAGATCACCCGGTAAAAATGTTTCATCCGGATTTCGCGGTCGCAGGCCCAGGCAAGCAAAAAAGCAATAGCGTTCTGAAAGGTAAGCGCGATTAAAGTTATGTACCCTGACTGCCAGAGCGACTGCCACCAGATCCTATCCGCGACAATCTCCTTAAAATTACTCAAGCCGATAAAAATCTTGGTGGGAAGTATCCCATCCCAATCGTAAAAGCTAAGCTGGAAAACGGAAATAAAAGGTATGATATAGAATATCGCGAAAATGGTTACGGCAGGTAAAACAAAAAGGTAGTTTTCTAAAGAGGCTTTAATTTTCATCTCTTTTTGGCTAATTCGCGTTCTTTAACCCTCTGAACTTCCCGGGCTACCTGTTCCGGAGTTTTTTCTCCGATGATTATGGATTGGATCCCCTTGTCCAAGGCTTCAATGACCGGAGAAAATTCCGAGACCCCCCAGACATTCGGATGCGTGGCATTATCCATCGCCTTGGCAAAATCCGCCATAACCGGCGGGATCCAATTCAAACTATTTTTATTTGCCGGAAGGTTATTGGTACTCTCTGCCAGGTAAGCCTGCTGAGGCGCTTCGGTAAGCCAGCGCAGGAATTTGATTGCCTCTTCTTTATTTTTTGAGCGGCTGCTGACCATAAAGGATGAACCTGCTCCTCCCCAGATAGCCATCGGATATTTATTGGAAGCCTTGGGCGGCAGGAACGCGCCGTATTCAAGGCGCGGATTCATCCCCTTATAAACATTCACGCACCAGGAACCGTTAAAAGCAAAGACTGCTTTTTCATTGGCAAATAGCTGTTCGGCAGTCTTATTGACCATGGTCACTACGCCGCTGGCCAAAAGGCCGGATTCCTGCATATCTTTAAATAAAGATAAAACCTTGACCCAGCCCGGGTCCGTATAGGGCACTTCGCCCTTTATGGTGGCAATAACCTTATCCTTGCCCATTATGTTAAAGGCGTAATTACTGGCAAGGCAGTCGATCATCCAGATCTCGCCCCAACCGGAAACTAACCCTTGCAGATTGGCTGCCTTCAGCTTCCTGCCAATCTCTAATAACCTCTCAAAGGTCTGCGGAGGTTGGTTGGGATTAAGGCCTAATTGCTTAAATAAAGACTTGTTATAAACCATCTCTATGGTCATAATATCAATAGGCACGCCATAAATACCCGGGGCAACGCCGTAGCTGTTTCCGGCACTAAATTCATCTACCGCCAGGGCTTTGGCAAAAAAGCTGTTCTTCCACTTCGCCTTATCCTCCAGCATATAAGGAGTAAGATCCAAGATAAAGCCGCCTTTGATAAAAGAAGCAAAATCTCTCTTCTCTCCTAATATCCCGAAGATATCCGGAAGGTTTGAGCCTTGCGCGGCTGCGCGCACCTTCTGCGAATAAGCATCCGATGGCGCATAAAGCTCAAAATTTACTTTTATGCCGGAGTTAGCTTCATATCTTTTAGCTAATTCCTTAAACGCCGGCTCGCGGTCAGTCATCCAGTGCCAGATAGTAATATTCTTGCCGGAATCGCCTTTAGCGGTGCACCCTGCGGATAGGAATAAAAACGCGGTTATTATAAGAATTGATAATAGTTTACTCTGACGCATAGTTGCTAACCCTCGCCTTTCTCCCTGCCTGTCGGCAGGCAGGATTAAGTTAGATTTTATTCCTTACTTTATTTAGGTAAGAATATAAAATTTAACATATTTTTAAGGCAAGGTCAAGCTCTTTTAAACTCTTTTTTAAACTCTTAAAATTCTGGACAAACCCATCAAATCTGCCCTCTCTAAATCCATGCCTATACGGTACTGATTATCGCTATCCCGTTTTGACCAGGCTGCGATACCCCTGGCATAAAGCGGCTCGCTTGTGTCCGGGATATGAAGCCAGGCCTCAAGCGGAGTATTAATGACTACCTCCTGTTTAAGCACTAACCCGATACCCTTGGCGCTGACATCACTGGTTTCAGCTGCCATTTCATTACCATTATTCAGGTTAAGCAACCTGGCCCCCAGCCTGTAGTTGAACCTCTGGAATATTCTACGGTCTTCCATATTCTCACCTCCTTTTGAAGCTCCCTTTTGAATATTATGGTAAAGAAATTGATAAATTTTGTCTTCATCCTCTTTATTCAATTTATTAAAATATAAACCGTAAATATCGCAGCCGTCTAGCTGCTTGTGCCAGGCCACCCAGGCCTGAGTCTCTAAAAAAGACTCACCGGACAAAGCCAGGCTAAATCTTACATAGCTATCTACGTTAAGTTTATAGCTTAAGGCAATCTGCATGCCTTTAAAATTAATGTCTTTAATCCGGCAAAGGATTTCCCGGGCCTGGCCTTCCAACTTGATACTGGCTTGCCGGTTCACCAGCCATCTGGGTAATTTTCTATGCTCCTGCATTTATAAGCCTTTCCACCATTGTTTGGCTAACTCGCCGGGAAAATTATCTTTGACATATTCGCTTATCCGGTTTCTCGCCGATTCTTCGATCCGGTTAAAAGAAAGCCCGTAGATATTCCTTTCATATGCGTTATCCTGCCAGGCTAGCTGTGCCCCGGCCTTAAACGCGAAATCTTCCGTCAGGGCCAGGTTAAAATTTGCGAAAACTTCCGGAAAAAGTGCCTTGCGCGAAGAGATGCGCATTCCCTGAATGCTTATATCTTCCACCACGCAAGGGATAGGCTTTAACCCTTCCTCTACGGTCAAGCCCGCCTCTTTATTAATCTGCCACCGCGCTACGCTCCGGCGCTCTTCCATTTTACCCTCCTTGCTCTAACCTGCTGAGACAAGCCAACTTAACAATATTATCCTGCTATTTACTAAAATGTCCAATAAATAAATTAATTTTTTCAGCAGCTGCCTATAAGTTATTTTGGCAACGGAACAATAAATAATTTCATCCCGGAATAATAATATGTCCGGGGATAATCCTGGATAGTATGAATTACCTCTATTGATTTGAGGCATTCCACATCTTTCATATTTAGACTGATTCCAACAGCATTTACTTCATCGAGATTGAACCTGCGGCCACCCTTTTTCCGTAAGACCGCCGCAATAGCTTGATGCAAGACCCGTAAGCCCTCTTTATGGGGGATCGTTAATAAAATCCGCGCGTAATCATTATTAATAATAAACTGCAGCTTGCCCCTTAAGTCTCGTATCCACAAATGGTTAATTCCGTCAATATAAGTCCTGTCGCTGGCCTCGGCCATGGCTATATTCTCATCCGCCTGCCTGAGCATTTTTTCAATCTCTGATTTATCTTCGTTAGAAATAATAAGGCCGTTCACCCAGCCCAATTCTGCCTTGATTAAAGACTCTTCCGCCAAAAATAAAGATATGCTCGCCCGCAGATTAAAACCTCGGGATAAATACCTGCTTAATTCTAACCCACTTGCTTTTATCCCGGCAATATTTTCAGCGGATAGGGCAATAGCCAGTTTCTCCTGAGCTTTTGCGTATCTGCCGCTGTTTAATAAAGCATTGGCCAGGATTATGTAACTTATCCCTTCCCAGATAGAAACATCCCAATCCTTTAGCGACATTTTGCGGGTCAAAAATTTGCGGACGGTATCTTCTATTTCTTGAACCAGGGAGATACCGGCGACGTAAAACTTATGCTCTTTCTCTAATATCATATCCAGGCGGATTATTTTATTCAAAAGCTGTAAAACATGACTGCTTACTCCGTCGGCGGATTCAACTGCGCGGCACAAATCCGCCAGACAATTCGCAAAATCCTTTTTATCATAGTATAAAACTGAACGGATATAATACGCAGCCGAAGAAAACTGCTTAGCCTGGATTATTTCGTTTATATCTCTAAAAGCATCCTCCCTAAGAGAGCCTGCTTCCCGGGTAACCTTAAGATAAGCAGTCATGGCTTCTGCATCGTGAGGGTAACGGAATAAAATCTTCTTCAGACAATTCAATGCGGCCGGGTAATCCTTGCCTTGCATCGCTAAACTAAAGGTCTGGAAAAGGGTCTTTTTGTAATTGTCTACCGGCGAGCTGGCGGTTTCTATTTTTTTCTGCTCGATTATTCCCGACATAATCGTTCTCACATAATCACTGACCTCATTTTCCATAATAGGCTCAATTTTATTTTCAAAACATAACTCTTCAAAACTATCCACTACTTTAGGGTTGAACTGCGTACCCCTGCCTAATATAATTTTTTTTCTAGTAGCTTGAGGATCCAAAACTTTTTTATGATAAGGGCGCCTATTTGTTGTAGCATCAAATACGTCTGCCACAGAAACAATAGAAGCTATTAATGGAATGTTCTCTCCGGTTAACTGATATGGGTAACCTTGCCCGTTCCATCTCTGATGATGGAACCGGACGCCGTCTATCACCTCTCTTGGGAAAATAGGATATTTTTTAAGGATCCTGACACTTCCAGAAACATGGGTTTTTATTTTGATAAGCTCCTTTTCATTGAGGCCAGCTTTACCATTAATAATCTTTTTAGGAATGTTAACCTTACCAATATCATGCAGGAGCCCGGCAAGATAGGCGTTCAAGAGGAAGTCTGCCCAATCAAACGGACCATTCTTTTTTTGCGCCAACTCTTCAGCCAAAAGCAAACTATATTGTGCCACCCGTTCAGAATGAACCCGGGTATAAGAATACTGGCCGCTAAGCTTTTTCAAAATCCGAATAACCACACTATTCAACTCTGCATAACCCGAAGAGATCACCCCCAGTTCCCCTAAAAATACTCCTGATAAAAAAGAAACGTTATTTTTATCTGTCATCGGGCTGCGCCCTTTAAGCAACGGCGAGCTGGAAGGAATTAACAGCCCCTCCCGACGATAAGAATACCCGTCGATACATTTTTCAGCTTGTTTGGTATATTCATAGAGCCCTGGATCATCACAAAGACGCGAAGGTATCAGAACAATCGGCAAACCACGATCCCTGGCATATCGCAGTATTTTTATCTTCTGCTCATTTTTCCGGATCAACGAATGCAATGCTTCTGTAAAATAATTATCGCAAAAAATAATCAGAGCGTTTACCTCTACATTATTATTATGCAACAACCTTTCCAGTTGCAATACTTTCACTATATAGGTAAAATTATCCTTAGCGTGGCTAAAAGGGTCTGTAGTTTGAAAATCTCCCGATGTACAGACAGGATTAGACAGAGAAGCAACGCTCCGGTTTAATATAAAAAGTTCATTACAGTCAAATTCAGGGACAAAATCCAACTTAGGTTCTCTCTCTTCTTTAGGTAAAAAAGGGAATAATGACATAAGCAATTTTTGCGTTTCCTTCCACCCTTCTCTTGTAGCTTTTATTCTTATTTCCGATGCGCGCTCAAGTAACTCTTCCAGGCCCGAACAATTAAACCGTCCTAATACCTTCTCGATCTTCATAAACTGTTTCTCTTCTTTACGCCAGTTCATTCTCATCCGAAACGGTAAAGCTAATAAAATCTGGGAAGGAGGTATCCTAAAACTTAAAGCAATTGTATAAATAGAGTTATCAAAGGTATACCTATAATTCTGATTAATCGCTGACATAGAAAAAACGTAAGGAGTAGAGATATTTTGTTCTGCCGGCGAAGAAGAACTGCCTATACCTAATTCATCTTGAATTTTTTCTAGCACTTCCGCATTTAATCCGGACTTTTTGACAGCTTCCTGCGCCATTTGGTGAATACGCTTACGATTATTTTTTGGAGTAAAGCCCCTCTTGGCTAACTCTTCATTGGTTTCAGCCCACCCATATTTCAAGATTTGATAGTATATAAATACAATTTGTTGCTGCCATCCTACCCTGCATTTTTTCATTCTCTCAGTTAGATAATTTATAAGAACGGTCAATTTCCCTGTCCAGCTATTCGGTTCGAACCCGATAGTATCTTCTAATGTAAAACTCTCTTCCCTATTATCAGAGATAGGTGTCTCAAAAGATACTATATTTCCATCAAGAGGGCAACCGCCAATCATAGCGTGAACACTATCCAGATCCATACCGGATACCTGGCTGATTCTTTCATAACTCGCCCACAGGCCTGATTCTTCTAAAACCCGTGCTGCCTCTACTACTTTGTGTCTACGCTGATAAAAATTATGGGGGACTGGAATAATCCCGTTATTTAATTCGCACGCCATTTCCTTACGCCAGAAATTTTTCCAATACTCTTCGATAAACCCTTCAAAAGTACCGTTATCTGGAAAATAATTAAAAGCTACCGCTAAATCCCTCACATACCTGTAAATTAAAGGATGTTGAATGATATCAAGGGCGCCAGCATAGCAATCTTCATCTTGAATTATTTTGCGGGGGAGGCTTTTTATAAAGCTAACCGCTAGAGCTGCTATTCTTGCTAATCCTATATCTATAAACATGCGTAGGGCTGCTTTATTGCCGAGTTTTATTTCCCGATATATTATCCCTTGGGCTTTTCTACTGGGAAATTGCACAGTAAAATAATTTTTTACTTCTAGTGTCTTCCAGTTAGGTTTTTCTCCTTTATCTCCATTACCAGCATAGTTCAGCGGGCGTCTTTTTAAAACCGGCAGCGGCTCTATTAGCCCTGATGGTTCATCACAGGTCGGTTCCCATTCATTATATTTAGTGGCTTTTTTATTTTTAATTAGCGGCGGATAATTGTCCATCCAATATTTCAATTCAGATAGTATTACCGAGCTTAAAGAAAAAACAGGGGAAGAAGAACCTGCCTCAAATAATCTCTTGGGCGCGCCGATAGATGATTTAATTTTAAGGAAACGGTTCTTACTGCGTTCTCCATTCCATGCCCCTTTAAGGTAAGCTCCCCCTGCTAGCTGTTCATATTCAGGAAAAATATCAGAAAAGTAATCAATGAGGCTACTTTGGCCTTCCCTGGCCTTATCTTCATCAATAACCAGATAGCCTTCTGGCTTAAGCAATACTTTGGCCTTTAAAAGCCAATCTCTGGGATTTCCTTGAGGGATACCGCCAATCAAATCAACGAATGTAACTAGGTCAAAACTTTCTGGTTCTAAATTATTGGCTTTTATGTCCAAAGAACCTATCTCACCCTGAATAAATTCTATGCGCAATTTTTTCCTTGGCTCTTTTAAAAGTGCATTTATTGTACGCGCATCATTCTGCACAATATTTAGACGTGCTATATCTTTATTTACAAAAACTACCTGTTTACCTACCATAGCCAATAATAACGGTAAATATCTCAATCCCATACCTACTACCATAATTTTTTCAATGGGATAGTTTAAAATCTCACGTAATAATGCCCTGGAATATACTAAATCATAATCTCCGCTAAATTTACACTCTCGTAATAATGAATACGCCTTATCTAAAGTAAAATTAGTTTGAGTTAATTCAAAATTTTTATTATATAACGGCGAGGAGGCGGCAGAACTATAAGTCCTCACCAGTGCCCCCGCCGGCAAACTCCCGCAGCCTGTATATTCTGTCATAATATAAGTTTTCGTATAGGGATGAGGGGTTGTACTGGTTATTTTAAATCCTAAATTCAATCCATTATCCGGAATTGCCTTCTGCGGCTCTTGATGGTAAGGGAAAAATAGCGGAATGATCTTATTTTCATCTGGCCTGCCAACATATACCCGGTTGCGAAAATCAGGATTAACCGGGCCAAATCCAAAATGCTCCTTGAATATGATACTTAACAAAGGATTGTGGTTTCTATGCATCCAGTCTGCGGGAAAAATCTTCATAAACTCCCTGATTAATCCCAGGGATAGATTCGTACCTCTAAAATCCGCTTCTAATTTCATACCCCTCAGGCCAAACCTCTTGAGGCCGTCAGAACAAAATTCCCCAACTCCATATATAAATCCTACCTCCCTACCGTCGCCGGTGCGTATTTCTACCCTTGCATTAGCAAAATCTCCGTAAGGGATCAATTTCAACCTTGCCCCGCAGATCTCAACTATATGCTTCCGGCCAATTTTAACCGGAGAACTGGAACGGTTCCGGACCCTAGCCAACTCCTTAAAAAGTTCATTCCCCAAAACATCATAAGCGATCAACAACCTTAGAGCGCCTTTATGGACTTCTTCCAAAACTCCCGGTTTATTCAACCTTATAAACCTCAAGTAAAAATCGTAGGCTAATTTTGGATCCTTATACGCCAATTCCAAAGCCGCCCTGCTCGCCTCAGCGACATTTCTAAACCTAAGATAAAAAATAGCCTTTCGGTAAAGTTGCTGATTAGGGTCCTTTTTTAGCGGCGAACTGGAAATTATCGGCGAATAAATCCCCTGTTTTAAATCCGCTTCAAGGCGGCCGATAGTTTCTTCTTTCCACTCCTGCTTATCCGGAGTAAGTAACCCCCTATAAAAATAACCGGTTATACTCGTTCCCCTTCTGCGATCATTTTCAATCTTAAATACAGAGCGGCACTTAGGATGCAGGATAAATGGCAGCTTAGCTATTACTGAACTTTCCCGGGGTTGAGAGATAACCGTTAAGTCGGCTTCCCTCCCTGCTGCTACGGTAAGTCCCTTGCCTTCTCGGCCGTTTTTCCCCAGACTTTTCTTCCATTTTATGACTTCATCGGTTCTCACCGGCCGCCCTTTTTTATCGCGAAAACCTCTTCCGTTGTCGTTTACTGAAATTATCCACATATCCTTGGTAAAATACACTACTATCAAGGCTAATCCGTCCCTCACATGCCAGTTCAAATTCTCTAGGGTACAGGCCAAAAAGCACAGAATATTGCTATACAGTGGAGTAACGGAGATAAACCTGATAAATGGTTTTATCTCGCTATATAAACTATCATAATTATCATGCTCCCGGCATTTATAATCTACTAACGCATTATTCTCCCGCATATCAGAACCGGCAAAAAGAAGAACAAGTGCCTGGCGGCGAATTTCCTCTATAAAACGGAAAAGCTCCGGCCTAACCTCCGAATCCCCGCACAGTACTGAAATTGTTTTTTGAAGGAGGTTATTTAAAGGTGAGCTTGCCTTAGAAGAAAGGCTGCTGCCGGTATCCTGCCCCGGAACTTCGCTGTCCAAGAGCATCCGGATAATCTCATTATCTATTTCTGTAACCGGCTCGATCATTGCGGAGAAGAATCCGTCAATAACCTGCGGGGATAAAGAATGCAAATCTGCTTCCGCACTGTTAAAGTACCCCTTAAAGAAAGGAATAAAAGGGTTTTGGCGTGCGCTTAACCTGCTGTCCAAAGAAAACAAATCCTGAAAATTCTCGTGTTTGCCAAAAGCAAAATTCAGGAAGTGGGCATAGGCGGAAAATAAATCCATCAGGCGGTAGCTGACCTTTCTTTCGCGGGCTTCGTCTTTTATGCTCAAGCAGGTTTCAAAATCGTGAAAGATTATCCTCTCCCTCTCCCTATTCCAGGAGATATTCCCTAAATGCGGATAATTATGAAAGAAACCGGCGTCATGAAAATCGCGCAGGGCTAAACCGTACTTTTCCAATAAACCGGAGTACTTCCTCCATAAAGAAATACTATTGTAAAGATTGCTCCCGTGCCTTCTCCTTAAAAGATCCCATATCCGCTCTCCGGGATATTGGCTCACCCCCCTTATGAAAAACCCAAAAGCCTCATCTTTATTCCGGTAATCACGGTATTGGCCGTAACCGACAGGATAAGCATAGTCATTGTCGACTCTGCCGTTAAGTTCCTTTAGTATCCGGTATTCGTTGACGGAAGCTCTATACGCCAAGCCGCCCTTTAAATCTGTTGAATCACGAAGGATTATCTGACCCTGCGCATCCAATTCCGGGACCTTGAAAACCCGGTATAATTCTTTCAAAGGATGACTGACTGAGTCTCCTTCTTTAAATAAGATGCCTTTGATCTCCAGGGCCCGGATAATTTTACCGTTGCTGCATTCAACAGGGCGCTTTAAAGGAAATACCGCGGTCCTTCTCCCCCTTATACCATAAGGATAAATATCTCCCTCTGCCCAGCTTATTGACCTTGTGATTATCTCGGTAAAGTAATCGGGTAGTTCGCTCCATACTCTGGCATTCACAAAAAAAGACTTCATCGGCATTAATGCCGAATCTTGAACCGCCGGAGAGCTGGATAATCTACCGGTAAATGCCTGCTCCTGCATCTTATAAAGGGGACTGGCCATATGGTTCTTCGCTAACGGAGAGCCGGCGCTGATGGAATTAGATTCCATGCTAATACGCGGCTCGACGTTTTGATAATAACGCTCTATCCTAGCTAAACTAATAATATCCCCTCGGCGCTTGGCTCTTTCTTCCAACCCTGCTAATACTTGGCCTCTTGTTTTTAAGATACCTATGGAAACTAAGCATTCGATTTTCTTTTCCATTTCAGCAATTAATTCATCCATAGTCAGATATCCTTCTATTAAGCCCTCCCGCCTGGCAGCCTGTAGAAGAGGCAGAAAATCGGCCTTCTCTGAAATCTCGATATCTACCTCTAAGGCTTGGCAAGATTTCTTAAGCAGGCCCCAAAGGGAACCGTAAGATGACCTTTTTTGTATCTCCATAACCTCATTAAGATCCTTCCCGCAAGCTAAGAGCCTCAATATTTCAAGTTTAGCGAAGCCAAATTTTTCCTTTTTTGCCCTTAATTGCAAACTGGACAGATCAAGCTCCTTGGGCAGTTGGCCTTGAGCTTGTAATGCCCTGATTAAAATCAAAGATGTAGCGAACGGCGTATTATGGCTTCCGCTTTTCAGCGTTATCTTAATCTGTTGCTGCCTCGCCCTTTTCTTGATATACGCAGGACTACACAAAACATCACTTCTGGCTATCCCAAGCTGCGTATTGATCTCTCCATAAGAAAGACCTGCCGCTCTCAACGATAATGCATTTATTTGCACATCAGAAAGGAATACCGCCTTATTCTGCATATGAGAAAGTAATTTCATCTCTAAGGCCTGCTTCAGGATTTTCTCGGCTACCGCCGGACCAAATCCTTTTCCCTTAATACCAAGTTTATTTTTAATCCCGCGAATATGCCTCTTGTTTGCTTCTACTGTCACGTGCCTGCTACTGGCAATATCCCTAGACTTTATCCTGCCTTCTTGTATCAGGGTTAAAATATTTTTTTCCGTATCAGTCAACGGATTAATCAGGATACCGGGATAAAATTCCTTAGCCTTCTCTACCAGTTGAGGCCAAGCTTTCTTGGTATTATGCTCCAGCCCAAAGGCATCAAGGACTGAATGAACGATTTTCTTTACCGTTCCCTGGTGGCTTAAATTTAAAACCCTGCCTATTTCTTTATAAGGCTCATTTTGGCACAAAAGCTCTAAGGCAACCATCTGGCGCTGATTAAATAATTGATTGACAGTAGTAGCTTTCCTGGCCGGAGAGCTGGAGGTATTCAGGACCGGAATTGCTCCGATTCTAGGCGGGTTAAAATTTTTAACCGTTAGCCTGTAGCCGTCTTTATTTACAATTCCATAGCCCAGCTGCCCTAGCCCTCTTTCAAAGCTAAAAACATATCCGTTCTTGAAATCGCTTCGGGCTTCCGGGATATCCTTGCGGAAAGAGAGGATATCTTTATCTCCTTGCGGGAAACCCTTAATTACCTCCAGAAATCTTTCATCCAGACGCTCACCAACAAAACCAAACAAGATCTGCCTCTTTAAGAGACCGCTGTTTTTTTTCTGATAAACAAATGCCATAAGTATCCTGTAGTCATCTATATCATTATTTCCGACTATCAAAATTCCGCCTTCGGTTAAAGGCCCGGCTAAAGCAGCGATATTTTCAATGAAATCGCACGGATTAAGCCAACGGATGACATTAATACACCTTACTATGTCCACCCTTAATCCGGAATAATATTTTGAGCGAAAATCTGCTTCTTGAAAAATTACTCCTTCGGAATCAAGCATATTGATGTTCTCGAAAGCCTCTTGGCTGCTATCCAAGGCGATTACTGTTACTTTTGGGGAATTACCGGCTCTCTTGGCGTAATCACTTAATTCAATGCTGGTCACTGCGCCTTTGCCGCATCCCACATCTGCGATAAGGAGTTCTTTTTTATAATCCAAGCCCGGCTCCCGAATCAAACGTTCGAATAGATAATTATCCAGAATTCTTAATCTTCCGGCTGCAGTATCCATAAGCCCCACTGCCGGAGAACTGGATGCTTCTCTTAAAACCCCCCCTATAAATTCATTTTCAAAATATAATTCTCTCTCAACCCTGTAAGCGAACTTTTTTCTGGCTAAGTGCTGCTTCAGATACCCGATATTCCCATTGCCGGAAATAATAACCGTCTTTGGTCTAAAAAAGTCGGTCAGGTCAGCCAAATCGTCGTTCTTCAGGCAGTTATCATAATCCCCGGCTAACCCGGGAATGCCGAACTGCGTCAAATTAGCTACTAAGATATCTGCCTTTTTGTCAAAAGGCGCCTTTCTCTTCAATTCAGAAAATAAATATCCGAGATACTGGAAGTTTATTTTCTCCTGCGGAAAACCGTTTATCCCGAGCGACTTTAAAATGACCTTCCGGGAGCCTTCATACATATCCAGGGCGTATATTTTTTTTGCGCCTAAAGCTAGGGCGGCAAACGTTATTACTCCGTCGCCGCTGCCGGCATCCACTACTATTTTATCTTTAAACTCAAGCTCCTGCATCGCCAACAGGCATCCGACGGTCCATTGCTGAAAGGATCTAGAGTCGTAAGCGTAACCCTCCCGAAGCATATCCAATATATCTACGCCTATCGCTACCACCCCATCTTCAGTAAATCTCGCTAAATTGAATAAATGGAGATAATGATTATCTATAACGATTATCCTCCCGGAACGATAAAAATAAGTCTCGGCCTTTCTGGAGTAGCTTTCTCCGTAGAAATTAACCCTTATCTTCTGTTCATGGCAATCAACATAGCCCTTGCGGCGCAGAGTATCGTTATAGCCATAACCGCTTAACTGCTTCGCTAAATACGCTTCTACCGGAGAGCTGGAGGATGATAATACCCTAGTGATCCTCCGATAAACTTCTTTCCTTAACACCTGTTCCGCTGCTTTGCCAGAGGGGCGTTCCCAGGTTGCAGCAAATTTTCTCAGCATCTCTTCTCTTGTAGATTCATTTATTTCCATAACCAAAGACCTTAGGCGTCTAAGGTTATCTGCATATCCATTAATACATCCTTCGGAAGAATTAACCGCCGGCGGGACGCCTAAAGCCAAAACAGGACAGGGGAGTATCCCTTCATCCCGGATAAGCTCTATGCCCAGCTGCATTGCCATTTTGAACCACTTAGCCGGCTTATCTTTTGTAGCCTCTTCAACTTTAGGTATAGCGTAGGTGAGGGCTCCATTTACAGGTATATTATTATCACTCAAGATCTTCAATAATTTCTGGGCATAGCCTTGAACTGATACGCGTAAGGCAAAAGCCTCTTCTACGATACTACCGCCCCTGCCCACCATTGGGCGCTGCCATGCCTTATTATAATTTCTTACGGGCGAACTCCCCTTCTCCGGAAAGAGGACTATATCATTTGTAAAGCCGCCTAAAGGGGAAGATGCTGGCTCTTTAGAGATAATTCCCAAAAGCCTAAGTGCTTCCCTGCCGTTATCATAATAATCACTTATAATCCCCCTGGCTCCGGCAGCGATTAATTCTCCTGCCGCACTCTCGTTGCCTGCCGAAAAACCCAAAACAGTGAGCCCGGGAATTTCTACTGCCTGTTTGATTTCGGAAGCTAAGTTATCAATAAACGCTGCCTGCCTGGCAGGGATACCTCTCCTGCTTAAAACTACCTCTATTATCTTTTTCTTGCTCTCGCCCTTAACGTGGTCAACCGGACGCAATCCGGAAAGATTTTCTTCTATCGCCTTATAGATAACGGCTCCCGTTAGGCCATAAACGCATATTATTTCTATTTTTCGCTTCCTTAGTTCTTTTAAAAAAGCGACTGCGCCATCAAAAGGCACGAAGATCCTCTCGCCGGACTCCAGCTGGAAACGATAAAGACGCTCTGCCTCACTTCTGGGTTTAAGGTCATAAACTAATGTACCTTCATAATCTATAAATAATACCTTTAATGGCGAAGAGCTTTTTAGGGGCCCGATCCTTATTGCTTCTCTTATTTTTGAATCCCGGATAATCGGCGAACTGGCAATATTTTCAGCAGAAAGGATAAGCGGCGTTTTACGCCGGTAAATGAAACCTCCCTTCTCAACTCCATTGTAATGGCCAAACTGAACATCTGAATAGTAGGCCTCTTCCCAACAATCAAAGTCCAGCCCTAACCGCCTGTCTGATAAAACCGTGGATTTAGGGCCGTTTAAATTGCTAACGATATAATTTAAAGCGGCTGGGAGCGGCATATCCGGCGACTTATTCTTTACCGACCAGAGAGCTTTCTGCATAAAACTGTCCGCTTTTTCCATCGACTCTTTTAAAAAATCAGGGTATCTATCGACATCATTCAGGTCCATCCCGCCAAAGAAACGTATTTCATATAACGAATCCCCCTTATCCTTTGAGTGCCACATAAAGGATACCCTCGCAATGTTGTTATTGTATGCGTCGATATTAATATCCTCCCTTTTTACCCCTAATAATTCCAGCTCCCATATAATCGGCGCGCCCAAAAAGCGGATTGCCTCCAGTAATTCCGTTTTGGAAAACCCGTAGAAAAGCTTATCGTACATATATTCCTCTTTATATCTCTCGTATTCTTCTATCCATCGGCTGCCGTTAGACCCCTCCTCTGAGAAGGGAAGCTCGTCTGTCGCAAGGATTACGGCAGGATTAAAAAGATACAGCGGCAATATGACATCTGAACCAAACCCCGGATAGAACAACACCGCTGCCCCAGGAAGAATCGCGTTTTTAATTTTTCTGAAATACTCCAGCCGCTCTTCTCCATAGAGAACTGCTAAGGCCTGTTCTATTTCTACAGGCGAAGAAGATACCGGCCCCTTCGGCATAATCCCATATTTAACGGTTAATTCTTTTGCCATTCTCACAGGCTGTAAAAATTCCCGGGGGATAATCAACTCGGTTACCGTAACCTGCCTGGCGTCATTCGAACTGAATTCTAATTCTTTACTGATAAATTTGAATTTTTCGCTGCCGCTAGAGGCTTCTGAGATTTCCCTGGTTTCTTGAAGATTAAATTTTAAATTATCCCCTTCTTTCCTGTCTTCCATATATACGGACTGGATAAGCCTATTTTTTAATTCGCTCACTACGGATAAGTTAAATTTTATTGACCTAATAACACCCCTCTTGATTTCGGCATGCGGCACAATAATACCTCTAGCTATATCCCGGATAGAAGCGATACCTCCGCCCCTCTTTCCGAAATAAATATCTCTGTTACGTTTCCAATTAGTATCCGCTGCATTCCCGTATCCCGGGCCATTATCAGTAACAATAATATGTAAGTCCCTGCCATCAAAGAATACCTTCAAGCTAACTCTGCCGCGGTAGCTTGCGGGGACTTTAAGGCCTTTTATTTCAACCCAATCCGGTTCGCATAATGATATTGCGGCATCAAAAGCATTATTTAATTTATCCTTCAGGGCTAGTTCAAGCCATCTTATACTTCTCACAGGATATTCATAATCCCAACTTAAATTCGACAGAGGCCTGCCGCCAACCAGAGAGAGCAATTCCTTTAAAAAATTATTGCTTCGTTGATTAAAAACATCCTTGGCCTCTGCCAGCGTAGAATTATTAAAAACATAAGGGAAATATTCGGACGCTACCCGGCGCAACTTAGGCACTAGGTTAGCCGGCCACGGCGAAACAGCTATCGGAGAGCTAGCACAATTTCTATCCGCCGATATATTCTTAGCCTCCGGACGCTGTATTTTTTGCGCCTGCAAAAAACTTATGCCGAAATCAGCATTATTTGAATTCCTTCCTTTATAAAGCTTGTATGAAACTAATGCTTCTTGGAAATACCCCGATGGGATCGGCGTTTCTCTGACATTCTCACGCCCAAAAATATTTCTTAGGCTCTTCATGAAAGCCTTACGCACTACTCTTTTCGGAGTAATGTTTAAATCCCCATTTAACCCATAGATATGCCACTCTGTTAAAATAAGCGCCACTCCTCCCGGCTTCAAATTATCATAGACCGCTTTTACAACAGTACCGTTCTCAACCTGCATAAGGTAATCTTCCTTAACATACGGGGAGTGTAATGTAACAATATCCGCCTTGCCCCATCTTTTCGGAAGATTAGCAAGATATGACTGGCGTCTATACTCGGTTATATTTCTAACTAAATCTCTCCTTGCCCGGTACAACCTGTTCAGAAGAGCCCCTGCGGCATCAACGATGATTTCGGCAAAACATAAACCATCATTATCTACCCCATAATACTCTAACCCCTTATAGCGCTTTTTTAGGCTTTGCTCCCAGCTTACGTTACGATACATGGGGTGGCCACAGCCGAAATCAAATATCTTGATTCCCGGGAAAACAGCTTTCGAAAAATCTGTGATCGGAAAATTAAGTTTTCTGGAATAAGTTAGCGCTGCCCCGGCTCCTTTTTCCACCGGCGAACTGGAAGGAAGGGGTCTGTATACTAAACCGCTTATTTTACTGCCGCCAGGATTACCGGACAAAGCCCTTATACTGTCAGCAATATTAAAATATTCTTCTAAACTTCTCTCTTTAATAGTTTGTGATCTTATTTCGACTTTGCCTGGGAAGCTAATGCCCAACTTATTCTCCAGGATTTTTATTTGATTATAAATACCTGCTTCGTTATACCCCAAGACCAGTATATCGCTAAGCGCATATATTCCATTTTTACTTTTAATATCCGTAATATACTTGCTATTATCCCTCCCTAAGCGGAAAGAAAGATATGCGTCTAAAACTCCTGCTCGAATGGATTCACTAACTTCACAGAACAGCTTAGTATCTCCATGAAAGCTCATAACAATCAGCATCAGTATCTCTTCTCCCAGAAAAACCCAATCAAGGCCGCTATTTTCCTCTAAGTAACTACTCTCCTTATCACAAACTAATAGCCTAGCGATACTGGATTTGCCGATACCTGGAAGGCCTAAAATGAGCAAGACTTTTCCGGATGACCTATTTCCTATAAGCACCCCTTGAATACTCTGCCGGCCGATGATATCTCCAGCAATTTTGGCAAAATCAAAGATATCAATTTTACCTACCGGAGAACCAGAGGTTTTAGATGAAAGCGCAGCCGCCCCGGGCCTGATTTTATTTAGAGGCAAAGAGGTTCTTTTCGCATTCCAGCTAGCGATTAATTCCGTACGGCCCACCCTTACCGGCTCAGGCTCAACCTCAAAACCCAAACGCCGGATAAAAGCATAGTCGTGCCTTGTCTGTTTAAAATTCAGGGAGGGCGTATACGTATATCCTGCTCCGGTAAAATGTGTAATTTCAGGAAAATGCTTGACTAAACCGATACTGTGGGCATTTGTCGCCGTATACACTCCCGGCCATACTCCGATATTTGAAACAACAAGTATCTCTTCTGAGCTATCACGGATATTATTCCTGATCACTCCCACCTGCTCTTTTACAAAGGGCTTCTGTGTAATATCCCCGCAGTGAAACTGAAAATCCAAGCCCCTTACTTTGCCGTTTAATTCTAACTGTATATTTGCAATAAGTAACGCCGGCCAATAAGAATCCACCAAGTGCACAAAAGAGGAGCCAAGCTTTAAGGCTGTTAAGGAAATAATCCCATAGCCGGCGCCTATATCCAAGATAGTTTTATCCGCGGTAATCCTTCTCTCCATCATGCTTATAATTACGGGGGCGTTATACCAGGAAAATGGGAATTTGGCTATTTCGTTTAACCACAGCTTACGCAATAAAATAACGTTGGGTCCCAAAATTTCCTTTAAAGCCGGGCTTAACCGGGAGTAGGCTGTAGAATCCAGGAAAAATAAATACCCTATACGGATAAAGAGTGCCCTTGATTTGCCGTTATCGATAACTCCCCAGGCCCTCCGGGTAAAAAAATCGCCATTATAGCGATAGATCTGCCTTTCTTCTGCGGACTGCAAAGGTACAAGCCTTAACTCTTCCAGAATAAGCTCCGTGCTGCATTGGATGGTATCCTTTGACAAAGGTACCGCCTGCCCCCGATGCGGGCCCACTACAGGCGAAGAGCTTTTTCTTTCTTTATAAATAAATTCAAAATTCAATTTTCTCTCGCCGGATCTGGTAGTAATAAGCGCCTGTTCGATTTGCTCCGGCTTAAGGCTATCCGTATAAATATAATACCCGGTTTTCCTGCCTACTTTTTCCTGGTTGATGCCGAAATGGCTAAATAGAGGCGTTCGGGGAGAAAAGATAAAATATTCTTTGGCTGAATTTTCTATAGCCTTACACAGCATGCAATAGATAAGAAAAGAACCTAACCCTCCAGAGCGTAACTTTTTTACTTCAATCTCGTCTTTATCACGATTTGATCCAACAATAAGTTTATCCCCTTTTAACGAAAAATTATTCCACCCCGCTAATTCTTCACTGAAATTATCAGTATCAACCTTTAAAATAAGATGTAAAAAATCTTCTTGGTCATAAACTCTTTCCCTTATGACAAAGGTACCCTTGGGGTTTCTCATCGCGCCTATAAGCAGGCCATTTCCTGAATCAAGAGGGACCTTTTTCAAAATCTTCTCTAATGACAAAGAGGGCTTGTTATCAGCAAATAATCTCTTACGCCCATAACCTTCAAATAATCTCCTTTGCTCATAACCTTCTATATACATGCCATCCTTGGCACAGATGGAAAAGTCTATATATTCATGGTATACAACATTGGGGCCGGTGGACAAGGAAAGGATGCCTTTTTCGTTCAATACCTTTAGCATCCTTTCTATAGCTACTTTTCTGCTATAGGAATCGTAATACATTAAGACATTGGCTGCAATAACCATATCCACCTTACCGGTATTAGCCTCTCTGTCATACAGCTCTTTTAGGCCGGAAAAATCAAAATCTTGGGCGTACCGGAACTTAATCTTAAGGTTAGGCTTACTTGCCAGTGCATTGCGGGCTAATGCATCTTCAGCTTTTTTTAAAAAGGCTGTATTATTATCAATCCCATAAATTCTTAAGTTTTTAAAACCTGCTTCGGATAAACTTTCGGCTAAGTCAAAAGTAGTAGGAGCGCCGTCTGAGCCAATACCAACATCCACCACTATCAAAGGCAAATCCATGTCCCGGCCGTCTTTTTTTAAAAATTTGCTGAGTTCGCTATGGAGTGCCTTTAATCTCCCCTGATAAGTAAAAGACATTGCCGGGGTCTGCCTATTTAGCTCTGGCCCGTAACTGGAAATAATTTCTTGGCAGCAGCTTTCCAGCGCTAAAATTTGCTGTTCGAATTCAGGATAGAGCTTATGCCGAAGCGGAAATTTTCCAAGCATTGCCTTATACCCGAATAAGGGGTGCTCTAAGGCTGTTAAATAAAAACTTAATGCCTCTTTAGGCTTACCCTCCTTTATTTTTTTGCCGCCTTCCTGCAACTTATTATCAGCGAATTTAGAATAAATGCTGTAGTCATCTAACGTAATATTTAAAGGCTTAAGCATTGGACTAATTTCAACCGGGCTGCTGCTAAAGCCACCCCGAGCCAGCATCCTATATATATAGTCATATTCCAGCGGAGAACTGGAACAATAGTAACTATACAGGCGTTCTACGATAGCATCAAAATCGATGTTTTCAAATAACGGGTTCTCCCTGAATATAGGCAGAATAACGCCTGGATTTTCTTCTGCCCTTCTTGTCTTAGACCCTTCGTCGTAAAGCAGAAGCAGCCTAGGAGGGAATAAAAACTTCAACGGCTCGATTTCCGCCATTTCCCGGAAACTCTTCCTTAAATTATAAATTATCTCTTCGGGGGTCTGACCGAAATTTCTCTTTCTGTATTTTTCAAATTCGGTTTCTAAAAATTCATCCCATTCCAGGTATCCCGCATTTTTTGACTCTTCAAAATCAACAATTAAGAATTTGCCGATGAATTCCCCGTCAAACTGCCCATAGGTGGGGTCTATGCTTATTATCCTTTTGTTTCCGGAGTAAACCGTTAGCCAGGTGTGGTCAACTATTTCGTATTTTTCTCCGTTAACAGCCACGCCCCCGAAAATCATCCCGATGCTAAAACCGCCATTCCTCTCAAATGACAAGTCTAATATTTTCTTCAGCAAATTTACTAGAATGTAGCTTGCCGGGACACAAATGACCCAATTACCCCTTATTTTAAAAATATGGAAAAATTCCTTTTCAAGAACAGTAAAAAATCCTGCCTTGTCCAATTTGGCAGCGGCTTCTTCAATCCGGGTTTTTAATCCTTCAACCTCTGTAATCTCCAAAGGCAAGAGAGGGCTGGAGCTATTTAATTTTGCGGCTGTAGCAGCCATCTCATTTAAAGCCGAAAATAAGTCTTCTTTAGGCTTTAATTCCAATTTCCCTGTTGGGCCAACGGTGATCCCTGCAACTTCTGACTGCAGAAAACCTATCTTTTTCTTTATATCCGCTATAGGGCCTCTGGCAGAACGCTTATCCGCCAATGCCGCAATCAGCTTTTTATTAAATACCTGGTTATATCTAAATACCTCCTGGTATGCTCTTTTGCGCTGCGACAAGTATTCACCGGCTCTCTTTGTCTCTTCTTCATCAAGGAAGCCGGGCTCACAGGCAAGATTAAATTCATAAGAAAGAAAATACCGCCCTGCCTGGGCATCTTCATAAACCCTGGCCAAGCAGTCCGGATCCCCTTTGGAATAAACAAAATCTATTTTTTCAATGTACGGCTCATCTGTAACAACGCAAACTTCTCTATCTATTATATCCACCAGCGTATCAATTGAATTAAGCAGGATGATTATATTATTACGGTTAGCCAAGGACTTTTTAATACAAAACTCAAATTGCGCCTGTTCATCCGGAGCGCTTAAAAAATCAGCATAAGCTTTCCTGAACCACTGCAAAATTTTTCCGCTTCTTTCCTCTAACTCCATGAGCTCGGGGATCCGGCGTTTAATCTCCGGGGGGACCTGATAAGGGTTAACGCAAAACTGGCCTTCTAAAACCATCAAAACCGGCACTGCTTCTTCAAGCATGCGGGTATGCCGGGGCTTAAGCTTCCCTTTCATTTTCTTTGCCGCCGAAACCAAGCCTTCTTCTATAATCTCTCTTAGGGCAATAACGGCCTTCCCTTGTTCCTTCAGTTCTGCCTGGAGGATTTTCTCGGCGAACCTCTTACGTTTATTTTCTTCTGCGCCTGAAAAGCCTTCCTGGAAAATCAACCGGTAACCTTCTTCTGTATCGACCTGGCTTAATAACTCCTGAACTTCGTCAAAATGATTACTAAAGATATTCTGTATATATTCCCGGGCTTTCTGGTAATGCGCAAAATTTATGCAGGCTAAAGCAATCTTTTCTGTTAATCTATTATTCCCCCCTGATAACCTGACAGCTTTTTCCCATGCTGCTATAGCCTCTTCAGGCTTATCCTGTTCCTGATAGATCTCTCCTAGATTTGTATATAATTTCTCCGCGGTTTCCTTTGCGGCGAACCTAAAATGCTTATCCCTTAAGCTCTCCTGATAAAATTCCAAACCAGCCACAAAGGCCTCTTTTGCTTCCTCTAGCTTCTTACCTGCGCCGTGAACACTGCCGATAATCAGACATAGCTCGGCTTTATCGGAAGCATTCCCGTTAAGCTTAAGCCCGGCCTGCGCAATCGTAACTGCCCGGCCAAAAACCCGCTCCTTAGCCAATATAGAAGCAGCCATTCTCAATACATCGATATCTTCCGGATAGGACTGGACGGATTGCTCGATCTTCTCAATAACTTTAACCAAAGGCTCTCTTTCCATCTTATAATGCTGGTAGATACTAAGGACCTGGTTCATTTCAACACTTGTTTTAACCTCAAGAGAAAAACCTTCATCGCTTATTCCTGCCGCTCTTGCTATTTCGTAAGCTTGCCGGTATAAGTCAATGGCCTCAGAATATCTTCCTAACCGGGAAAGCACTGCTCCTTTTTCAGCGAGAAAATACGGCTTGGCCTCGGGGAAAGCCTTTCTGATAAGCGCTTCAAAACCCTTTAGCAGCGATTCAAATTCCCCTCTTTCCAATAATCTTGTTATTTTCAACAACTCCGGACCGTACTCTTTCCTAATCTTCGCTGATATTCCGTCAGGATCTACCGGGCTAGAGGAAGATTTTAAAGAGTTCTGGCTTAAAAATTTGGCGAATTGCTGGGTTAACCTCTTTTCCCAGATGTTATTCAGCGGAAAGATCGGAATACTCCCCAGGCGAAAATCAATATCATTGCTTATCTTGAAATATCTATGGGCATTATCCTTGCTTAAGATACAATAATGGGCTGCTAATTTTAAAAGGACAAAGTTCAATAAAAGGCAGGCGGTGCGTTTATTTGCTTCATCAAACAACTGAAGATGGGTTAATTTAACAAAACATTCGGCAGCCAGGGAATAGGG
>JAQUMI010000007.1 GCA_028718225.1 Candidatus Omnitrophota bacterium | reverse complement strand
TTGATTATCGGCGTGGATGAAGCCGGGCGCGGGCCTCTGGCCGGTCCGGTTGTGGCAGCGGCAGTCGCGCTTAAGACAACGATTTTTAAAAACCGCATTGACGATTCCAAAAAATTGAGCCTTCATCACCGCCAGAAGGCTTTTGAAGAAATTACCAGAAAATCCATATTCGGCATAAGCGTAGTCAGCGAAAAGATGATTGACCGCATCAATATTTTACAAGCTACGCGGCTGGCGATGCGCCAAGCGGTTATTTCTTTGACTAAAAAGATAGCCGGCCTTAATTCTTTAAATATTCACGTAATTGTTGACGGGAAGATGTCCCTGGAATTAAATTGGCCCTGCACTGATATTGTCCGAGGTGACGGTAAATCCAAGAGCATAGCCGCTGCCTCCATATTAGCCAAGGTTACCCGCGACCGGATTATGCGTGAATATGACGCAATTTATCCGGAGTACGGCTTTAGCCGGCATAAGGGTTATCCTACAGAAAGCCATCGGGAAATCCTTAACCGGATAGGGCCGTCGCAGATCCACCGGAAGAGTTTTCACTGTGCCTAAATATAATTTAAATTTAGGGATTCAGGCGGAGGCCAAAGCGGCAGAATTCCTTAAGGCCAGCGGTTATCAAATTCTCCGGCGGAATTATAGATCCAAATT
The DNA here is from genome assembly GCA_028718225.1 of Candidatus Omnitrophota bacterium. Classification (GTDB taxonomy): domain Bacteria; phylum Omnitrophota; class Gorgyraeia; order Gygaellales; family Profunditerraquicolaceae; genus UBA6233. Next base: position 45,141 of record JAQUMI010000007.1, on the reverse strand, counting down.
AGGCGAAGTAGATATTATCGCCAGGGACAGGGATACGGTTTGTTTTGTAGAGGTAAAATGCCGTTTGTCCGATAAATTCGGCAAAGGATCGGAAGCTGTATCCGGGAAAAAGCAGGGCCAGCTGGCCAAGGCAGCCTTAAGTTTTTTAAAAGAAAATAATTTATTAGGTAAAAGCGCAAGGTTTGACGTGGTCTCGCTGGATAGCTGCGGCCCGGAAGAAAAAGTAACCCTGATTAAAAACGCGTTTGAATTGAACGGGAGGTTTACTTATTAAGATGTATAAAGACGAATCGCTTAAAAAATACCTGGATGATCTGGCAGCTAGGCTTCCTGCTCCGGGAGGCGGCTCAGCGGCGGCATTTAATGCGGCAATGGCCGCAGCCTTAATCAGTATGGTGGTTAATTTTACTTTAGGCAAGCCTAAATACGCAAAATATGAAAAGGGGCTTAAGGTCATCCTGGACAAATCCGAAGCCTTAAGGCAGGAATTCCTGAGGTTAACCGACCTGGATGTTATTGCCTACCGGAGCAAGGAGGCGCGGGACAGCCTGAATACCCCGTTTATGGTTGCCCGGCTCTGCGCCGAAGGAATTAAACTGTGTGAACCGCTGCTCAAAAAAGGCAATATCAATTTAATCAGCGATGTAGCCGTGGCCGCCGTCCTTTTAGAGTCCAGTTTTGCCTCGGCGTATTTTAACGTGGAGATAAATTTAAAGGCCATCAATGACAAAAAATTGACCCGGACGATAACAAAAGAATTACTGCAAAAAGGTAGAATGATCCGCAAGACCAGGGAAAATACGGAGGAGAAAGTTGGCAAAATTATTAGAGGGTAAACCGCTGGCGGAGAATATCAAGGAAGAGATAAAGAAACAGGTTGCCTCTTTGCGGGCTAAGCCGGTTTTAGCCAGCATTATGGTCGGTGAGAATGCCGGCGCAGCCAGTTATGTTAAATCGCAAAGTAAAGCCGCCGAAAATTTAGGGATCGAATACCGCCTGCAAACCTTAACCCAGGATACTACCGAAGAGGCCCTGGTTGATTTTATCCGCAAATTAAATTCCGATAAATCGGTCAATGGCATTATTATCCAGATGCCGCTTCCCGCAGCGATAGATTATAAAAAAATAAGCGCCTATATCAGCCCGGAAAAGGATATTGAGGGTATGCACCCGCAGAATATAGGGAAGATTTTGTTCGGCCAGGCCAGGCTCATTCCCTGCACCGCTGCCAGCGCTATGGAACTGATTAATTCCAGCGGCATGGATTTATACGGCAAAGAAGTTGTCATTGTTGGCCATAGCGAAATCGTGGGTAAGCCCTTAGCGCTTTTATTACTGGATAAATTTGCGACAGTTACAATAGCGCATATCGGCACAAGCCAGGCCGGAAAGTTGGAAGAACATGTCCGCCGGGCCGAAGTCCTAATTGTCGCAGTCGGAAAAGCCGGGTTAATCAAAGGGGATTGGATCAAAGAAGGTGCGGTAGTCATCGACGTGGGAATAAACCGCCTCGCCGATAAGATTGTCGGGGATGTGGAATTTGAGGAAGCCCAAAAACGCGCAGGCTTTATTACGCCTGTGCCGGGAGGGGTCGGGCCGTTAACCGTAACCATGCTCATGCGTAACCTCGTCGAATCCGCAAAACTGCAGCAGCTTTAATCAGGTAAGGAGGGCAGTGCCAGTGGAAAAATTCTCTAAGGGCAAGGCAATAGTTTTTGGCTGGGAAGCGACGAAAAAGTATTTCTGGTTCTTCTGCGCTTTACTGATAATAGTCAGCCTGGTGCAGGCTATCCCTAATGCATTATCCAACTTGTATGGAGAGAAGTTGCCTTTGGTTTCAGCTGCCTTTAGTATAATTTCTTTCATCGCGAGCACTATAATTGCGATAGGTTTGATTAAGATCAGTTTAAAATTATATGATAATACGGATAGCCCCAGGCTTAGCGTCCTTTTTGCAGTCCGGGGAGTTTTCTTAAAATATTTATTTGCTTCGCTGCTCTATGGTTTAGCCGTATGTGTCGGTCTTTTGTTATTGATTGTCCCGGGCATTATTATCTGGGTAAGGTGCCAGTTTTTCGGTTATTTGATAGTAGATAAGAAGCTGGGGCCCATAAAGGCGCTAAGGAAGAGCTTTGCCGTGACCAGAGGCAATGGCTGGAACCTCTTTTTACTGGGTATTCTATTAACCGGTATATTTCTGTTGGGCCTTTTGGCTTTGCTGGTCGGTTTATTCGCGGCTTTTCCGATAACGATTATGGCAGAGGTTTTCGTCTACCGTTTTCTCGTGGAGAGGTCAGGTTCCCTTGAGGCAGCGCCAGCCGCATAAAGGTAAGGAAGGATTCCGTCGGTAAAGATGACTTTCAGAGAAAAATTACAATCGGGCAAGTTCGTGGTGACCTCGGAAATCGGGCCGCCCAAGGGCATTGACACCAAGCAGCTCCTGGAAGACGCGGAATTAATCCGCACCAGGGTTGATGCGATTAATGTCACGGATTTGCAGAGTTCAGTCATGCGCCTGGGTTCTCTGGCAGTCTGTTTTCTGCTTAAACAAAAGGGCTTTGAGCCGATCTATCAATTAACCTGCCGCGACCGGAACCGCCTGGCCCTGCAATCGGATATTTTATCCGCCGGGGCATTAGGTATTGAGAATCTTTTACTTTTAACCGGCGACCATCCGGCTTTAGGCGACCATCCGGAAGCTAAGCCTGTTTTTGACCTGGATTCAGTGCAGCTGTTGCAGGTAGTCCAGAAGCTTCGGGAAGGAAGCGATATGCAGGGGAATAAATTAATTGGCGCAGCGCCGAAATTCTGTATGGGCGCTGTGGTTAACCCCGGGGCAGACCCCTTAGAGCCCCAGATCATGAAAATGGAGAAAAAGATTGCTGCCGGAGCGGAATTTTTCCAGACCCAGGCAGTCTATGACCTAAAAGTATTTGAAAACTTTCTGGATAAAACCAAACATTTAAAAACCAAGATCCTGGCCGGGATCGTCTTACTAAAATCAGCCGGTATGGCCCGTTATATGAATAAGAATGTCGCCGGAGTATCGGTCCCGGACGATTTAATCAAAGAAATGGAAGAGGCTAAGGATAAAACCGCTCAGTCCGTAGAGATCTCCTCGCGCCTGATTAAGAAATTAAGGCCGGCCTGCGACGGAGTCCATATTATGCCTATCGGCTGGGATAAGGTAGTGCCCGCGGTCCTGGATGCATCTGGATTATAATGCCAACTTTACCCCATATACCCGGAGCCAAGAAAAAAAGCGTTTTATTTTTAAGTTCCGAGGATGATTTTAAGAAACTAGACGATTATTTTATCAACGATACTGTTTGTATTGACGGCCCGGGCGAAGTTGCGCTTAATCTGGCCAAGTCCATCCATGAAAAATATAAAGTCGGGGTGAAAGTCGTCAGGGAGGATAAGTTTGAAGGCGGGCTTCCTGACGGTATCCAGGTAATCAACAGCCCGATCCAGGAAATTGTCGGAGAAGGCAAGGCCGAGGCAGTCAAGTTCAAGAGCGGTTTAGCCATCGGTGTATGCTTAGTCTTATTTGTTGACCAGAAAATACCAGATAGTAATGCCAATAATAAAGGAGAAAACATGGCGGATTTACTCATCCAGTTAGGGACCAAGGGCAGCGAGGCGGTAATAAATCTTACCCGGGCTTCGCTGGATAGGCGCATAGCGGAAAAAGGAAAAGATGAAAAAATAGAGTTTCCGGAAACTAATTATTATTTTCCTTTGATTAATGCCCTGCTTAACCTGGAAGTAAAGAGCCTGAACGATTTATCCTTAGCGATGGGTGAGATCGAGGGTTTAAATCAAGGCAAGGCTACTAAAACAGGATTGGCTATCCCCTATCTGGGGGGCATTTTAAATAAGGGCGTCGCCACGCTCCTCTCTGAAGAGATCCTGGCCGGATTAGCCGTAATGAACAAAGAACACCCTAAGGCCGGCATCGGTTTTATCCCTGACAAAATATTACGCTCCCTGGGCCTGCAGCTGGTTGACGGCAGGATAGCCGGTATCGCCGTAATTCTGGGCCCGGCAAAAGATGAAGACGCAGCCGTGGAATTAATCCGTAATTTCCAATCCAAGAGTATTGTCAGTTTATTAGCCGGTAATATTCAAGGCAATACCCTGCAGAAACAATTAGAGAGTAAGGGAATAGAGATAGGTTTGGATAATTACATCGTCCCTTTAGGCGAGGATTATCTTTCGGCGATTTATGCGGTAAACTTTGCCGTGCGCGCACCCTTAATTTACGGGGGATTTAAACCGGGGGAATGGACGGGGATCGCGGATTATATCCGTAACCGCGTGCCCGCGTTTGTTTTACTCTTAGGGCATGTCGATGAGGTGATTGTCGCGACAGGTTTAGGGGTCCTAACCTTTGGCTTACCGATTATTACCGACCTGGAAGTCCCGCAGTTAGGCAAGATTGATACGACTTTATTTGAGGCGTTAGTTACAGAGAAGGATTATAAAAAACTTCCTTCTCAATGCCTGCTTACCCGCGGGATAAAGGTGAAAATGGCCGAGGTCGCTGTACCGGTGCCTTATGCCGCTGCCTTTGAAGGAGAGCGGGTCAGAAAAGAACAGCTGCACGTGGAATTCGGCGCCAAGGCCAGCCTGGCCTTTGAATTCTTAAGCGCAAAAGAAGAAAATGAAGTTGAAGACGGTAAGGTAGAGATAGCCGGGCCGGATATTGATAACTTACCCCCGGGAGTTAAATCCCTGCCTTTAGCTATTATCGTCAGCGTTTATGGCCGTAAAATGCAGAAGGATTTTGAGCCGATCCTGGAGAGGCAGATCCACCGTTTTGTTAATTACGCGATGGGTTTAATGCACGTAGGCCAGCGCGATATGGATTGGATCAGGATCAGTAAAGATGCTTTCGCTAAGGGTTTTAGGTTAAAGCATATCGGCGTTATCCTGCACGCGATGCTGCATCAGGAATACAGCGCCATTGTCGATAAAATTCAAATTAACCTCTATACAAAACAGGAAGACGTAGAAAGGCTTCTTGTTCCCGCAAAAAAAGTTTTTGACGAGCGCGATGAACGCATAAGCGGGATGACCGATGAAAGCGTAGATATTTATTATTCCTGTTTATTGTGCCAGTCATTTGCTCCCAATCATGTTTGTATTGTTACCCCCGAACGCTTAGGGCTCTGCGGGGCTTATTCGTGGTTGGATGCGAAGGCTTCTTTTGAAATTACTCCCACCGGCCCTAACCAGCCTATAGTCAAAGGAAATACGCTGGATGCTAGGCTGGGGCAATGGGAAAACGTAAATGAATTCGTGAAACAGAAATCCAATAAAAGCATTGATAAGGTAAGCATGTATTCTTTAATGGATTCTCCGCAGTCTTCCTGCGGGTGTTTTGAGTGCATCCTGGCGATTATCCCGGAAGTAAACGGGGTAATGATCGTGCACCGGGATTTTTCCGGCCTGACTCCTTCCGGCATGAGCTTTACTACTTTAGCCGGTTCAGTCGGAGGAGGGGTCCAGACTCCGGGGTTCCTGGGAGTAGGCAAGCTCTATATAATAAGCAAGAAGTTTATTCTGGCTGAAGGAGGCTTGAAGCGCCTGGTTTGGATGCCTAAAGAGCTTAAAGAGCTTTTGGGAGATAAATTAAGGAAACGCTGCGAAGAAATCGGCGAGCCGGATTTACTGGAAAAGATTGCGGATGAAACAGTTGCCACGACCTCTGATGAGCTAGCGGCTTACCTGGAAAAAGTTAAACATCCGGTTGGTTCCTTAGAGCCGTTGATGTAATTTTTTTCTTGACTACGGCCCTATTTAACATATATAATAATTGATACATGCCAAGCAAAACCCTCAAAAAAAATTTAAAGAGAATAACCTTAATAGTTAATTGTTTTCTGTTCGTATTTGCCGCGCATCTGCTGGCTGCGGATAAGGTTATTAAGAAAAAAAAGGAGGAGCTGACCAGCCTCCAGAAGCAGGCCCAGCTCTATCGTAACGAAGGTTTAAAATCCCAGAATCTGGGCGATCTGGATACCGCGTTAAAGTTATACCAGAAAGCCGCGGGGATTGACCCCGAATATGCGGTTGTGCATAATGATTTAGGCGTTATTTATGAATCCCAGGGAGATCTTAAACGGGCAGAGGAAAGTTATCTTCGGGCCATAAAGATGGATCCTTCTTATGAAAGTGCGTATAGCAACCTGGCCCTTCTTTATGAAGACAAGCGCGATCTGCAAAAAGCCGCTTATTTCTGGAAGAAGCGGGTGGAATTAGGAGATCCGAATGACCTTTGGACGTGGAAGGCCGAAAAACGCCTGAAAGATATAAACCTTATTTTATTCGGGAAGAGCGCTATCCCGGTTCAGGAGAAAGATATCAATACTTTAATGCAAGACGTTATCGCTGAAAAAACCACCTTAGGTCAGAGCAGTAAGCAAGCCGCCGTTAAAAAACCTCAAAATACAAAGCTTGAGAGCTTTGAAAAAAGCTATTCTAAAGAAATGCAGAAGGCCCTGGAGGATGCTCGCAAGCTGAATTCTAAGAAGAAGGGTACATAGAAAACCACAAATTTTAGCTCTCCTACCAAAATTGAACTCCAAATGTCTTATTAATGGATAAAAAACGGTTATACCTGATAGATGCGACAGCTTTTTGCTATCGCGCATTTTACGCGGTAAGAGGCTTAGCCACCTCTTTTGGCCAGCCGACCGGCGCTATATACGGATTCCTGAATTTATTGAACAAGGTGCTGAAAGACAATAAGCCCGGTTACCTGGCGGTTTGTTTCGATGTCTCCCGGGATACCTTCAGGGCTAAGAAATTCGCGGAATATAAAATACAGCGTCCGCCTATGCCGGATGACTTGGTTTCGCAGGTGCCCTTGATTAAAAAAATAGTTTCCAATTATGGAATTAAAATTTTAGAGAAGGCCGGCTTTGAGGCGGATGATATAATCGCAACTTTAGCCAGGGCTGCCCAGGCTCAAGGCATTTCTACGCTGATTATCAGTTCGGATAAGGATATATTGCAATTGGTGAATAAGGATATTGAAGTCTATAGCCCCCATAAAGATACCGGCATAGTGTATGATGAGCAGGCAGTCCTTGAACGTTTCGGGGTAAGGCCGCAGCAGGTCGCTGATGTGATCAGCCTGATGGGCGATACGGCGGATAATATACCCGGCATACCCGGAATAGGCGAAAAGACCGCAGTCGGACTGGTTAAGGAATTTGGTTCGTTAGAAAAACTGCTCTCTAGCCTGGATAAGGTAAAAAAGGAAAAGATAAGAGGGTCATTAGAAGAGAATATTAAGCAGGCAAGATTAAATAAGGAGCTGGTAGAGTTAACGCAGGATATGGAGATAGGTTTTAACCTGGCAGAACTTAAAGTCGGGCAGGCTAACCAGGAAGAGCTGGCCAGGTTATTCAAACACCTGGAATTCAATAAATTCTTAAAAGGATTAAATTTGGAGAGCCGGCCTGTTCCGGAAGCAGCCGCAGAATCCTGGGATGAAAAAGATTTAAAGGGGCTCATGGAATCAGGCGGAGAATTATTCTTGTGGGGTGAAAACGCGGACAGTTTGGTTTTTAGCCGTGGGGGAAAATTCCTGCGTTTAGCCAAGGATAATCCCGGTTTCCGGGATATTCTGGTTAATCCTAAAATAAATAAAATAAGTCATGACCTGAAGAAAATCAAGACTTCTTTAGCTAAAGAGAATTTTGTTCTGGAAGGATTATTTTTTGACACGATGATCGCCGCGTATCTTTTAAACCCTTCTAAAGGCAGCTATGCTTTGGAAAATGTGGCCTTGGATTATCTGGATAAGTTTCCTTACGGCAAATTACCGGCGGGCCGGGAGGCTTTAAATATTATCAAGGACCTGAAAGCCAGGCTGAGCGAAGAGTTGAAGAAGAAAAGGCTGGAGGGGCTTTTTTATGATACCGAGATGCCCCTGGTGGATGTGCTTTCGGCAATGGAAGGCTGCGGAGTAAAGATAGATTTAAAATTACTCAAGTCGCTTTCGCAGGAGTTAGGCAAAAGGTTGGCCAGTCTGGTGGAGGATATTTATAAGCTTAGCGGCTCAGAATTTAATATAAATTCGCCTAAACAATTACGGGTAGTCTTATTTGAACAGCTTAAGCTTCCGGTAGTCAAGAAGACCAAGACCGGCGCTTCAACAGATGAAGAAGTCCTTAAGAAATTGGCGGATAAGCATGAGCTTCCGGCATCTTTACTGGAATACCGCCAGTTGACTAAACTAAAAACTACCTATATCGATGTATTGCCCCAGTTGGCGGATAAGGATAGCGCCAGGTTGCATACTTCTTTTAACCAGACAGGGACGGAGACCGGACGGCTTAGTTCGAGCAATCCTAACCTGCAGAATATACCTATCAAGACGGATCTAGGCGCTAAAATCCGTAAGGCAATTATCGCCGGGAGCAAAGATAATTATCTTCTTTCCGGGGATTATTCGCAGATAGATTTAAGGATCTTAGCGCATTTAAGCGGGGATGAGTATTTGTCTACCGCTTTTAAGAAGGGGATGGATATACACAAAGCCACCGCGGCTCTGATTTACGGCGTAGAAGAGAAAGAAGTAAGCGCTGAAATGCGCGACAGGGCTAAAAGAGTTAACTTTGGGATTGTTTATGGCTTAAGCTCTTACGGCCTGGCCCGTGATTTAAACGTAGGGTTTGACGAGGCACAAAGTTTTATCGACGCATATTTTGCCCGCTATTCGGGTGTAAAAGAATATATTGAAAAACAGATTAAGCTCGCGCAAAAAGAAGGTTTCGTTACCACGATATTGGGCCGGAGGCGGTATCTGCCGGAGATTAACAGTAAAAATCAGGGAGTAAGGCAATTTGCCGAAAGGCAGGCAGTGAATACTCCTATTCAGGGTTCAGCTGCGGATTTGATTAAGCTGGCTATGATCAGCATAGATAAAGAGATCAAGAAGAAAGAATTAAAATCCAGGATGGTTTTACAGATCCACGATGAATTGCTCTTTGATCTGCCTAAGGATGAATTGCAGGATTTGATAGCCTTGGCGCGGGACAGGATGGAGAATGTTTTGAAGCTTAACGTACCGGTCAGGGTTGATATAAAAAAAGGTCATAACTGGCTAGAGATGGAGGAGGTAAAATGAAAATAGCGGTGTGCTCATCAGAGGTAGTCCCTTTCGCTAAGACCGGAGGATTAGCGGATGTAGCGGGAGCATTGCCGTTGGCCTTAGAAAAAGAAGGCCAGGAAGTAAGCATAATTATGCCGGGGTACAAGGCGGTAGATACAGCTAAGTTCAAACTTAGGAAATTAAATAGCGGTGTTTTAACCGGGCTAGCCGGAAAAAATATCCAAGTTTATTTTATTGAAAACGAAGAATATTTCAACCGCGATGGCCTGTACGGGGATAAAAACGGCGACTATCCGGATAACCTGGACCGGTTTTCCTTTTATTGCAGAAAGTCTCTGGATTTATTGGAAGAAATTGGTTTTAAGCCGGATATTATCCACTGCCATGACTGGCAGTCGTCCCTGATTCCGGTTTTTTTAAAGACAGTTTATTCCCGGGACCCTTTTTATAAAAATACCCGCACGGCCCTGACTATCCATAATATCGGTTATCAGGGGCTTTTCCCCGGAGAGGAATTCCCCAAGCTTGGCCTTGACCGGAGTTTGTTTAATATGGAGGGGTTGGAATTTTACGGTAAGATAAATATCCTTAAGGGGGGCATTCTTTTTGCGGATATTATTAATACGGTCAGCCCTACTTACGCCAGGGAGATCCAGACCGAAGAATTCGGTTTCGGGCTGGAAGGGGTATTGAATAAACGCAAGGATTCGGTTTTTGGCATATTAAACGGTTTAGATTATGGTATCTGGAATCCTCAAAACGATAAGTTCGTCGCCCGGAATTTTTCAATTACTGACTTGTCCGGTAAAGCCCAAGACAAAAAAGACCTGCAAGCGCTTTGCAAGCTGCCCTTAAAGAAAGGCGTGCCTTTAATCGGAATCGTCTCAAGATTGGCCGAGCAAAAAGGTTGGGACATACTCGCCGAAGGGATTGACGAGATTTGCAAGCTGGATGTCCAGCTGGTTATTCTGGGAACCGGGGATTTAAAATACCACCAAGTCCTGCAGGAGATGGCTGCTAAATACCCTAAAGTCATATCTTTGAACTTGAAGTTTGATGACCCTCTGGCGCACAAGATCTATGCCGGCAGCGATATATTCCTTATGCCTTCAAGGTATGAGCCCTGCGGGCTGGGCCAGCTAATCAGTTTAAGGTACGGCACTATCCCGTTAGTCTTTAAGACAGGAGGCTTAGCTGATACGGTGAATCCAGAGAACGGTTTTGTCTTTGCCCGCTATTCTAGGGCAGACCTGGTCAAGACGATAAAGAAGGCGCTCTCTGCGTTCAAGGCCAAAACAAAATGGGATGCGTTGGTCAAGAACGCCCTGAAGGGCAATTTTTCCTGGGACGCCTCTGCCGTAAAATACCTGGAATTGTATGCCAAGGCTAAGAAAAAATAAGAAAATTATCGTCGGGCTTACCGGTAGTTTTGGCAGCGGCAAGAGTACCGTGGCGGGTATTTTTGCTTCTTCCGGAGCGAAAGTCATTGATGCCGACAGAATAGCGCACGCTTTTCTGCGGCGCGGGAGTAAAGTTTATGAAAAAGTAGTTTACAGTTTTGGCCCGGGCATATTAGGAAAAAATAAGGAGATCGACCGCCGCAGGCTTGCCGGGGTTGTTTTCAATAACAAAAAATACCTGAAGCGGTTAAATGCCATTATTCACCCGGAAGTAATCCGTATTATAAAAGCAAAAATTAACAGCATAGAGAAAGGAGTGATCATTCTGGATGCGCCTTTGCTGTTAGAGGCGAACCTTAAAAGTACCCTAGACTGCCTGATTGTGGTAAAGACCGATAGGGATAAGCAGTTTAGCCGCCTGATTAAGAAAACATCTTTAAAGCGGGCAGATATCCTGAAAAGAATAAAATCTCAGATTTCGCAGCAGGCCAGGGAGCGCCTCGCGGATTTTATCATAAATAACAGCGGTTCATTGACGAATACACGCAAACAAGTAGCGCAAATAAGGAGGAAGTTGTGGAAAAATTAGATATAAAAAATTTAAAAGATATGAAGATCACCGAACTCAATAAGCTGGCCAAAGAACTTAATGCCAACGGTACCAGCGGCCTGAAAAAGCAGGATTTGATTTTTAAGATCCTGCAGGCGCAGGCGGAAAAGGAAGGCCTGATGTTCGGGGAGGGGGTTTTGGAAATATTACCGGAAGGCTTCGGGTTTTTAAGAAGCCCGAATTACAATTACCTTCCTTGCCCGGATGACATCTACATATCTCCGTCGCAGATCAGAAAGTTTGATTTAAGGACAGGAGATACGGTTTCCGGACAGATTCGCCCGCCCAAGGAAGGCGAAAAATATTTTGCCCTGCTTAAGGTGGAAGCGGTGAACTTCGAAAACCCCGAAGAAGTAAAGGAAAAAGTCCTTTTTGATAACCTTACCCCGGTTTATCCGCAGCAGGCGTTTAACCTGGAAACCAAGCCTGACGAGATATCCATGCGCATAATGAACCTGCTTGCTCCTATCGGCAAGGGGCAGCGCGGCTTGATTGTTGCCCAGCCCTATAGCGGCAAGACCGTGCTGCTGCAAAAGCTGGGTAATGCCATAACTACCAATAACCCGGATGCCATTCTGATTGTCCTTTTGATTGACGAGCGCCCGGAAGAGGTTACAGATATGCAGAGGCATGTAAAGGGAGAAGTCATCTCTTCCACGTTTGATGAGCCTCCGGAGAGGCATATTCAGGTAGCCGAGATTGTTTTGGAAAAAGCTAAGAGATTAGTCGAGCATAAGCGCGACGTGGTGGTATTACTGGATAGCATTACGCGCTTGGCCCGCGCCTATAATTCGGTTATCCCGCATAGCGGCAAGGTACTTTCCGGCGGGATTGATTCCAATGCCCTGCAGAAGCCCAAGAGGTTTTTTGGGGCGGCTCGGGCGGTTGAGGAAGGCGGAAGCCTGACGATCATTGCGACGGCCCTGGTGGATACGGGAAGCCGGATGGATGAAGTCATCTTCGAAGAGTTTAAGGGCACGGGTAATATGGAAACCCAGCTTGACCGGAACCTCTTCCAGCGCAGGATTTACCCGGCAATCGATATCAAGCGTTCCAATACGCGCCACGAGGAGCTTCTGGTTAAGCCCGATGTCTTGCAGAAGACCTGGATCTTAAGGAAGGTCCTCAATGAGTTAAATAACGTTGAGGCCATGGAGCTCTTAATCGAAAAATTAGGCAAAACCAAGAATAACGAAGAGTTTTTAAATAGTATGAACCAATAAAAAAAGAAAGGAAGAAAAAAATGAAAGACAAGATCCATCCCAACTACAAAGATGCTACGATTATCTGCGCCTGCGGGGAGACTGTGCATACGCGTTCAACCAAGCCTTCCATCAGGGTAGAGATCTGTTCAAAATGCCACCCGTTTTTCACCGGAAAACAGAAATTCGTGGATTCGGCCGGGCGCGTGGATAAATTTATCAAAAAGTACGGTAAAAAATAATGTTTGAACACCTGCAGAAATTAGAATCGCGTTATGAGGAACTGGAGAAACTGTTATCTTCTCCGGAGGTGCTTAGCGACCGCCAGGGCTCGAATAAGCTGGCTAAGGAGCTTTCCGGTTTAAAGGAGCCGGTTGCCTTGTTTCGCGAACATAAGCAGGTGGCCAAAGAGATCCGGGAATTAGAACTTGTTCTTGGAGAGAAACACGATCAAGAATTTTTGGAGCTGGTTCAGAAAGAGCTGCAAGAGCTTAAGGCGAAACTCCGGGAGATAGAAGAAAAAATAAAAGCGGCCTTTACGGAAAAAGACCCGTATGCCGGAAGCGATATCATCGTGGAGATCCGCCAGGGCACCGGCGGAGATGAAGCGGGTTTATTTGCCGCCGACCTTTACCGGATGTATACAAAATATGCGGCTAACAAAGGCTGGAGAGTAGAATTAATGTCGGCAACCAATAATGAATCCGGAGGTCTGAAGGAAGTGTCTTTTAGCGTAAAAGGAAAAGATGCCTATAGCCGGTTGAAGTTTGAGAGCGGGGTGCATCGTGTGCAGCGCGTGCCTACGACTGAGGCCCAGGGCAGGATTCATACTTCCACCGCGACCGTCGCGGTTTTGGTCGAGCCCGAGGAGGTGGATTTCGTGGTTGAGCCCGCTGATTTAAGGATTGATACCTACCGTTCAAGCGGTCCCGGCGGCCAGCATATGCAAAAGACGGATTCGGCAGTGCGCATCACGCATATTCCTAGCGGGGTGGTAGTTGCCTGCCAGGATGAGCGTTCTCAGTTGAAAAATAAGAATAAGGCAATGCGGGTCTTGCGGGCCAAACTTCTGGATGCTAAAAAAGAAGCGGATTCGAAAAAAATCTCGCAGGAAAGAAAATCCCAGATTGGCTCCGGCGACCGCAGCGAGAAGATACGTACTTATAATTTCCCGGACCGGCGGGTTACCGACCATCGTATAAATTTCACCACGCACCAGTTGGAATCTGTGCTGGAAGGCGAATTTGACGAAATATCCGCTGCCCTGATTAAGGCAGAGCGGGAAGAGAAGCAGAAAAACCGATGAACGAAACAGAGTTATTGTTTACCCGGGCTTTGGGTTGTGACCGGATATCTTTAGGCCTGAATAAGGATAGGCGTTTAAACCGGGAGGAAGCCAATTTTATCTCTTCGGCTTTCAAGAGAAGGATTAAGGCCGAGCCGATCCAGTATATCCTGGGTAGGACAGAATTTATGGGGCTGGAGTTTGAGGTCAATGAGGCTGTGCTTATCCCGCGGCCGGAAACAGAAATCCTTGTTGCAACAGCGCTGGGATATGCCCGGCAGGAAAAATCCGGCAGGATCCTGGACCTGGGCACGGGTTCGGGATGTATCGCCGTATCTTTAGCTAAGCATTCAACAAATTTAGAAATTGATGCCAGCGATATATCAGTTCGGGCTTTAGAAACAGCCGGAGAAAACGCCTCGGCCCATGGCGTAGAGATTAATCTTATCCGGAGCGATTTATTCAGCGCTTTGGAATATAAGGAATACGCTATGATTGTCAGCAATCCGCCTTATATAATGAGCGCGGAAATCGGAAAATTACAGCCGGAATTAAGCTATGAGCCTGCTTTAGCTTTGGATGGCGGAGCTGACGGCCTGGATTTTTACCGCCGGATAATCCGGGAAGCGCCGGATTATTTAAAAAGTGGCGGTTGGCTGCTCCTGGAAATTGGTTTTGGGCAAAAGCCCGGCCTAGAAAAAATATTTCTAGGCTCGGGAAGGTTTGAAATAGCCGGAATCATTAAAGATTATAATAACCTGGATAGAGTGGTAGCTGCAAGAAAGGCAGATTAAGATGGATAAATTAATTATCGAAGGGGGAGTAAAATTAAAAGGCGAACTTACGGTTTCCGGAGCAAAGAACGCGGTTTTACCTATCCTGGCGGCGACCCTGCTTACTGATGACGCCTGCATAATTAAGGGCGTGCCGGATCTGCGTGATACCAATACAATGATCAAGATATTGCGTTCGTTAGGTAAGGACGCGGAATTGGAGAACGGGACGGTTTCGGTAAGCAGCCTTAAGAAGATAAGCCACGTTGCGGATTATAAGCTGGTCTCGACCATGCGCGCTTCTTTCTGCGTCCTGGGGCCTCTTTTAGGCAAGCTTAAGAAAGCTAAAGTCTCTCTTCCCGGAGGCTGCATAATCGGCGTGCGGCCGGTAGATCTGCATTTAAAGGGGATAAGGGCGCTGGGCACGGATATCACTATCGAATCAGGTTATGTTATCGCCAAGGCCGAAAAATTAAAGGGTAATCATGTATATTTAGGCGGAGTTTACGGCTCCTCGGTTTTGGCTACGGATAATGTAATGATGGCCGCGGTTTTAGCTAACGGTAAGACTATAATTGAATCCGCTGCCTGTGAGCCGGAGGTAGTGGACCTGGCGGAATTTTTGATTAAAATGGGCGCTAAAATTAAAGGCCAGGGCACGCCGGTAATTGAAATAGAGGGGGTAAGGTATCTGCATGGCGCAACGCATACAATTATACCGGACAGGATTGAGGCCGGGACAATAATGCTGGCCGCCTTGATTACCCGCGGCGATATACTGATTAAAAACATTTTTTATAAACACCTGGGCGCGCTTATTGACAAGCTGGAGGAAGCGGGAGCGTCTATGGTAAAAACGGAAAATTCCATACACTTACGCTATAAGAAGCCGCTTACTGCCGTGAATATTACTACTCTTCCTTATCCGGGGTTTCCCACGGATATGCAGGCGCAGATGATGGCGCTGATGAGCGTTACGCCCGGCATAAGCGTTATTACCGAAAAGATTTATCCGGACAGGTTTATGCATGTTGCCGAGCTTAACCGTATGGGCGCGCATATCCAGAGGGAAGGGCCGCATGCTATCGTGGAGGGGGTTAAGGAACTTTCCGGGGCTCCGGTAATGGCGTCGGATTTACGCGCCTCTGCCTGTTTAGTCCTTGCCGGCTTATCCGCCCGCGGGAAAACATCCATTTCCAGGATATATCATCTTGAGCGCGGCTACCAGGATCTGGAAGAAAAACTGGAAAAATTAGGCGCAAAAATCTGGAGAGAAAAAGAATGATTTTGATGATTGATAATTACGATTCATTTACCTATAACCTGGTGCAATATTTGGGCTCGTTGCGCAAGGAAGTAAAAGTTTTTCGCAATGATAAGATTACTTTAAGCGGAATAAAGAGTTTGGCCCCTGAAAAAATCGTTATTTCGCCCGGGCCGGGCCGGCCGGAAGACGCAGGGATTTCCTGCGCGGTAATTAAAGAATTTAGCGGAGAGATCCCTATTTTAGGAGTCTGCCTTGGCCATCAGGCCATCGGCTATGTATATGGAGGCAGGGTCATCGGCGCCAAGAGGCTTATGCACGGTAAGACGTCCTGGATTTACCACAATAAAAAGGATATATTTAAGGGCCTGCCGAATCCTTTTGAGGCTACGCGCTATCATTCTTTACTGGTGGAGAGAAAAAGTCTGCCGGAGGCCTTAGAGATAACCGCCTGGACCAAAGAAAAAGAAATTATGGGCTTAAGACACAAGAAATATCCTCTCTGGGGAGTGCAGTTTCACCCGGAATCTATCCTTACCAGGCAGGGGATGGACCTGTTAGCGAATTTTATTAAATTATGACCATCAAAGAAGCGATTGAAAAGCTCGCCGCAAAGAATGACCTCAACTCCCGCGAAATGCAGGCAGTAATGCAGGATATTCTAGGCGGGGTTAACGATACCGCGGATATAATTGAATTTTTGACTTTTCTGAATGCTAAAGGAGAGACGGCTGAAGAGCTTACCGCGGCGGTAGAGGTAATGCTTAAATATGTCGAACCGATCATTGTCGATAAGCCGAATATGCTGGATACCTGCGGGACCGGCGGGGATAAATTAGGTACCTTTAATATTTCCACCATTGCTGCTTTTGTCGCCAGCGGAGCGGGTGTAGTCGTAGCTAAGCATGGCAACCGCTCTGTTTCCAGCACCTGCGGAAGCGCGGATATCCTGGAGGCCCTGGGCGTAAATATAAATATGGATAGAGCAAAAATCAAGAAATGCCTGGAAGAGATCGGGATCGCTTTTTTATTTGCGCCGGCCCTGCATCCGGCGATGCAACAAGTTATGCCTGCACGCAGGCAGATCGCCCGTAAAACTATGTTCAACTTATTAGGGCCGTTGATCAATCCTGCCCGGGTAACTAATCAGCTCATCGGAGTTTACAGCAGGCACTGGCCGCCTGTTTTAGCCCGGGTTTTATATAATTTAGGTACTAAGCATGTCCTGGTGGTGCACGGCCAGGATGGTTTAGATGAAGTAACTACTACGGATAAGACTATTGTCTCCGAAGTTAATCACGGCAAATTCAGCGATTACCAGATTGCTCCGGATGATTTCGGGTTTAAGCGCAGCCGTATAGAGGATCTTTCCGGGGGGGGGCTGTCGGATAATGTGCGCATCGTCCGGGAGGTCTTAAAGGGCGAGCCCGGTTTTAAACGGGATATCGTTTTACTAAATGCCGGATGCGCCATCTACGCTGCGGACAAGGCCGCTTCCATTAAGGAAGGCATTGAGTTAGCGATCCAATCAATAGATAGTAAAGCGGC
This sequence comes from Candidatus Omnitrophota bacterium, assembly GCA_028718225.1. GTDB lineage: Bacteria > Omnitrophota > Gorgyraeia > Gygaellales > Profunditerraquicolaceae > UBA6233. The sequence goes on along the minus strand of JAQUMI010000007.1, from coordinate 27,929 downwards.
TTTCCGAAAATTAGAATTATTAAAGGAGTATTCGCAATAATGGCTAAATCCGATATCTTAAAAGAGATCATTTTGAAGAAAAAAGAGAAGATAGCTCAAGCAAAACAAACTCTTCCCGAAGAAGAATTAAAAGTTAAAGTTCAATCCCTTAATCCCGTACGGCCGTTTTTGGAAGCGATTAATAAGCCGCGCCAGATTTCTTTAATCGCGGAGATAAAGAAGGCCTCGCCTTCCGAAGGAATTATCCGTCAGGATTTTAATCATTCCGAGATTGCCACGGCTTATGAGGCTGTAGGGGTGCAGGCGCTATCGGTCTTAACCGAAGAGGATTATTTCCTGGGGAATATTGCTTATATCAATGAAATAAAAAACCTCATCACTGTCCCGGTATTAAGAAAAGATTTTATCCTTGAGCCGTATCAGGTCTATGAATCGCGCTTTTACGGAGCCGACGCGATACTGCTTATTGCGGATTTACTCACGCAGGATGAACTTGCCCAATTTATCGCAATAGCCGCAGATATAGGGATGGACTGCCTGGTTGAGGTGCACAGCGAAAAAGAATTAAAAAAGGTTTTAAAATTAAAGAATGTACCGCTTATCGGCATCAATAACCGAAATTTACATACCCTGGAGGTTGACTTTAAGACTACCGAGAAGTTATTTACGCTTATTCCTAAGGATAAAGTGGTAGTGGTAGAAAGCGGGATTAAGACTTACCAGGATGTCTTGTTTTTGAAAATCCTGGGAGTCAATGCCGTTTTAATCGGCACAGCCTTTATGCGGGCGGAGAATATTGCCCAAAAGGTTGAAGAGCTGATGGGGTGGTAAGCGCGGGGATGCCTCTCTTTAGCATCGCCCCTCGCTTAGGGCTTGAACTGATTGTATGATTAAAGTTAAGATATGCGGAATAACTAATTTAGAAGATGCGCTGGCAGCTCTCTTTAACGGAGCCGATGCTATCGGTTTTGTGTTTTATAAAAATAGCCCGCGTTGCCTAGAGCCGCTTAAGGCCAGGAATATATCGCGCATACTTCCTAAAAATATTTTAAGAGCCGGAGTTTTTGTCAACGCGCCGGAAAACAAGGTCAAGAAGATCGCTAAATTGTGTAATCTGGATATCCTGCAATTCCACGGTAATGAATCTTGCGGCTATTGCGGAAAATTCAAGGGTTATAAGGTAGTTAAGGCTTTTAGGGTAGGCAAAGAAATAGATTTAGCCGGGATAAAAAAATATAAGGTTTACGGGTATCTCTTCGACACTTTTTCTAAAAACCAGGCCGGCGGGACAGGAAAAAAGTTTAACTGGAATTTATTAAAGAATATAGATAAAATAAGTGGTCAGGTTTTTTTATCCGGCGGCCTGAACAGCCGGAACGTAAAAAGCGCGCTAAAAAAGCTGCATCCGGATTGGGTGGATGTTTCCAGTTCGGTGGAATCCCGGCCGGGCAAGAAGGACCATAAGAAGGTTAGAAGATTCATTGAGGCGTTAAAATGAAAAAAAGATTACCGGATAAATTCGGGCATTTCGGGGAATTCGGCGGAAAGTTTGTGCCGGAGACACTTATCTTTGCCCTGGATGAATTAACCAGGGAATATGCCAAGGCCAGAGTTGACCGGAAATTTAAAGCCGAGTTGGATTATTACTTAAAGGAATATGCCGGACGCCCCACGCCGCTGTATCTGGCCGAAAAGTTAAGCCGCTATTTTGACCTGAATAAAATATACCTTAAACGGGAAGACCTTTTACATACCGGCGCGCACAAAATCAATAATACTTTAGGCCAGGCCTTACTCTGTTTGCGGATGAAAAAGCCGCGGGTAATTGCTGAGACCGGAGCCGGACAGCACGGAGTAGCCTGTGCTACGGTCGCCGCGCTTTTTGGTTTAAAGTGTGATATTTATATGGGCCAGGAAGACATGGAGCGCCAAAAGCCGAATGTCCTGCGCATGCGTTTATTAGGGGCCGGAGTAATCCCGGTCAAAAGCGGCTCCCGGACTTTAAAGGACGCGATGACCGAGGCTTTGCGCGACTGGGTGACCCATGTGCGCGATACGCATTATATTATCGGCAGTGTTGCCGGACCGCACCCTTATCCTATGCTGGTAAGGGATTTTCAGTCGGTAATCGGCAGAGAGGCCCGGGCGCAGCTGCGTAAAAAAGAAAACAGGCTGCCGGATTACCTGCTGGCTTGTGTCGGGGGCGGAAGTAATGCTTTGGGGCTGTTTTTTCCTTTTGTTAATGATAAGAAAGTAAAATTTATCGGCGTGGAAGCAGGCGGCCGGGGCTTATCTACGGGTAAACACGCAGCTACCCTGGTTAAGGGAGATATCGGCGTCCTGCATGGCTCAAAGTCAGGGCTTTTAGAGGATAAGTTCGGCCAGGTCAACCTTACGCATTCTATTTCTGCGGGCCTGGATTATCCGGGCGTAGGCCCGGAACACTCCTATTATAAGAAGATCGGCCGCTGCCAATATGTCGCGGTCAACGACAGAGAGGCGCTGGAAGGATTTAACCTGCTTACCGGGTTAGAAGGCATAATCCCGGCCCTGGAGTCAGCTCATGCCATTGCTTATTTGAAGAAGTTGGCTAAAAAAATTAATAAGAGGTCTCTGGTTGTGGTTTGTCTATCCGGCAGGGGAGACAAAGACCTGGGCATAGTTACGCAAAACCAGAAAATATGAACCGTATCGATAAAAAATTTAAAGATTTAAAGAAAGCCGGGAAAAAAGCGTTTATTGCTTTTATTACCGCGGGTTTTCCTGGCCTGCCGGTAACCGAAAAGCTTATCTACGCGCTGGATAAAATAGGCGTGGATATTTTAGAGTTGGGTGTGCCTTTTTCTGATCCTATGGCTGACGGCCCGGTAATCCAGGCAGCGTCCCAGGAGGCGCTCAGGAAAAACACGCATCTTGTTGATATATTGAATCTGGTTAAAAAAGCGCGTAAAAAGACAGAGATGCCTATTTGCCTGATGACTTACTATAATCCCGTGTTCTGTTTTCCGGATGATAAATTCATCCTGGAGGCGAAGAAATCCGGAGTAGACGGAGTGATTATACCCGATCTTCCGCCCGAAGAGGGCAAGGGGTTTATGAAAGCAGCCAAAAGCCGGGGCCTGGCTACGATTTGTTTTCTTTCACCGACCAGCAGCAAAAAAAGGATAAAATTAATTTCCGGGATTTCGCAGGGATTCATTTACTATGTTTCGCTGACCGGCGTAACCGGGGCGCGCAGCAAACTTCCCGAAGATATCCGCAAGAATGTAAGATTGATTAAAAGATACGCCCGCAAGCCGGTCTGCGTGGGTTTTGGCGTATCCACCCCTTTTCAGGCCAGGGAGGTTAAAAAGATCGCCGACGGCGTAATCATCGGGAGCGCTATCGTTAAAAAGATAAAAGAAAATGCAGGTTCGCCGGATCTGGTAAAGAGGGTGAGCGATTTTGTCGCCAAACTGAACAAATGAAGGGTATCTACCGTAGAAGAATATTAACTAACGGATTAAAGATCGTCACGCACGAGATGCCACAGCGCCAGTCAGCGGCATTAGGCATATGGATAAAAGTCGGGGGCAGATTTGAGCATTCCGGAAATAAGGGCATAGCGCATTTCTTAGAGCATCTTTTGTTTAAGGGTACTAAGAATTATTCCTGCCGCAGGCTCAAAGAATCTATTGAAGGCATAGGAGGTTCGCTGAACGGTTTTACCTCTGAAGAATGCACTTGTTATCTGGTGAAAGTGCCGGCCAGCCATTTTAACACCGGTTTAAAGGTATTAACGGAGATGGTAGTTAACCCGACATTGCCGCCTAAGGAGATCGAGAAAGAAAAGACAGTAATCCTGGAAGAGCTAAAGATGTACAGGGACCTTCCGCAAAGTTATGTCTATGAGCTCCTGGATAACTTGCTCTGGCCCGGGCAGCCTTTGGGTGAGCCGATAATAGGCACTGTTGGGTCTGTAAAGAGCGTTAACCGTAAAAAGCTTTTAGATTTTAAGCGTAAATATTACACTGCCTCCAATATCGTAGTGAGCGCCTGCGGCAATCTGGATACTGATAAGCTGGAGCAGGTTGTAGCAAGAGCATTTTCCGGATTCCAGCACACCAAGTTGAACGTATTTCCCGCGGCAAAAGAAAAGCAGGGCGCGCCGGCATTGACAGTTTTGAACAAAGATACAGAGCAGACCCATATGGCCCTGGGCTTTCGGAGCTTCAAGCGCGAGCACCCTTTAAAGCACGCTTTAGGTATGTTGCATATTGTATTAGGCGCGAATATGTCCAGCCGCCTTTTTAACGAGCTAAGGGAGAAGCGCGGACTGGCCTATGAAATAGGGGCAGCGGTAAAACGTTTCCAGGATACCGGCGCCTTTGTTGTGCACGCCGGGATCCATAATAAAAAAGTACCCGAGGCTATTAAGCTGATTTTGGGGGAATTAAGGAAATCCAGTGAGGAATTAATCAGCGACGGCGAGTTCAAGCGGGCAAAAGAATTCTACACGGGACAGCTAAAACTGGCGCTGGAGGATACTCTAGACCATATGCTTTGGATCGGTGAGAGTACCCTTATGTCGGATAAGACTTTTTCTTTGGATAAGATTATTGCCGAGGTCAACCGGGTGGAAAAGAGCGCTATCCGCGCGGTTGCGCGTAAAATATTCCGGGACGCGAATATTAATTTAAGCCTTATCGGCCCGCTAAAAGGAACGGAAGATAAAATACGCAAAGTATTATATATAGGATAAACTATGACGACCTTTATTTTGATACTTCTATTTACTATTTTAGCAATTCTGTCTTTTTTCTTTGCGGTCGCTGAAACCGCAGTAATTGCCTTAAGCAAGATCCGGCTGCGCCATATGGTCTCTAAAGGCATAAAGCGGGCTCAAAGCATCCAAAACCTGGTTACCAGGCTGGATAAATTCATCGCCGCAATCCTGGTCGGTAATGATTTTGTAAATATTGCCATGTCCGCTATTGTGACCGTGTTATTCGTGCCATTATTCGGCTCCGGCCTGGGTGCTACTATAGCTACTTTTACTACTACCCTCTTTGTACTTATCGTCTGTGATATAACCCCTAAAATGCTGGCTGCAAAACATACGGAAAAGTCAGCCCTGATTACCGCCCCCCTGATGGAGGCATTTATCAAGGCGCTGAATCCCGTTATTATTTTCTTTGTCAGTATAAGTAATTTTATTCTCCGGATTTTTAAAATAGGCCCGACTAAAAGATCTCCTCTTATTACTGAAGAGGAACTGCGCTTGATGATAGAAGTGGGTAAAGACGAAGGGGTCTTAAGCGACGAAGAAAGGCAGATGCTCCACCGTATCTTTGAATTCGGGGATACCAGAGTAAGCGATGTCATGGTGCCTAGGGATAAAATGGTAGCGGTTAATGTTAACACTACCCCCGAAGAGCTGTTAAACATATTTGTGGAAGAAGGGCATGCACGTTTGCCGGTCTATAGCGGGGATAGAGATAATGTTCTGGGGATTATTTACGCCCGCGACCTGCTTTACATACTAAGGGATAAGGGCCTGTTTCTTTTACAAGACCTGGTACATAAAGCTTATTATGTGCTGGAGAGTATGCGGGTAAATGAGCTTTTGAGAAAATTTCAGACGGATAAAATCCAGATCGCTATTGTTATCGATAGCAACCAGAAGACGCTTGGATTGATTACCCTGGAAGACCTGACGGAAGAGATTGTCGGTGAAATAGAAGAGAAGCATGATTCCGCAGGATTCCACAAATAAAAATTGACCTTTGAAGCGTAAGGCGGTATAATACAAATAGAAGTTAACTCAAACAAGGAGGAAGCAAATGGCTGAAAAAGGTTATTGCGTAAAGTGCAAAGATAAAAAAGAGATGAAAGATGAGCAAAAGGTAACAATGAAGAACGGCCGCCAGGCAATGAAGGGTAAGTGTTCTTCTTGTGGCACAGGCATGTATAAAATCTTAGGCAAATAAATTTATCGGATAAAAAGAGGTTAGAGGCAATAGATACAAAAAAGTTAGCTCAACGTATCGCAGTAGCAGCTAAGTCAAAAAAAGCGCAGAAGGTGGTAATCTTGGATATGCGCAAGGTTGCTTCCTTCTGCGATTATTTTATTTTATGCCAGGGGACTTCTTTACGCCACACCAATGCCGTTGCCCAGGGCATAGTAGAGGATTTAGCGAAAGATAATTTAAAACCGCTCTCCAAAGTTTCTCCTACTGACGAATCCGGCTGGGTGGTTTTGGATTTTGTATCGGTCATAGCGCATGTATTTTATAAGCCGATGCGCGAGTTCTATGGTTTAGAGCGCCTTTGGTCTGATGCGAAGAAGGTATCCCTCCCGCGTAAATCCTAAAAGCTTACATGAAAGAGAATATCCAGGACCAGATAATTGGATTAATCAAAACGGCGTTGAAAGATACGGGTTTAGGCCAGGGCCCTAGCGAAGATTTATACCTGGATATCCCCGCGGAGGCGCGTTTTGGCGATTTTTCCACAAACATTGCCTTGCGCCTGAGTAAACCGCTGCATAAACCCCCCCGGGAAGTAGCCGAGATTTTAATCAAGGCTTTCTATGGACAAGCGCAAAAAACCGCTTTAAAAGAATCTATCGCAGAAATTAAAACCGAAGGGCCGGGTTTTATCAACTTTTATCTTAATGCCGAATACCATTACGGCAAGCTGCGGGAGATTTTAAGCCGGGGGAAGGAAGCCTTACGGATCGACCTTGGAAAGCAGAAGCGCGTATTGGTTGAGTTTGTCAGCGCTAACCCTACGGGTTCTTTGTCCGTTGCCCATGCCCGCCAGGCAGCCGTGGGAGATTCCCTGGCTAATATTTTAGGATTCCTGGGGTTCGCAGTAAAAAGGGAATATTATCTTAATGATGTGGGTAACCAGATAAGCATCCTCGCTAAATCCGTGGCTTTAAGGATGCAAGAACTTGCCGGAGAGAAGACAGAGTTTCCCGAGGACCACTATCAAGGCGAGTATATTTACGAGGTAGCCAAAGAAGCCGCTAAGCAAAAAATAAATCCTCAAAGTCTCGGCGATTTTGCGGCAAACTATATCCTGGATATAATCCGAAAAGAACTGGATGATTTCGGGGTAAAATTTGACTGCTGGTATTCGCAGAAGGAGCTGGAAAAGAGCACTAAGATCCAGAAGGCCTTTGATTTTTTAAAGAAAAAGGGCTTCCTTTATGAAAGTGAGGGTGCCCTTTGGTTTAAATCCACCTCTTTCGGAGATGATAAAGACAGGGTAGTTATCAAGAGCGATGGTTCCTATACTTATTTAGCCCCGGATATCGCCTACCACAATGATAAATATAAACGCGGTTTTGAGTGGTTGATTAATCTTTGGGGGCCGGACCACCATGGCTATATCAACAGGCTTAAGGCTTCGGTGGCGGCATTCGGCCGGGACCCGGATTCTCTATCAGTAGTCATTGTGCAATTAGCTACCATCTTCAGGAACGGTAAGCCTGTGCAGATGTCTACCCGCAGAGGTGAATATATAACCTTAAGGGAAGTCCTGGATGAAGTAGGCCGGGACGCTGCCCGGTTCTTTTTTCTTATGCGCCGGACTACCAGCCATCTGGATTTTGACTTGGAAGTAGCCAAGAAACAGACCTCGGAAAACCCGGTTTATTATGTGCAATATGCGCATGCCCGGATTTCCAGCATATTGCGTAACGGAGGAGTCAAATTAAACAAGGAAGTCGACCTTGCGCTGCTTAAAGAAAAAGAGGAGTTGGGCCTGGTCAAAAAAATATTGCAGTTTTCCTATATCCTGAATATCTGCCTGAAAACCCAGGATTCCTATATGCTTACCGTCTACCTGCAGGAGCTTTCCGAAGCTTTCCATAAATTCTATGATTTGCACCGCGTTTTAAGCGATAACCCGGAGCTGACCCAAGCCAGGCTTGGCCTTATCGAAGGGGCAAGGATAGTTATCGCTACGGGCCTGGAATTATTAGGTGTTTCCCGGCCTGAGAAGATGTAAGCTTATGGCTAGGCATAAGATTCTAAGAATTGCTTTCACTCATACCCGCCTTCAGGATTCCTTAAGCAAAGAATTAAAAATCTCCAAAATTCTGGCTCAAATCTTAGCCAACCGCGGTATCACCAGCGCAGGCCAGGCGGAGGAATTTTTAAATGTTAGGTTAGAGCATATGCTTGACCCTTTTTCTTTCCGGCAGATGCCTAAAGCGGTAGAACGCATTAAAGAAGCAAAGAATAAAAAAGAAAAAACCCTGATTTTCGGCGATTATGATGTGGATGGAATAACCAGCGTGGCCCTGCTTAAAGAGAGCCTGCGCAGGATGGGGGTAGCTGCTTTGCATTATATGCCGCACAGGATAAAAGAGGGGTACGGTTTAACCAAAAATATCCTGCAGATCGCCAAAGAAAAGAAGGTAAAGCTCCTGATTACCGTTGACTGCGGCATAGCTAACCAGCGGGAGGTCGAAGAATTAAAAAAGAATAATATCGATACCATTATTACCGACCATCATGAGCCGCAAGGAAATACCCTGCCTGCTTGTGTCAGCATAATTAATCCCAAGGTAGAAGGGTGTGGTTATAAATACCGGGAACTGGCCGGCGTAGGCGTAGCCTATAAACTCTGCCAGGCCTTAAGCAATGCTAAATTAGCGGATGAACTGGATTTAGTCGCCCTGGGTACTGTTGCGGATGTCGTGCCTTTAACAGGAGAAAACCGCGTGATTGTCAAAGAGGGACTAAGCAGGCTCTCGGCAACCAAGAGGCCGGGCTTAAGGGCGTTGATTGAAGAAGCCGGGATAAAAAATAAAAAGTTTAATACTACTTCCATAAGCTTTATTCTTGCTCCCCGCCTGAACGCTTCAGGCCGCATGGATTCAGCGGAGACTTCCTTCAATTTGTTGATGAGTCCGGATATTCAAAAAGCCCGAGACCTAAGCAAGGCCCTTGAGCAGCATAACCGTGCCCGCCAGAAGATAGAGGGTAAGATTATGGAGGAGGCTGAAGATATTATCAACAGGGAAGTCAATTTTAAAGAACATAAGGTTATTGTAGTGGCCAAAGACGATTGGCACCAGGGGGTCCTGGGAATAGTGGCGGCAAAGCTCGCCGATAGATTTTACCGCCCGGCGATCGTAATTTCGCTGGACGAGAAGATGGGCAAGGGGTCAGGCCGCTCCATAAAAAACTTTCACCTCTCCCATGCGCTCGGGGAATGCCGCCAGTTTCTGCGTACTTTTGGCGGGCATGCCCACGCTGTCGGGCTTACGATTACCCGCGAGAGCATTGACGATTTTAGAAAAAGTATAAACCAGCTGGCCCGGGATAAATTGTCCCTGGAAGACCTCCTGCCGAGTTTAGATATAGATGTTGAACTGGATTTGGGGAGTTTGACTGAAGGGGTGGTTGAGGAACTGGAAAGATTAGAGCCTTTTGGCACGGCTAATCCCGAACCTCTTTTTTATACCCGGGGGCTTAGGTTAAAAGGAGAGCCGCAAAGCCTGGGCCGCCAGACTTTAAAATTCTGGGTTACCGATGGAAAAGTTACTTTTCAGGTAATCGGTTTTGGGATGGCTGGCCTGTTAGCCAGCCTATTGGAGGCAAAATCCCTGGATATAGTTTATACCCCGCGCATGGACAATTGGCGGGATGATTCTTCGATAATTTTAGAGGCCAGGGATATATTCTTCAGGTAGGGAAAAGTTCTTAAGCTTTCCTGAGGCTGCCTTTTTTAATACACTTGGCGCAGACATAGACCCGTTTAGGGTGCCCGTCAAGGATAATACGCATCTTTTGCAAATTAGGAAGAAATTTACGCATGGTCCAGCGGCTGATCTTAGAGCCTGTGCCGCCTTTAGCCTTATATTGTCCTTTGCGCGTGACAATTTTACCTTTAAGTTCGCCTTTTCCGCAGATAGCACATTTTTTAAGCATGATTTACTACTCCTTGTTTATTAGGTAAATTAGTATACTTGAAAAAGCGGCATTGTCAAGGTAAAATAAACTAGCGTCTGGCTTGTCTTGTTCCTCGCAGGAACGCGTGATTTTCCCCAGCGTGGAAAATCACGCTCGGCTACTCGGCTTCGCTCTCTGCCACAAAACGTGGCGGAACCGTGCCCGCTTCAGCCTGCGTACGTCCTACTCCGGAACAAGCCAACCCATCCGCTAAAAGTAATCCTCCGTTGTAATTCCTATTAGTTCGTGTTAATATAAAAACAATGGACCAAAGAAAAAAAGCCTTCACCTTAATTGAGCTTATTATTGTTGTAGTAATTGTCGCTATCCTCGCCTTGGTCGCTATACCCCGCTATTTTGCTAATGTAGCCAAAGCACAAAAATCACAAGCATATGGCACTCTAGATGTTATAAGGCAAGCATTATTGGGTTATTATGCGGCTTATGGAACTTATCCTGTAAATAATGTCTGGCCCATTGTAGTGACTATTGATGGTGAGACTATTATGAATGTAAGTAACCCTAGCACTGCAACACGGAGTTACTATCACCAGAACGGTGTAGGAGGCGGCTCAAGCCCCGGTGATGGCTGTTGGGTTTACTTTACAGATAGGGCTCCCTCTTGTTTCTATCAATTGTACATAAGCGGGAAAACATTGCAAACATGTACGCCGTAGTCTAAGAAACGACGTCATTTATAAGCATAATGTATTGTTGTCTCTTGGCGGGTGGCTTGTTAATGTATTTGCGGGTGACACTGAAGAGGGGCATCCCCGTTCCGAGGACATACCTGCCCGCAGGAATGGGGAGACTTCAGTGGCAGGACCCGCCACAACAGGCCCCGCGTAAGGTTATAAATTATGAATAATATTTTGGAAGGGTTGAATAAGGAGCAGCAAGAGGCGGTTACGCATAAAGAAGGGCCGCTTTTGATTATCGCCGGCGCAGGCACAGGCAAAACTACGGTGATTACGCGCAGGATTGCCTGGTTATTGTCCCAGGGCCTAGGTAAGACCGATGAAATCCTAGCGCTTACCTTTACGGATAAGGCCAGCCGCCAGATGCAGGAGCGGGTGGATGAATTAGTCCCTTACGGATATACGGATATCTGGATTTCTACATTTCACGCTTTTGGCGATAAGCTCCTGCGCGAGAACGCTCTCCTTGCCGGTTTAAATCCGGATTTCAAGGTCTTGACCCAGAGCGAAGCCGCGGTATTCTTTCGCGAGCATATTTTTCAGTTTAACCTGGATTATTTCCGTCCGCTGGCTGACCCTACGCGTTTTATTGAAGCCCTCATCCAGCTTTTTAGCCGGGCCAAGGATGAAGACATTTCGCCTGAGGAATATATAAAATTCGCTCAAGGCTTAACTCTAAAAGCTAAAGAAAACCCGCTTGATTTGGCCCTTCAGGAAGAAGCTATCCAGCAGCTGGAAGTTGCCTATGCCTATGCTAAATACCAGGAATTATTGGCTAAAGAAGGCCTGCTGGATTTCGGTAACCAGTTTTATCTGGCCCTGAACCTTTTGCGCGGACATCCGGCCATCCTGAAGAAATACCGGCAGCAGTTTAAATATATCCTGGTGGATGAATTCCAGGATACTAACTTTACCCAGTTCCAGATTGTCAGTTTACTATCCGCCGGTTTTAAGAATATCAATGTCGTCGCTGACGATGACCAGTGTATCTACCGTTGGCGCGGGGCAGCTTACAGCAATGTCTTGAATTTTATCGAGGAGTTTCCGGAAGCCAAGAAAATCAGCCTGATCCAGAATTACCGCTCTACGCAGCCGATCCTGGATGCCGCTTATCAATTAATCCAGAATAATAATCCCGAACGTTTTGAAGTTAAGGCAAATATAAACAAGCATCTAGTCGGGGTTTCAAAAAAAGGCCAAGGCCCGGAGCATCTGCATTTTGATACTGTTTCTACCGAAGCGGATAACGTAGTTAAGATCATTAAAGACAAAGTTAAATCCGGTAATTTCAAATATAATGATTTTGCGATCCTGGTGCGTTCTAATTCCGATGCCGAACCTTTTATCCAGGCGTTGAATTTGGAGGATATTCCCTGGCAATTCAGCGGAAACCAGGGGCTTTACTCCAGAGAAGAGGTAAAACTATGTATCAATTTCTTAAGGGTTGCCGCGAATTTATCCGATTCCCTGAGCTTGCATTATCTGGTCAGTTCTGAAATTTACGGATTAGACCTGGTTGATCTTAACTCCTGCAGCCATTATGCCCGGCGCAGGAATAAAACCCTTTATGCGGTTTTTACGGAATTAGGCCAAATAGAAGAGTTAAAAGCGATAGGGGAAGATAGCCGCAAAAAAATCGAAAAAATCCTGGCCGACCTGGAAAAATTCCTGACAATCTCCCGCGAAGAGACAACCGGCAGGTTGCTTTACGCATTTCTAACCGATACGGGTTATTTGAAAAAATTAACCTCGACCCAAAACCTGGAAAATGAAACCAAGATCCAGAATATTGCTAAATTCTTTAATAATGTGCGCGATTTCGAACTTGTAGCCAAGGAGGACCGGGTAATCAGTTTTGTAAACTACCTCAACCTTCTTATTGAAGCCGGGGATGACCCGCCGACAGCCGAAGCAGACCTGGATACCGACGCAGTCAATATCCTGACTATCCACAAGGCCAAAGGCCTGGAATTCCGGGTGGTGTTTTTAGTCAGCCTGGTCCAGGGCCGTTTTCCCTGGCCGCGCCGTTCCCAGGCGATTGAACTGCCTGATCCCCTGATTAAGGAAGTCTTACCGACGGGAGATTTCCATATTCAGGAAGAGCGTAGGTTATTTTATGTCGGTTTGACCCGGGCTAAGGAAGAATTATATTTGACCAGCGCCGAAGATTACGGCGGCAAGCGCCTGCGCCGGGTAAGCCAGTTTGTTTTTGAGGCCTTGGGAACAGAGAGTAAAGAAAAAGAGAAGAAAAAGGCCAGCAGCTTAGAGGCAATCCAGCGCTTTGCCCCGAAGAAAGATTCCATTAAGCCGGTGATCAGGAAAATCGACACGGATGCCCCCGTGCATTTAACTTATTATAAAATTGATGATTATCTGACCTGTCCCCTTAAGTATAAGTATGTAAATATCCTGCGCGTGCCGATCATGGAGCATCACACGGTTATTTACGGACGGGCAATGCACGAGGCAGTAACCAAGTATTATCAGTACCGCCTGGCCGGCAAGAGAATGGGGTTAGGAGAGCTCTTGGATGTTTTCAGGGGCAGTTTTGACCCGCAGGGGTTTTTGGACAAGGCCCACCAGGAGGAGCGTTTTAAGGTCGGTCTGGAGGCGTTAAGCCGGTTTTTCCATACGGAAGAGAATAGTTCTACACAGCCGAAATTCATCGAAGAAGATTTTTCATTCATGTTCGACGGCAACAAGATTACCGGGAGGTTTGACCGCGTAGATGAAATTGGCGCTGAAGCGGTAATCATTGATTTTAAGACTTCGGAAGTCAAGGCACAAAAAGTCGCCGATAAAAAGGTCAGCGAGAGCCTCCAGCTTGCCCTCTATGCCTTGGCCTATCAAAATATTTTCGGAAAATTGCCCGCCAGGGTAGAGCTTTATTTCCTGGAATCAGGGCTTATCGGGAGTCATAAAATCAAGGATGAAGATCTGGATACGGTAAGGAAAAAGATCAGGGAAGCCAGCGCAGGTATCCGCAAGCAGGATTTTGAGGCGACGCCCGCGTATATGGCCTGTACTTATTGCGCTTATAGCCAAATCTGCCCGTCTGCCCAGATCCGCTAAGCAATAATTCTCATTGTATTAAACCATTTTTAGCAGTACAATAAAAAATCTTATGAAAAGATTTATTCTTTACCTTATACGTTGGCAGTTAAGCACTCCGATTCTTTGGATTGTAGTTAAGCAGCTTGGCGCAAGCCTTCAGGCCACAATAATCGCAAATTTAATCGGCGGAGCGATATTCTTCTGGGTGGATAGGTTCATTTTTACCTCTAAGGCCATAGAGGTATGGCATATCAAAGAAGGGAAATGTGATAAGTGCGGGGCAACCTCGCATTTGTGGCGCCTGGTTAAGACCGTAAATTACGATAAGAGCGCTTCCCGGCCGGTATTTTTATGCATGAAGTGTTCGAAAGAAAAAACCGATGCGTTAAGAGCTAAAGGTATACCGGTGCGCGGCAAGAGCAGGTAAACAAAAGCGAAAGGAGCAGTAAAATGGTGGAAAGAAGCGAATTCAAGGGCAAGCCCGTTTTGATTATAAAAAGGGACGAAAATGACCAGTATCCTTTTTCGTTCGGCTTGAGCAAGGCGCGCCTTATTCTGGAGAATTTTGACGAGATCAAAAAATTTGTAGCAGAGGCCGGGGACAAATAATAAACTTATTGTCTGATTTAGACTATTGTGCTAATATAAAAAATAGTTCTAAAGATAAGGAGGGATACGTATGGAAAACGCAGTTACTTTAATCAGTGCGCTTATTTCGCTGGGGCTGACTATCTGGTTTGTAATTTTTACCGTACTTGTATTGAACAAGCTGAATAAGATCAAAGACGCGCTTACTAAAAATAAAGAAGCGAATACATTGACTTAAAAGGCAAAATACCGTATAATATATATCTAAAATTAAAGGAGGTGATTTCAGCTTGGTTTTGCTTAAAGAGAAGAAAGCAAAGATTATTGATGAATTCAAGGTAAATGCCAGAGATACCGGCTCAGCTGAGGTTCAGATTGCGGTTTTAACCGAGAGGATTAATCTATTGGGGGAGCATTTTAAGCTCCATAAAAAAGATTTTCATTCTCGCCGCGGGTTGCTTACGCTTGTAGGTACACGCCGCAGGCTCCTCAACTATCTCAAGAAAAAAGATACCAAGAAGTATGTGGAGATCTTGGGAAAACTTTCTTTGAGAAAATAAATCAGGGTTTCATCCCATAAAATAATACTATGCAAGATAATACCTTAAAATTAAAATTCGGCAGGAATGATTTAATCCTGGGGACAGGCAAAATCGCCAAGCAGGCCAATGGTTCGGTAACGATTAGCTACGGCGGAACCGTGGTGCTGGTGACTGCTTGTATGTCCCGCGAAGTTAAAGAGGGAAGGGACTTCTTCCCGTTAACCGTAGAATACCAGGAAAAGACTTACGCCGCCGGACGTATCCCCGGAGGGTTCTTTAAAAGGGAAGGAAGGCCTTCGGAGAGCGAGATTCTCACTGCCCGCCTTATTGACCGGCCGATCAGGCCTCTTTTTCCGGATGGTTTTTTGAATGATGTGCAGGTTATGGCGATCGTTCTTTCTAGCGACGGCGAAAATGACCCGGATGTTTTGGCTGTTAACGGCGCATCTATCGCCTTAGGTATTTCCGATATTCCCTTTAACGGCCCGCTGGTTTGCTGCCGTGTAGCCAGGGTCAATAACGAATTAATCATTAATCCTACGTATGCGGAATGGGAGAGTTCGGATCTGGAGGTAGTCATAGCCGCTAACAGCAAGGGCGTGGTAATGCTCGAATCCAAGGCCAAAGAAGTTTCGGAAAGCGACTACCTTGAGGCGGTTAAATTCGGCCACGCGCATTTAAAAGAGCTTATCCGGATGCAGGAGGATTTTATCGCTAAATTCGGCAAGCCCAAGGCAAAAATCGAATTTAAGAAGATAGTGCCGGAACTGATGGCTAAAGTAGAAGAGTTAGCCAGCGTTAAATTAAATGAAGTCTATAAATTAGGCAAAAAAGAAGAGCGCGAAGAAGCAGTGCATCTATTGGCTAAAGAACTGGAAGAGAAATTAATGCAGGAAGGTTTTGTTGCCGAAGATATCAAGATGGCACTTACCGAAGTTGAAAAAAAGCAGGTAAGGAATAAGATCGTTACGGAAAATGTGCGGGTTGACGGAAGGGCGCTTAAAGAGATCCGTCCGATCACCTGTGACGTATCAGTACTCCCCAGGACTCACGGTTCAGCCTTATTTACCCGCGGCCAAACCCAGAGTTTAGCGGTTACAACTTTAGGCACAGGCGAAGATGAGCAGATGATCGAGGCCTTGGAAGGTGAAAAGTCCAAGTCTTTTATGCTGCATTATACCTTTCCTCCTTTTAGCGTAGGGGAGACCGGCCCGGTGCGCGGGCCAGGCAGGCGCGAAATCGGCCATGGGGCATTGGCGGAAAAATCGCTTTTAGCGGTTATGCCTTCAAAAGAAAAATTCCCTTATACAATAAGAGTAGTTTCTGAAATTCTGGAATCCAACGGTTCGTCAAGCATGGCTACGGTCTGCGCATCTTCTTTATCATTAATGGATGCGGGAGTCCCGATTAAGGATACGGTTGCCGGAATTGCCCTGGGTTTGATTAAAGAAGGGGCTAAGGCGTTGGTCCTGACGGATATTGCCGGATTGGAAGATCATTTCGGCGATATGGATTTTAAGGTAGCCGGCACAAGAAAAGGCGTTACCGCGGTGCAGTTAGATTTAAAGGTTGACGGAATTGACCTGCCCTTGCTTGAGAAATGCCTGGCTCAAGCCAATGAAGGAAGATTATTCATTCTGGATAAGATGAGCGCGGCCTTGGCTGCTCCGCGAGAAGAGATGTCTATTTACGCTCCGCGGATTGATGTGATCAAGATTAATACTGAAAAGATCGGCGAATTAATCGGCCCGGGCGGAAAAAACATAAAAGCGATCATTGCCTCTACCGGCGCAAGCGTCGATATTGAAGATGACGGGACTGTTTTGGTCGGCTCAACCGATGCCGCCAAATCCGAAGCAGCAATCAAGATGATTAAGGCGATTACCGATGATGTTGAAGTCGGCCGCGTATATATAGGTAAAGTAAAGCGTATTATGGCCTTCGGCGCTTTCTGTGAGATCGCCCCGCGTAAAGAAGGCCTAGTGCATGTTTCAGAGCTTGCCGATAAATTCGTTAAGAGTGTGGAAGAAGTAGTTAAAATCGGAGATGAAATCAAAGTCAAGGTTATCGGTATAGATGAATTAGGCAGGATTAACCTGAGCAAGAAACAAGCTGAAGCGTGAGGATAGCAGCAAGTAAAAGTGAGAGAAAGAAGACTCAATGAAGTAAAAGGCGTTATACTGGTTGCGCTGGGGCTGATGGTTTTAGCCAGCCTGGTAAGATTTGAACGCCTTGACCTGCCGTTTTACACCTCGCACCCAAATTTTCCTCCCAAAAATCTTTTAGGTATATTCGGTGCCTACTTAGGCGAGATAATCATATTTTTATTCGGCAGGCCCACGAGTTTTGTCCTTCCTTTATTAATTATTTTATTGGGCGTAAAGTTTTTTCGTCAGGAGAAGCCTTATTTAAGCATCCCCAGGATATTGGGTATGCTTGTATTATTGATTTCCGTCAGTTCCCTGATCGGCATGTTTAATCTGGACAATGAATCGTTCAGATTCTACTACTCCGGTTTATTCGGTTCCCTGCTCCCCAAATTCATTACCGCCTATTTTAGCCGCTTGGGCGGTTTTATCATTTTTATTACCTTTATTTTATTATCCCTGGCTTTGGTTACCGAGATCCTGCTGGCTTCTTTATTTGCCAATCTTTTAAGTAAGGCGAAAATATTTTTTACCGGAATTTTCAAGCGTGAGAAAAAAGGAAAATCCGCTACTTTCGTTAAGATTAAGCCGGTTTTAACCCCGGAGCCAAAGCCGGCCTTATCCAAGCCCAGGATAATTGACGCGGCCGAATCCCTGGTTTCCAGGCCCAAGATCCAGATCAAGACCAAACCCGCGCCTAGCCCGGAATTAAAGATAAGACCTCAGGAACTAAAAATCGGCGATTACCATCTGCCGGCATTAGATCTACTTGATTCTCCGCCGCCTTTAGAGGCGCGCCAGATTAAGGGAGACCTGGAAGCCAGCGCCCGCATCCTGGAAGAAACGTTGGAAGATTTCGGTATTTCGGTCAAAGTCACCGATATCGAGCGCGGGCCGGTGATTACGCGCTATGAGCTTGAGCCTGCTCCGGGAGTAAAGGTAAGCCGGATTGAATCTTTGGGCGATGATATCGCCTTAAGCATGAAAGCGCAGTCAGTGAGGATTATCGCGCCCATTCCCGGTAAAGACAGGGTGGGTATCGAGGTTCCTAATACGCAAAGCAGCCTGGTTTACTTGCAGGAAATGCTCGCATCAGAGCCCTTTCAGAAAGCAAAGTCCAGCTTAGCTCTGGCTTTAGGCAAGGATATTGCCGGAAAAACTATTGTCGCCAGGTTAGAAAATATGCCGCACCTGTTGATTGCGGGGACCACCGGTTCAGGCAAAACAGTCTGCATTAATGCTTTGATTTTATCGCTTCTTTACCGGAATTCCCCTGCGGATTTGAAATTTGTGATGATTGACCCGAAAATGGTGGAACTGATGCCTTTTAACGGCCTGCCGCATCTTTTATGCCCGTTAGTCACCGAGGCCAAAAAAGCAGCCGCAGCGCTTAATTGGGTAGTCAATGAAATGGAAGAACGTTACCGGCTTCTGGCGAAAGCAGGCAGCCGCAATATTGAAAGCTATAACGAGAAAGAGAAAAAACTGCCTTATATCGTAGTCGTAGTGGATGAATTTGCGGATTTAATGGTGGTTATGCCTGATCAGATTGAAACTGCCGTGCAGCGCCTGGCCCAGTTAGCCCGGGCAGTAGGAATACATCTGATACTGGCTACGCAGCGGCCTTCGGTAAACGTGATTACCGGTGTTATAAAAGCAAACCTTCCGGCGCGTTTATCGTTTAAAGTCGCTTCTAAAGTAGATTCACGCACTGTCCTGGATATGAACGGCGCGGATAAACTGCTGGGCAGGGGCGATATGCTTTTCCTTAACCCGGGAGATGAGAAGCCCACGCGTATCCAGGGAGCCCTGGTCAGCGATAAAGAAATTGAAAAAGTGGTAACCTTTATTAAAGGCCAGGCTGAGCCGGTCTATAACGAAGATATTGTCAAGGAGCAGCAGAAGACTGGCCTGGCCAACGGCGAAAAGGACGAGCTTTATGATGAAGCAGTAAAAATTATTATGGAGAGCAATCAGGCGTCGGTTTCAATATTGCAAAGAAGAATGCGCCTGGGCTATACCCGCGCTGCCCGGATCATTGACATGATGGAGCAGGAGGGGTTAGTCGGTCCGTATGAAGGCAGCAAGCCGCGCAGGATATTGGTTGACCGCGAGGCCTGGCTTAAAGATGCCGTGGTAGAGGGTTTTGAGGATAAGCAAACATGAACAGAGAACCGCTAGGCACAAGGCTAAAGAAGATCCGCCAGGAAAAAGGCCTGAGCCTGGAAGACGTCAGAAAAAAAACCAAGATCCATCTGAATATCCTCAAGGCCATAGAAGGCGATAGCCTGACTAATTTGAGCCCGGTATATTTAAAAGGATTCCTGAAGATTTATTGTAATTTTTTAGGTTTAGACCCCAAGGAGTGCAATCCTGATCATCAGGAAGGAGCTCCGGTATCTTCGACCTTTGTTTCCCCGCAAGAAGAGAAAAAGACCTTAAAGCCTCCCGCATTCCTGGAAAACGCGACCCTTAAGTGGGATTCTTTAGGGTCGCATAAAAGAATAAAGAATATAATTATTTTGGCATTAGCCGTCATCGCCCTAGGCGCAGTCTTTTTTAAGGCAGGAAAATTTATTTTTTCAAGACCGCAAACAAAGCCCAAAATCAGGGCCCAGGCGCCGGTTGCGAAATTTAAGGTTGCCGAAAAAATAAAGGCCTCCGGGAAAATTAGCGAAGGGGTGAGCCTGGTAATCAGCGCGAAAGAGAATTGCCTGGTTTTGGTTAAGGTCGACGGTCGGGTAGTGATGCACCGGGTTTTAGAAAAAGGCCGGTCGGATAGCTGGAAGGCCAAAGAAAAAATAGAACTTTCTTTGAGTAACGCCGGGGCCGTGGACTTAATCGTAAATGGCCAGCGTTTCACTAAGTTAGGCCGCCGGGGCCAGCAGCTTAAAAATATAGTCATCACCGAAAAAGACGGCTTGAGGATCCCCAGATGAAGGCTAAAATCGGGATATTGAGCCTGGGTTGCCCGAGAAACCTGGTAGACTCCGAAAATTTATTAGGCCGGCTTAATTTAAAAGGGTATCCTGTCGTTGATATAAATAAGGCGGACGTCGGGCTGGTAAATACCTGTGCCTTCATTGATGAAGCTAAAAAGGAATCCGTTGAAACAATTCTGGATTTAATCGAGCTTAAAAAAGAAGGCAAGCTTAAAAAAATTCTCGTTTACGGCTGCCTGCCTGGCCGCTATAAAGATTCTTTAAGGAAAGAGCTGCCCGAGGTGGATGCTTTTATCGGCAGGCTATCCTTAAACCATAACTCAAAAAGATTTCCCCTGACCCCCAGGCATTACGCTTATTTAAAAATATGCGAGGGTTGTGTTAACAATTGCAGTTTTTGCATCATCCCCAAGATTAAAGGAAAATTCCTCAGCCTGGGGGCAAGTTCTATACTGGAACAAGTGAAAAGATTTAATCGCCAAGAGGGCTTGAGCGAACTTAATATCATCGGCCAGGATATAACCGGATATGGCCTGGATTTAAGAAGGAAAGACGGCCTGGCTGATTTACTGCTGCGGATAACCAGGCTGGCTAAAGAGATCAATTGGATCCGCCTGCTTTATCTAAATCCCGGGCGGATAAATGACAAACTGCTGGCGGTAATCAGGGATGAGCCAAAAATTTGTAAATATATCGACCTGCCCGTACAGCATATTAACAGCCGCATCTTAAAATTAATGAACAGGGGGATAAACGGCCAGGGTATTGTCAGGGCCGTTGAGAAGATAAGGAAAATAATCCCCGGGGTAGCGCTGCGCACTTCGGTTATCGTGGGTTTTCCGGGAGAGACCAGGAAGGAGTTTAAAGAACTGCTGGATTTTATTAAGGATGCCAGGTTTGAAAGATTAGGGGCGTTTACTTATTCCCGCGAAGAAGGGACAAGGGCTTATAATTTCAAAGGCCAGGTCCCTGACAGATTAAAGTCAGAACGTTTAGCTGCGGTTATGTCTGTCCAGCAGGAGGTATCGCGCCAGATCAACAGTAAATTTTTGGGGAAAAGCCTTATGGTTTTAGTTGATGAAGAAGAGGACGGTTCTTACCTGGGCCGTACGCAATATGATGCTCCGGAAGTTGACGGTTTAGTTTATATCAGATCGAAGAAGAAACTGCATCCGGGCGATTTTGTAAGGGTTAGGATCAAGGATACCTTGGAATATGACCTTGTCGGGGAGGTAGAATAATGAATCTTGCGAATAGATTGACGATGCTCAGGATCCTTCTGACTTTTGTTTTTATGGTTGTTTTATCTTGGCAGGGTCTGTGGGCCAAGATCGCGGCTTTAATAATTTTCAGCCTGGCTGCCCTTTCGGACCTTTTTGACGGGATGATCGCGCACAGAAGGAACATGGTTACGGATTTCGGCCGGTTAATGGACCCGATTGCCGATAAGATCCTGGTTTTGGCTGCGTTTGCCGCATTTTTACAGTTGCAGTTGATTGAGGCCTGGATGTTCGTGATTATCGTCTCGCGCGAAATACTGATTACTTCTTTACGCCTCTTTGCCTTAAATAAAGGTAAGGTACTTTCTGCGGCCAGGGCCGGTAAGCATAAGACCGCTTCCCAGATGGCCGTGATATTTTATATCCTGGGTTTTATCGTAGTCAAGGAATCGGTGATGACCTTTTCCAGCTGGAATCCGGTCTGGGAGGATTTTTTCCGTAAAAGCATAAATATTATGATGCTTCTTACGGTCGGGCTTACCCTTTACTCCGGCTTATCTTACCTGTGGGAGAACCGTAAAATTATTACCAGGTTATAAGGGTGTTTAAATTCTTAATCAAGACTATAAGTACTTTTTTCTATGTCGGTTATTTCCCCTTTATTCCCGGAACAGCCGGAAGCGTCGCTGCGGTATTCCTCTTTTTCCTGGTCAAAAACAATCCCTCGGTTTATTTTATAACCGCGCTAATCCTGTTAGCTTTAGGTTTTCTGGTTAGCGGGAGAGCGGAAAAATTACTGCGCAGGCATGACCCGCCTTGCATTGTTATAGATGAAGTAGGCGGTATGCTTGTGAGCCTCTTATTTCTTCCTTATGATATAAGACTAGTGGTCATCGCTTTCGTTATTTTCCGCATACTGGATACGCTTAAGCCCTACCCGATAAGCTCGTTTGAAAAATTAAAAGGGGGCTTAGGCGTAATGAGCGATGATATTATTGCCGGGCTCTATACTAATCTTATTCTTCAGGTAGTAGTGAGTTTTACTTCTTTTAGCGCTGCGTAGACAGGCCCGCCCGGGCCGAGGGTGCTCTTAAATAAAGTGATCTTTGCTGCAGTAAATTCAATATTCTTTCCTGAAAAGTAATCCTCCAGCTCTTTTAAAACTTTAGCCAGTTTATCCTTATGGAGCGGACTTTTTACTCTGCCGATAGTAATATGCGAAGAAAAGCGTCTTTCTTCTCGGGGTATCCCCAGCTTTTCGATCTTTTCTTCTAATTCTTTGGCCAGCTCCGTTATTTCTTTATTGCCCTTATCAACTCCCGCCCAGAGGGCCCGGGGGAGTTCTATTTTTGGGAACGCGCCGAGAGAGCCAAGATTTATCCGGAACTGCTTCGATTTTCTGGCAGTATCTTCGATGGCCCGGATAACCTGAGCGGATTTGTCTTCATCGATCTCGCCTAAGAATTTCAGGGTCAGATGAATATTCTCCGGCTTAATCCATTTTACATCCGCCCCGGACTGCTTAAGCAGCTCCTGCAATCCGGCGAGTTTATTTTTAACTTCCTGCGGTAATTCAACTGCAATAAATGTGCGCATATTCAAAACTAAGTCAACCCATCCGCTAAGGCCAAATTAATTTATAAAATTTTTCAATAATTGTAATGCCTTTAAGGATGCCTGTTTTCTTATACTATTGCGGTTTCCCTTAAAAACAAATTTCTTGCAGAAGTTTTTATTTTTAGAGGAGAGGGCGATAAAGACCGTGCCGAGGGGCTTTGGGGGCGTTGCACCGGCCGGGCCGGCAATACCGGTTATACTGACCCCCAGGTCAGTTTTGGCGAGTTTTCGGACATTTTGCGCCATAAGGAGTGCGGTTGCTAAAGAAACCGCGCCTTTTTTACGGATTACTGCAGCCGGAATCCCTAGGATACTTTTTTTAGACTCATTACTATAGGTTGTTATCCCCAGAATAAAATACCGGGAGCTATCCGGAAGGAGCGTAAGTACTGAGGAAAGTAGGCCCGCGGTGCAGGATTCGGCGGTGGCAACAGTCTTACCGCTTTTTACCAGGAGTAGATGTACCTGTTTTATAAGGTTTTGCATAATTATAGGCATATTATAACTCTTTTATGGCTATTGACAAGGCAAGAAATTGTGTTATAATTCATTACTAGATTAATCTTCAGGGCAGGGTGTAATTCCCGACCGGCGGTTAAGCCCGCGAGCTTCCGAAGGGAAGCATGATTTGGTAACCTGCCTGCCGTCAGGCAGGAATTCCAGAGCCGATTGTAAAGTCTAGATGGAAGGAGATTAATAATTCTTATGCCCGAGGATCATCTTCGGGTTTTTTTATGGGGAGAGATAGTCTATGTTTAATACTATACCGGAAATCCTGGAAGATTTAAAAAACGGCCAAATGGTTATCGTGGTTGATGACGCAGACCGCGAGAACGAAGGCGATCTGGTTATGGCGGCATCTTTTGTCAAGCCGGAGCATATAAACTTCATGGCTAAGTTCGGCCGCGGGCTTATCTGTGTGCCGATGGAAGAAGAGAGGCTTAAAGTTTTAAATTTAGGGCCGATGTTAAAAGATAGGGCGGCTTTTGGGCGGGAAGACCCTTTCGCCACTGCCTGGATGATGTCTGTGGATGCGGCTAAGGGTATAACTACGGGTATATCCGCGTATGACCGTTCGCGCACAATAGAAGTTTTAATTGACCCGCAGTCTAATTCTGAAGATCTCGTCCGGCCAGGGCATATTTTTCCGTTAAGGGCCATGGCCGGAGGAGTATTGGTGCGCGCAGGCCATACTGAGGCAACCGTGGACCTTATGCGCTTGGGTTCGTTGTGCCCGGCAGGAGTAATCTGCGAGATCATGAATGATGACGGCAGCATGTCGCGCCTTCCGCAGTTATTGGAATTTTCCCGGCAGCATAAATTAAAAATCTGTTCCATGGCCGACCTTATTGAATACCGCCGGCGTTCGGAGAAATTGATTGAAAAAGTAGCCGAAACCAGGCTGCCTACGGAATTCGGAGAGTATAAACTTATGCTCTATCGCGACCTGACTAATAATAAAGTGCATACCGCTCTTATTATGGGAGAGTGGAAGGATGAGCCGGTTTTAGTGCGCGTGCATTCCGAATGTTTAACCGGAGATGTTTTTAACTCGCTACGCTGCGATTGCGGCCGGCAATTGAACAGGAGCATGGAGATTGTCGGTAGGCAGGGCCAGGGCGTTATCCTTTATATGAACCAGGAGGGCCGGGGCATCGGCCTGGTAGAGAAGATCAAGGCCTACGGCTTGCAGGATAAAGGATTGGATACGGTGGAGGCTAATGAAGCCCTGGGCCATAAGGCGGACTTGCGCGATTACGGCATCGGCGCCCAGATACTGGTGGATTTAGGGGTTAAAAATATCAGGCTGCTGACCAATAATCCGCGCAAGATTGTCGGCTTGGAAGGTTATGGCCTAGCGGTGGTTGAGCGGCTGTCTTTGGAAATTGAGCCAAATCCGTCTAATTACCGTTATCTAAAGACCAAAAAGGAAAAGCTCGGTCATAATTTGAATATAGATTAAGAAAAATAGAACCGTCCCCATTTTTTACGTTAACAAAATTAAAAAGGAGGAAAAATGGTAAAGGTGATTGAGGGCAATTTAATCGCAAAAGGAAAAAAGTTCAGTATCGTGGCTTCGCGTTTTAATGATTTTATGACTAAGGAATTAGTCTCCGGATGCATAGATACTCTGGTCAGGCACGGAGCAAGTGGCGATGATTTGACCGTAACCTGGGTCCCCGGGGCATTTGAGATACCTGCGGTTGCGCAAAAATCAGCCAAAACCAAAGACTATGATGCCGTAATCTGCCTGGGTACAGTTATCCGCGGAGCAACCCCGCATTTTGATTATATCGCTTCGGAAGTAGCCAAGGGTATAGCCAGGGTTTCGGAAAGCACCGGTGTCCCGGCTATCTTCGGGATTATTACTGCCGACACGATTGAACAGGCAGTAGAGCGTTCCGGCACCAAGGACGGGAATAAGGGAAGCGCTGCCGCTTTATCGGCGATAGAAATGGTTAATATCTTGGAGAAAATAAAATAAGATGCGTAAACGAACGCTTGCCCGCGAATACGCCCTGCAGGTCCTCTATCAATTGGACATTACCAGTGATGTGCCTAAAAACGCGTTAGAAAATTTTTGGTCTAACCGTAAAGACGAAGAAATTGACGCTGTTTTGAAAGAATTTTCTTCGGAGTTGGTCAGGGGGGTAGTCCAAAACCTGGAAGAAATAGATAAAAAGATAGTTAAATATGCGGCTAACTGGCAGCTTAAGCGGATGGCTGTGGTGGACAGGAATATTATGCGCCTGGGGTGCTTTGAACTCTTATACCGCGAGGATATCCCGCCGAAAGTTTCCATCAACGAGGCAGTAGAACTGGCTAAAAAGTTTTCCGGTATTGAATCGGGGAAATTTGTCAATGCCATATTGGATAAGGTAAAACTCGAAAAAAATAAATGAAATTCGCGGATTTACACCTGCATACCGTATTCTCAGACGGTACTTATACCCCTGAAGAATTAATCAGCCAAAGCTTAAAAAGCGGATTGTCGGCTATCGCCGTAGTTGACCACGATACCGTAGCTGGCCTTGCCCCTACAATAGCCGCAGCCGGAGAGAGCGGTCTGGAGGTTTTATCCGGAGTAGAAATCAGCGCGGAGTATAAAAACCAGGAAGTCCATATCCTGGGTTATTTGGTTGATCATCAGGATAAAGCTTTCCTAGAGAAGACAGTGTCCTTAAAAAATAATCGCATTGAGCGTGTCTATAAAATGGTCGCTAAATTAAATGCCTTGGGTTTGCCTTTAGACCCGCAAAGCGTATTTGATCTGGCAGGCAGCGGTACGGTAGGCAGACTGCATATTGCCCGGGCATTGGTTAAGGGAGGGTTGGTCAGGTCAATCTACGAGGTATTCCAGAAATATATCGGAGATAATGGCCCGGCTTATGTTTTGGGATTCCGTTTTACCCCTCAAGAGGCCATAGCATTTATTAAGCAGGCCGGAGGTGTCCCGGTTTTAGCGCATCCCTATGCTTTGAATAATGACGAATTGATTTTAGAGTTTGTAAAGTTAGGGCTTATGGGCCTGGAGGTTTATTACCCGGAGCATTCACAGGGTGCGGTTAACTTTTATCTGGAGCTGGCCCGGCAGAATAATTTATTGGTTACCGGGGGCTCAGACTGCCACGGTAAGGCTAAGCCCGAGGTGCGTATCGGCTCAATCAAAGTGCCTTACGCGTTAGTTGAAAAGTTAAAAGAGGCGAAAGAAAATTTAAGATGAAAAAGACCCGCGAATATTATATGAACCTGGCGCTGAAACTAGCCCTAAAAGGCAAAGGTAAGACTTCGCCTAACCCCCTGGTCGGGGCTTTGGTGGTAAAAAACAACCGGATTGTCGGCAGGGGTTTCCATGGGCAGGCCGGACTTAGCCACGCTGAGGTTATTGCCCTGGATGAAGCCCAGGATTTGGCGGAAGGCGCAACTCTCTATGTCACCTTAGAGCCCTGTTGCCATTTCGGCCGCACCCCTCCTTGCGTGGCCAGGGTTATCAAAAGCGGAGTCAAAGAAGTTATTGTGGGCATGGTTGATCCTAATCCCTTAAACAATGGAAAGGGTATTGAGATACTTAAGCAGAATAAAATAAAAGTTAAGGTAGGTTTTTTAGAAGATAAATTAAGGCGGTTAAATGAAGCCTTTATAAAATATATTACCCGTAAAACACCTTTTATCACGGTTAAAGTAGCCGAATCGCTGGACGGCCGGATCGCCACCAGGACCGGCGATTCTAAATGGATAACTTCGGATAAATCCCGGGGTTTTGCGCACCGGCTGCGCGCTGATTTTGACGCGATTATGGTCGGAGTAAATACTGTCTTACGGGATAATCCTAAGCTGGATGTCTGGTTTTCCAAAAGGCATCCGGTTAAAATTGTTGTGGATAGCCAGTTAAGCACTCCGGGAAAGGCGAGTATATTCTCCGGATCAAGCCCGGTGGTTATCGCCACCCTGGCTACGCGTTTGGGCCAGGAAACCGAGAACCGGGTGATCCTGGCCCATAAGGCCAAGATCCTGGAAATCAAGGAGAAGGCTGGCCAGATTAACCTGAAAGATTTAATGAAGAAGCTGGCCGGCATGGGCATTACCAGTATCCTTGTCGAAGGCGGCGGAATGCTCATTGGTTCGTTATTTGACGAAGGTCTGGTAGATAAAATAATGTTTTTTATCAGCCCTAAGATTATCGGCGGAAAAGAGGCCATCAGCTCGGTAATGGGCCAGGGTATAGCGCGGATTGAGCGGGCAGCGAAGTTGAAGAATATGTCCTTAAGACGGTTCGGGGAAGATTTTCTGATCGAGGGGTATATAAAATAATATGTTTACGGGTATCGTGGAAGAGCTGGGGGTGGTAAAAAGAATTTCGCAGCGCGCTAATATCCGCCTTATTGAAATCAGCTCCGAAAGGACCCTAACTGATGTAAGAAAAGGAGACAGTCTAGCCGTAAACGGGGTATGCCTGACGGCAGTAGAAATAAAAAAAGATTATTTTGCTTTTGAGGTTATGCCTCAAACTTTAAAAGTAACTAACCTGGGCAATATCAGAGTTGGCGATAAAGTCAACCTTGAGCGCAGCCTGAAAATGGGGGACAGGATATCCGGGCATTTTGTCCTGGGGCACATTGACTGCCTGGGGATTATCCGTAAGAAAAATTATGCCGGCGCTAACCTGGCTT
>JAQUMI010000006.1 GCA_028718225.1 Candidatus Omnitrophota bacterium | reverse complement strand
GACAAATTTATTGGCGATAACCCCTTTTCTTATTGCAACTTTTAATTCCTCCACCGTAATTTTTGTACCGTGCAGGTAATCGTCCATAATCTTATCATCAACTTCAGCCAGCCTTTCAAGCATAACCGTATACTGCTTTTCAACTTCCGGAATTAATTCCGCCGGAATATCCCTAACTTCGCTATCTTTCCCTAGGTCATCTTTATAGAAAATAAGCTTCATTTCGACCAGGTCTATGATTCCCTTAAAATCCCCGTCCTTACCGAAAGGCAACTGGATCGGCGCAGCATTAGTCCCTAATCTTTTATGCATCTGGTCAATTGTCTCCAGAAAATTACTTCCGGTTCTATCCATCTTGTTCACAAAAGCAATCCTGGGCACGCCATAGCGGTCAGCCTGGCGCCAGACAGTTTCGGATTGCGGCTCAACACCGCCGACTCCGCAGAAGATTACAACTGCTCCATCTAATACTTTCAGTGATCTCTCTACTTCAATAGTAAAGTCCACGTGGCCGGGAGTATCGATTAAATTGATATGGATATCTTTCCAAGAACAGGTAGTTGCCGCGGAAGTGATGGTAATACCGCGTTCCTGCTCCTGGACCATCCAATCCATGGTCGCGGTCCCTTCGTGCACCTCTCCCAGTTTATAATTTCTTCCCGTATAAAAAAGGATGCGCTCGCTGGTTGTGGTTTTTCCCGCGTCAATATGCGCGATTATCCCGATATTCCTGATTTTATCTAAAGGTATCTTTCTTTCCATATTTTCTTTAAAATAAAGGGGACGGTTCTATTCTACCACCTGAAATGGGCAAAGGCCTTGTTAGATTCGGCCATTTTGTGCGTATCGTCTCTTTTTTTGATTACTGAACCTTCGCCCTTATAAGCTGCCATAATTTCTTCTGCTAATTTTTGCTCCATAGGTTTGCCTTTTTTATTCTGGGCAAAATCTCTTATCCAGCGCAGGGCTATGGATGTGCCGCGTTCCTGGCGTACCTCAATCGGCACCTGATAAGTCGCCCCGCCTACACGCCGGGGTTTAACCTCCAGGCGCGGACGGGCATTATCCAGAGCTTTATAAAAAACTTTTAAGATATCCTGTTCATTAAGATTCCTTTTTACAATCTCAAAAGCACCGTAGACTATTTTCTCGGCAGTAGCCTTTTTCCCTTCCAGCATAACCATATTCACGAATTTGGCCACAACCTTGCTATTAAGTTTTGGATCAGCTAATACTACTTTCTCTTGAGCTTTTCTTCTTCTCATCCTTCCATTACTCCTTATTTAACCCGTCCCTGCCCTAAGGATTACCCTGAGCAGAGGCGAGGGGTCTTATTTAGGCCTCTTTGCTCCGTATTTTGAACGCCCTCTTCTCCTGGCGTTAACTCCTGCGGCATCCAGTGTTCCTCTTACAATATGATACCTTACGCCAGGCAAATCCTTAACGCGCCCCCCCCTGACTAAAACTATGGAATGCTCCTGCAGGTTATGCCCTTCCCCCGGGATATAGGCAGTAACTTCTATGCCGGTAGTAAGCCTGACCCTGGCGACCTTGCGCAAAGCAGAGTTAGGTTTCTTCGGCGTCATGGTGCGCACCTGTAAACATACGCCGCGCCTCTGCGGACAAGCCTTTAAAGCGGGGGACTTACTCTTTTTATGCTTGGAAATTCTTCCTAATCTGATCAACTGCGAAATTGTGGGCATAGGTTTATTCCTTTTTGTCGGTTACGTTCTTTACAACTTCAATGTCACGATGGCCGCGAAAGCCCGTTCCCGCCGGAATAAGGTGTCCGACGATAACGTTTTCTTTTAAACCGAATAGCTCATCGCGTTTTCCGCTGGTAGCCGCTTCAGTCAACACGCGGGTAGTTTCCTGGAAACTGGCTGCCGAAATAAAACTTTCGGTAGTCAAGGATGCCTTGGTAATACCCAGTAAAAGAGGAGTAGCCACGGCGGGCTTGGCGCCTTTTTTAATTACCCGGGAATTTTCTTTCTGAAATGTCCATTTATCTACCTGTTGGGTGGCTAAAAATTCAGTATCACCCGGGTCTTCCACGCGCACCTTCTTTAGCATCTGGCGGATAATCAACTCAATGTGCTTATCATTGATCCGCACGCCCTGCAGTCGATATACCTCCTGCACTTCGTTCACCAGATACTCCTGCAGGACCTTATCACCGCAAACACGCAGGATATCCTGTAAAACAACCGGACCGTCAGTCAACTGCTGGCCGGCCTCAACTTTATCGCCTTTATAGACATTAGGATGCTTACCGTGCGGAATAACATATTCTCTCTGCATACCGGTAGTTGACTTGACAATGATCACCCGCTGTCCTTTTTTAGTCTCGCCAAATTCCACAAAACCGTCTATTTCGCTGATAATTGCCGGGTCTTTCGGCCTCCTGGCTTCAAATAACTCCGCTACTCGCGGAAGGCCGCCGGTAATATCCCTGGTCTTAACGACCATCCGCGGAATCTTAGCTAAAAGATCTCCGCCGTCGACTTTCTGTCCGTCTTTAACCATAATATGCGCGCCAATCGGAATAGGATAAATCCCCAGAATCTCCTTGGATGCATCCAGGATGATAATCTGCGGATGATATTCCTGCTTGTGTTCGACTACTACGCGCTCGGTCAACTTGGTAACCGGATTAAGCTCTTCCTTTAGAGTAACATCTTCTTTTAAATCTTCGCATTTTACGCTTCCGGGTACTTCGGTTAAAACCGGCAGGGTATAAGGATCCCAATGGATAAAAGCAAGATCTTTTTCTATTTCGCCCCCGTCAGCAACATTAATAAATGCACCCTGAGGGACAGGAAAACGCTCTAATTCCCTACCCTGTTTGTCATTGATACTTAAAGAACCATTGCGGTTTAAAACAATGAATTCTTTATTTTTTTCTACTATTCTTAAATTATGGTATTTGAGTATACCCTTGTTCTTGGATTTGATAAAAGACTGCTCTACCTTACGGGAAGCCGTGCCTCCGATATGGAAGGTCCTCATAGTCAGCTGGGTTCCGGGCTCGCCGATACTCTGGGCCGCCACTACCCCTACCGCCTCGCCAAGTTCGGCGATCCTCCCGGTAGCCAGGTTACGGCCATAACATTTGGTACAGACGCCCCTTCCCGATTCGCAGGTCAAAACACTGCGGATACGGATTTTTTCAATACCTAATGTTTCAATCATTTCCGCCTTATCTTCAGGGATCTCCGAGCCGGTCGCGACAATAACTTCGTCGGTGATAATATCCACGATATTATCCAGGGCTACGCGCCCCACAATACGGTCTTTAAGCGAAACCACCTCTTCGTCGCCTTCAATGATCGCTGAAACCGTAATTCCGTTAAGCGTTCCGCAATCCTCTTCAGCAACAATAACCTCCTGGGCTACATCAACCAGCCTGCGGGTTAAGTAGCCGGCATCCGCGGTCTTTAGCGCGGTATCTGCCAAACCCTTACGCGCGCCGTGCGTAGAAATAAAATATTCCAAAACATTTAATCCTTCCCTGAAATTAGCGGTAATCGGACTTTCAATAATTTCTCCTGAAGGCTTGGCCATAAGCCCGCGCATACCGGCCAGCTGCCGGACCTGTAAACGTGAACCTCTTGCGCCTGAATCCGCCATCATGAATATAGGATTGAAGCTATCCATCCCTTTAAACAATAAATCCGATATTTCATCCGTAGCGTGCGTCCAGATGTCAATAATCTTGGATTTTCGTTCGCTATCGGTAATAACGCCGCGGCGGTACTGCTCTTCAACCTTAGAAACCTTTTCTTTGGAGTCTTTTAAGACTTCCTGCTTGGCTTGCGGCACCTGAAGGTCATCTATGCCGATGGATATGCCGCCTTGAGTGCCCATCTCGAAACCTAGCTTTTTAATATCATCAAGCAGGTTGATTAAAGCTGTATGTCCGAACCTCTTATAACAATCAACCACAATATCTCCAACCTTGGATTTATTTAATTCTCTGTTTACGAACCCGAACTCTTTAGGCAGGACCTGATTGAATATAGCTCTGCCTACGGTAGTAGCAATAATCTGCTTTCCGGGAATAATCTTCTTTTCATCCAAATCAAAAACGCTCTCCACTCTTAATTTAATCTTAGTATGCAAAGATACTATTTTATCCTCGTGGGCGATAATAACCTCACCGGCATCGGCAAAAATCATTCCTTCTCCCTTTAACCCAGATTTTTCCTTGGTCAGATAATGTACGCCTAGGATTATATCCTGGGTAGGGGTAATAATAGGCCGTCCGTCGGCGGGAGAAAATACGTTATTGATGGCCAGCATTAAAATCTTAGCTTCTAATTGTGATTCCAAAGATAAAGGCACGTGCACAGCCATCTGGTCGCCGTCAAAATCGGCGTTAAAAGCGGTACACACCAGCGGATGGATTTTTATGGATTTTCCTTCGATTAAAAGCGGCTGAAAAGCCTGAATACCCAGACGGTGCAAAGTCGGCGCGCGATTCAATAATACCGGATGGTCCTTAATCACCTCATCCAATATATCCCAAACCTCAATCTTGCCACGCTCAACCATCCTGCGGGCGCCCTTGATCGTATGCACAAAACCTTTTTCTCTCAGTTTTTTGATAATAAACGGCTCAAATAATTCCAGGGCCATCTGTTTAGGCAAACCACATTCATGAAGCTTCAATTCCGGCCCGACAACGATAACTGAACGCCCGGAATAATCTACACGCTTACCCAAAAGATTCTGCCTAAAGCGCCCCTGCTTGCCTTTGAGCATATCGGATAAGCTTTTTAAGGGGCGATTATTAGCGCCCATTACCGCTTTACCGTGCCTGCCGTTATCTAGGAGCGCGTCTACTGCCTCCTGAAGCATGCGTTTTTCGTTGCGAATGATGATTTCCGGGGCATTTAGTTCCATCAATTTCTTTAAGCGGTTATTCCGGTTGATTACCCGGCGATATAAGTCATTGAGGTCCGATGTGGCAAACCTTCCTCCGTCTAATGGAACCAGCGGCCTCAAATCCGGAGGGATAACCGGCAGAATCTCCAAAATCATCCATTCCGGATTATTACCGGATTTCTTAAAGTCTTCCACAATCTTTAAGCTCTTTAGTCCTTTACGGTTATTTAAAGAATCTTTGGATTTTTCCAGGTCACGCCTTAATTTACGGCAGTGCGCCTCTAAGTCCAGCTCTTTTAAAAGATCCCTGACCGCTTCTGCGCCGATCTTAGCCTTGAAATTCGCGCCGTATTTAGCTAAAGCTTCCTGGTATTTCTCTTCGCTTAAAAGCTCTTTTTTCTTTAAAGGGGTGGTCCCGGGGTCGATAATTACATATTCCTCGTAATAAATTATTTTTTCCAGGTCCCTTAAGCCGATATCCAGCAGAGCAGACATGCGGCTAGGCACGGCTTTAAAAAACCAGATATGGGTAACTGCGGTGGCTAAATCAATATGGCCCATACGTTCCCGGCGGACGCTTGAGCGTTCAACGGTCACTCCGCAACGGTCGCAGGTTATACCTTTAAATTTAATGCCTTTGTATTTACCGCAGTTACACTCCCAATCGCGTACCGGCCCAAAGATCTTTTCGCAAAAAAGGCCGTCCTTTTCGGGCTTTAATGTACGGTAGTTAATCGTCTCCGCCTTCTTGACTTCGCCTTTAGACCAGGATTTGATTATCTGGGGAGAAGCGATTTTAATCGAAATACTGTCAAAAGAAACTATCTCTTCCATTATTTCGCCTTTTCTGTCCGGATATCCAGACCTAAGCCTTGAAGTTCTTTAATCAAAACATTAAATGACTCCGGCGTGCCGTGAGTCAAACGTTGTTCACCTTTAACGATCGCTTCATAAATTCTGGTCCTGCCGGAAACATCGTCGCTCTTTACAGTCAACATCTCCTGCAAGCTGAATGCCGCGCCATAGGCCTCTAAGGCCCAGACTTCCATTTCGCCTAATCTCTGGCCGCCAAACTGGGCTTTACCGCCCAAAGGTTGCTGAGTAACCAAAGAATATGGCCCGATAGAGCGCGCATGTATCTTTTCATCCACCAGGTGGATCAATTTCATTACGTACATATAACCTACGGTAACCTTATGGTCAAAGGGTTCACCGCTATAGCCGTCATATAACTGGATTTTTCCATCCTCGGGTAAACCCGCTTTTTCAAGCATCTCCTTGATTTCCTTCTCGCTGGCACCGTCAAAAACCGGAGTACCGACATAAAGGCCCAGCAGCTTAGCTGCCCAGCCTAAATGGCACTCCAAGATTTGCCCTACATTCATACGGCTGGGAACGCCTAAAGGATTTAAGACTACTTCCACCGGCGTCCCATCCGGTAAATAAGGCATATCTTCCTCAGGCATAATTCTGGCAACCACACCCTTGTTTCCATGTCTGCCGGCTAATTTATCGCCTTCAGCCAGCCGGCGCTTGGTCGCAATATAAACCACTACCCTCTTTAATACTCCGGCCGGAAGCTCATCCCCGCGCCTGACCTTCTCAATCTCCTGTTCTTGTTCAGAAAGTAACTCGCTGACCTGCTCATCAAAAGAAGCGGCGAGGATCTTGGCTTCTTCATTATCGCTGAAATCGTATCTTTCTACCTTTTTCTTATCAATACCGAGGAGCTGGGCTAAGCGCGTATTTTTTTCGGTCTGCACAAACTCCACTTCCTGCTTATAATAAGCCTTCAGCTCGCGGATTTTAGCCAGTTCATTGGATTTTTCTTCTTTAGATTTTCTACCGCGGTCCTTACGCGAAAAAATATGCACGTCTATAACTACGCCCTGAACGCCTGGAGGCACGATTAAAGAAGTATCACGCACATCGCCGGCCTTTTCACCGAATATCGCCCTTAAAAGCCTCTCTTCGGGAGAAGGCTCGGAATCTGTCTTCGGCGTAATCTTACCGACTAATATATCGCCGGGGGCAACCTCGGCGCCGATACGGATAATCCCGCTCTCGTCCAGGTTAGCTAAGGCCTCTTCGCTGACATTAGGAATATCGCGGGTAATTTCTTCGTTACCTAAACGGGTCTCCGTAGCTTCAATTTCAAATTCCTCGATATGAATGGAAGTAAAAGCATCCTGCTCAACTAATTTTTCACTGATCAGGATAGCATCTTCAAAGTTATATCCTCGCCAGGGCATAAAGGCAACTAAGACATTCTTACCTAAGGCTAATTCGCCGCCCTTAGTGCCGATACCGTCAGCGATCACCTCACCTTGTTCAACTTTATCGCCAAGTTTTACAATCGGACGCTGATTAATAGATGTGTCATTATTGGTGCGCAAGAATTTCTTTAAATGGTAGATTTTTTTACCGATAGTGATAGAAGAGGCATCAATACTGGTAACCTTGCCGGATTCCTGGGCGATAACCATATTCCCGGAATCCCGGGCAACCTTTTCTTCCATTTGTGTTCCGACTAACGGCGGCTCGGTAATCATTAAAGGCACGCC
This sequence comes from Candidatus Omnitrophota bacterium, assembly GCA_028718225.1. GTDB lineage: Bacteria > Omnitrophota > Gorgyraeia > Gygaellales > Profunditerraquicolaceae > UBA6233. The sequence continues at coordinate 41,028 of JAQUMI010000006.1, read as the reverse complement.
TTGTCTTTGCATATTTGATCCCATCAGCGCGCGGTTAGCATCATCATGCTCTAAAAATGGAATCAGCGAGGCGGCGACGGAAACCAGCTGCTTGGGAGAAACATCCATATATTGGACCTGTTTGCCTGCAACTTTGGGAAAATCGTTTTTATAACGGCAAGAAACTTCTTTTTCCACGAAATAACCACTCTCATCTAACGGGACATTAGCCTGGGCAATAATCTTATCTTCTTCAATATCTGCGGTCAAATAGTCAATCCTTTTAGTTACTCTGCCGTCATCAACTACTCTATAAGGCGTCTCAATGAGGCCCAGGGAGTTTACTCTGGCAAATGTACTTAGAGAAGCGATTAAACCAATATTGGGGCCTTCAGGAGTTTCAATGGGGCAAACCCGGCCATAATGCGAAGGATGGATGTCTCTTACTTCAAAACCGGCGCGTTCACGGGATAAACCTCCCGGGCCGAGGGCGCTCAAGCGTCGTTTATGGGTCATCTCGGCTAAAGGATTAATCTGATCCATAAACTGGGATAACTGGCTGCGGGCAAAGAAATCGCGGATCTGGTTGGACAATAATTTAGAATTAATCAGGTAATGCACGTTAATATTATCAAATTCGCTCAATATGCTTAACCTCTCGCGGATAGACCTTTCTACTCTGGAGAGGCCTATGCGCACCTGGTTCTGCACCAGCTCGCCGACAGTCTTGACCCTGCGGTTCCCCAGATGGTCAATATCATCAATCTTACCAATGCCGCTATTGAGATTAATTAAATATTCGATTACCTTAATAATAGTATCGGAATCAAGTATCCTCTTTTCCAGAGAAACATTCATCCCTAATTTTCTGTTCAAGATAAACCTGCCTGCCCGCTCCAAGTCGTAGCGCGCCGGGTCAAAGAATAACCTGTAAAATAAAGCCTCTGCCGCTTCTTTAGTCACCGGCTCGGTCGGCCGCATCTTGCGGTAAAAATCCATATAAGCTTCTTCTTTGTTCTTGGTATAGTCTTTCTTCAGAGTATTAGTAATCTCCGGATATTCCTTGCCAAAAGCAGCAATAATGTCTTTATCTTCGGAAAAACCGAGTATTCTTAAAATCTGGGTGGCGGGAAAATTCCGGCGGCGGTCAACATAAGCTAAAATTGTTTCCGTAAGGTCGTATTTAAATTCCAACCACGCTCCGCGGTAAGGGATAACCCGGCCGTGGAAGATCTTTTTGCCTGTAGGATGTTCCTCTTCTTCAAAGGAAACGCCGGGCGAGCGCTGTAATTGGCTCACTACCACACGCTCGTCGCCGTTAATGATAAATGTACCTGTCTCGGTCATCAAAGGCAGCTCACCAAAATAAGCGTCCTGTTCTTTGGTTTCCTTAGGCGTGGTCAGGCGGAATTTTACCTTAAGCGGCAAAGCATAGGTAAGGCTTCTAATCTTGGACTCAGCGATATTATACTTCGGCTTACCCAAAGAATAGCTGATGAATTCCAGCTTTATAGAGCGATTAGGGCTCTCAATAGGAAATATTTCATCGAAAACCTCCTGCAAACCCTGGTGCTTCCTTTCACTGGGCTTGGCATCCAGCTGCAGGAATTCCTGGTAAGCCTCCCGCTGAACATCCAGAAGATTAGGTATGTTATATACTTCTTTTAACTTGGCAAAACTTTTGCGTTTAATCATTCTCTCTCGCGTTCTAAGCCCCTTTTTGGCGGGACTCCCATTCCAGCATTAATATTGTCGCGGGACAGTCCCCAAAAAACAGGGGTTATTATTTTAGTTCTACGGTTGCACCGGCTGTTTCTAATTTCTTTTTAATCTCTTCGGCCTCTTCTTTAGTCGCGCCTTCTTTAATCGGTTTGGGCGCACCGTCAACCAGATCCTTGGCTTCCTTTAAACCAAGATTGGTAATTGTGCGCACTTCTTTAATGACCGCGATCTTATTAGCGCCTGCGCCGGTTAAAACTACCGTAAAGGTAGACTTCTCTTCAGCTGCGGGAGCGGCACCTGCTGCACCTGCTGCGGGAGCGGCCATCATCGGCATGTTTGCCTTAACCCCGAATTTTTCTTCCAAGGCCTTGACTAAATCAGCCAGCTCGAGCACAGTCATCTCCTCGATTGACTTGATCATCTCTTCTAATTTTGCCATTTCCTTCCTCCTTTTAACTTGTCTTTTCCTTGCTCACTTCCGTTCGCAAGGATTTTTCTGAATCACCGCTTAATGTTTATTTTGTTTTATCTGATCCAAGCAGTAAACAAATTTCGCCAATACCTGGTTCAACGTAATGACTAAACCTGATATCGGCGAATTCAAAGCCCCAACTACCTGGGCGCGTAAAACTTCCTTTGCGGGAAGCTTAGCCATAAACTCTATATCTTTTCCCTCGATGATCTTAGCATTTAAGGAGCCGCCTTGGAGTTTTAACTGCTCATGGTCTTTCGTGAAATTACACAAGGCCTGGGATACGGCAACTGGCTCGTCTTTCACAAAAACCAGGCCGCATGGCCCGTCAATATTCTTTAATAAAGCCTCTAACCCCGAATCCTTAAGTGCCCGGCGGGCAACGCTATTCTTAGCCACAAACAAAGAAGCACGCGATGTTTTGAGGCTCAGTCTTAGCGAACAAAGGTCAGGGCTGGATACTCCGGAGTACTTGACGATAAATACGCCGTCGGAAGTTTTAAGCGTATTCTTGATCCGGGCCTCTGATGCCTCCTTGAATATTAAGCTTATTTTTTTCATAAGTTTATAATACCAGCATTAGTCCGGGGTTCATGGAAGTGGCGATCGAGAGGCTTTTTACGAACTTTCCCTTCACTGAAGCCGGCTTAGCCTCATTGACTGCTTCAATAACCTTAGAGGCATTATCATATAATTTATCTTCGCTGAAAGATACTTTACCTACCGAAAGATGCATTCCGCCCTGCTTATCCACCCGAAATTCCACTTTACCTTTTTTGACGTCTTCAATAGCCTTTAATATATCATTGGTAACCGTGCCTGTTTTAGGGCTGGGCATCAGGCCCCGCGGCCCCAGGACCTTGCCTATTTTACTTAAGTCCTTCATCATTTCCGGAGTGGCGATAGCACAATCAAAATCTAAAAAGCCCCCGGTAACTTTCTCGATAAGCTCCAAACCGCCCACATAATCGGCATTCGCGGTCCGGGCGATCTTTTCATGCTCGCCTTTACAGAAAACCGCAACCCGGATCTTTTTCCCTGTCCCGTGGGGCAGGATAACCGTACCGCGGACCATCTGGTCGGATTTTTTGGTATCCACGCTTAAATGAAAATGTAAATCCACGGCGCTATCAAACTTTGGCCCTGGCATCTTCTTTAAAATGCTGATCGCATCCTTAAGCCGGTATTGTTTATCCCTATCCAGCATTTTTTGCGATTCTTTATACCTCTTACTGCGTATTTTCATAGTTTGAAGTTAATCCTCGACTACAATACCCATACTGCGGGCTGTTCCTGTAATAACCTTTATCGCCTGGGCCATATCCAAAGTGTTTAAATCCGACATCTTTTGCTTGGCGATCTCTTCCACCTGTTTGGTGGTAACTTTACCGATAACTTCCTTACCGCTTGTCCCGGAAGCCTTAGCCAGGTTTGCTGCGCGCTTTAAAAGAACCGATGAGGGAGGGCTTTTAATGATAAAAGAAAAAGTCCTGTCTTCATATACGCTGATAACCACGGGTAGAATCAGGCCATCCCTGCCTTTGGTCTGGTCATTAAACTGCTTGCAGAATTGCATAATATTTACGCCGTGCTGGCCTAAAGCCGGCCCAACCGGAGGAGCCGGGTTTGCCTGCGCTGCCGGGACGTGTAATTTAATTTGAGCTTTAATTGCTTTCTTGGCCATATTTATATCTTTTCTACCTGCCAGTATTCCAACTCTACCGGCGTAGAACGTCCAAAAATAGAAACACTTACTTTTATTTTCCCTTTTTCCGGGTGTATCTCATCAATCGTTCCGTTAAAATTCTGGAATGGGCCTTCGGTAACCCTGACCTGCTCACCCTTTTCAAAAACGATTTTTGGGCTAGGTTTGACCTGGGTATCTTTAGTCTTCTTCAAAATATTATCTACTTCACTCTGCGGCAGGGGCATCGGCTTCTTGCCTAAACCAATGAACCCGGTAACACCGGGAGCGTTCTTCACGAACAAATAGGTATTCTCGTTCAATTCCATCTCGATTAATAAATACCCTGGGAAAAACTTCCTCTGGGATATCTTTTTTTTCCCGGAACGTACCTCGGAAACCTGCTCGGTAGGAATAACCACGCTGGAAATTAAATCCTGCAAACCGGAAGCGTTTATTTTATTTTCCAAAGATACTTTCACTTTGTCTTCCAAACCTGTTTGTGTATGGACTACGTACCAATTTTTCATTATTTAAATAAAAGGCTTAACAGTTTGGAGAGGAATATATCGAGCACTCCGATAAAAACGCCCAATAGCGTAGTAACTACGATAACGACTATAGTCGATGCCATTAATTCTTCGCGCGTACTCCAGGCTACCTTCCCTAATTCTGCCTTTACCTCTCTTATAAAATTTACTGGTTTTGCAATTATATTCATATTTTTGGCTTCTCTACCGCGCTTTAAAACTACAGGAGCGGCAGGACTTGAACCTGCAGTCACGGTTTTGGAGACCGTTGGTTTGCCATTAACCGACGCCCCTAAGCACGTTTATTTTATTTCTTTATGCGGGGTATGCTTGTGACAGGACTTACAGAATTTCTTAATTTCTAGACGGTCCTGGTGCAGTTTTTTATTTTTTGTCGTCGTATAATTTCTATTCTTGCAAACCGTACATTCCAATGTAATTATTTCGCGCATATATTTTTTAAGCTGGAGAAGGGAATTGAACCCTTGACCCCGTCCTTACCAAGGACGTGCTCTGCCGACTGAGCTACTCCAGCATTTTTTGCCAGATTCTCCGCCGGAGAAGTAACGCTAAAGTTAAAAAAAACCCACCCAAGAATTTCTTAGAAATTCTTCTCTCTTGCTGCTTGCTAAGTTAAATTTAAGTTGTGATAATGCCTTGATTTACGTAAGCAATAGAATATATACTAAATCGGCGGGTTTGTCAAGTATTTTTTAATTTTTTTAAGGACACTCTCGATTTTACCTATTTAAGGAAAGAATATATTACGGGGTGCAGCTAGATCCGCCATATTCACCTCCAGTTTCAACACAAATATTGTACCGGCAACCCGAACTTGTATTACGGGCGGTTATATACCAACTGGGTGAACAATTGACATGCCCCGATAGCCCCATCTCATAGCCCCAGCTTGTATTGGAGGGATTAAGCACGTTTACAACGGTATCTCCATCAAGATTCACTGTAATAGGAAAAGAAGAATCATAAACGCCATAAACCGCGTAATAAGCCAATAAGCCCTGCCTTATATCATCCAGATAAGTAAATACCTGTGCTCTCTGGGCTTTAGCTACGAAGCCATAATACTTGGGGACGACGATAAGGGTGAGGACGCCTATGATTGCTATAACGATGATCAGTTCCAATAAGGTAAAAGCTTTATTTTTGTACTTCATCTTCTTTATATTAATATGTGTCTTCGAAAATCACAAGTTATTTTAAAGAGTGGGACTGGAATTATCTATAGCTGGATAAAAACGCGAAGTTCTCTAAGGTTAAGTTTTCCGGACGGATATTTCTATCTATCCCAAACCGGGCAAAAAGGTCATTAAGGACTACCGCTGGAATTATTCCCTCAAGGCTGTTCCTTAAGGTTTTCCTTCTCTGATTAAAAGCTCCCCTTATTATCTTAAAGAATAACACTTCGTCTTTCACGCAAACCGCCGGCTCCTTTCGGATCTTTAATTCCAGAAAAGAAGAATCCACCTTTGGTGCAGGCTTAAAACAATTTCGGCCGATATTAAAAATTATCCTGGGACAGGTATAATACTGCGTAAAACAGCTAAAGGACCCGTAAGCCTTACCTCCCGGCAAAGCCGCCACTCTGGCGGCAAATTCTTTCTGCACGGTAATGAATATAGCTTCAATTCTATCCCGGAATTTTAAAAGATGCTCGATTATCGGGCTGGATATGTAATACGGAATATTGCCGAAAACCTTAATCCTTCCTTTGATTTTATTTTCCTTGAGGAATTTGGTAAGATCGAGTTTTAGGATATCCTTATTAATTATCTCGGTGTTTGGGCCGGTACCGGCAAATTCTGAAGTTAGGAAATTGTATAAACGCTTGTCTATTTCCAGGCCGAAAACTTTATTTGCCCGTTGAGCGATTACCTGCGTTAGTTCGCCCTTTCCAGAACCAATTTCCAGGACAACATCATTCTTTTTTAAATCCAGGGAAGCGATGATCTTATTCCGGATATTCTGGTCGATAAGAAAATTCTGGCCTAGGCTTTTTTTAGGTTGGATGCGCATTTTATAGCCAGCTTAATTGCGGCAATCATAGAAGCAGGATCAGCTAAAGCAGGAGTCTGGGCAATATCAAAAGCTGTCCCGTGTAAAGGAGAGGTCCGGATAAAAGGAAGGCCTAAGGTCATATTTACGCCGGAATCTCTGCCGGTGAGTTTTAAGGGAATGAGCGCCTGGTCATGGTACATGGCAATCACGCAATCGTAATTACCTGTTTCTGCGCGATAAACCGCTACGTCAGCAGCCAGCGGGCCGTCGATATCCAGTTTTATCTTATCTTTAAGTTTTTTTAAGACAGGTTTAATAACCCTGTTTTCTTCCGTGCCGATTACGCCGTTATCTGAAGCGTGCGGATTAAGTCCGCAAACCACCAGGCGCGGTTTTTTTATTCCAAAAAGGTATTTAAGCGACTTATAAGTAATAAGAATACTAGTATATAACTTTTCTTTAGTCAGCTCTCCGGGTACTTTTCCTATTGGTATATGCCGCGTAACCAGGCTGAATTTTAGTTTATTATTCAGTAGCAACATCACAACTTCTTTCGCCCGGGTCTTCTTCCAGAAATATTCCGTGTGCCCGCCATACCTAAGGCCGGCTTTATTAATTGCTTCTTTCGATATGGGTGCGGTCACCAGACAGTCAATCTTTTTATCTTTCAGTAACTCCAGAGCTTTATCCAGATACTCAACCGAGGCCCTGCCGTATTCCGCTTTTATTTGCCCAACGGAAAAATCCCGCAAATTCAAATTATTCATGTCAACAATACTTGCGCCCGGTATTTTTTTTAAAACACCTGCGTCGCCGATAACTACAAAATCCGCTTGCGCCTTTTTTAGTTCCCTGAGCGCCTTTAAGGTTATTACCGGGCCGATCCCCGAAGGATCTCCGATGGTCAGGCCAACCCTGACTCTATTTGATTTTGATATAGGATTTCTTTTTAACTTCATTTAACCACCTGGCAAACTCTTCCTGCATCTTCTTGTCGAATAAAAAACTGTGAATTCTGCCCTGGACCTGAACGAGAGTAAGTTCTTTAGCGGGGATTATATTAATCAGCTTGAACACATAGTATTTATCTTCAACTTTAACCGGCCCGGAAACCTCGTTAATCCCGAGCTTAAACACCACTTCTCCTATTCCGCCCTTTAACTCCTCGCCTTCGTATACATTAAACGCACTTACCGCAAAGGGATAGCGCGTTACTAAATCTTGCGGTTTCTTACCTACCCTGAGGTTATAAGAAAATGACCCTGCCTGATCTTCATTCTCCAGAGAATAGGCTTCCAGCTCTCTTCCTTCCCCAGAGATAAAATCATTTTTATGCGTTTCATAAAATTCGGTCACTTCTTCAGGTTTTACAGTAATCTTGCTGCGTACCTTACGCTCTACAACACTGAACATAAGAAATTGTTCCCGGATTTTATTCTCGATATCCGCCTGAGTAAGCCCCTGCGTCATTAATTCCGCCTGGAAATCGCTATCCGAACGGTATTGTTTTTTTATCTCGCTGATCTTGGCATTTACCCTGTTTTCATCCATGTCTATTTTTTCCTTCTTTGCCTCCTGCAGGATCAAACGGTCCTCGATCAACCGGTTCAATAAATCGGATTTAATGGAATTGATTTTATCCTCCAGCTCCTTATCTTTATACTCCCGGGATAATTGCATGCTCATGAAACGCAGGAAATCATTCAAGTCTTTTTGCGTGATTACTTCATTATTCACGATAGCCACTATTTGGTCCTGGGCGTAGAGCAGGGGGGCTTTGCCTCCCGGAAGCCAAATATTCAATAAGCAATATATAGGTAAGAAAAAAGCTACCAGGAAAAACCTTAAGTTAATTGTGCGCTTCATTAAATACTCCTGTCTTTTTAAAAGCATCGATTGCTTCTCTTAATAACCGGCAATAAAGGTCAAAACCCACCGTAGCAATAAAACCATGCTGTTGCATCCCCAGCAAGTTGCCCGCGCCCCGGATCTCCAAATCCTCCATCGCAATATTAAATCCGGCGCCAAGCGAGGCATAATCCTGGATAGCGTTTAACCTCTTGCGGCTGTCTTTTTCCAACACTAAATTTTTGGGGACCATAAAATAAGCGTAGGCAGCCCGGTTAAACCGGCCTACCCTCCCGCGCAACTGGTGTAAATCCGATAAACCGAAAGTATGCGCATTATCCACGATTATAGTATTGGCGTTGGGGATATCAATCCCGGATTCAATAATCATCGTGGAAATCAGGCAATCAAGTTTACCTTCCAGGAATCCGGACATAACAGCTTCCAGTTCCTTAGGGTGCATCTGCCCATGCCCTATGGCCAGGCGTAAGCCTTGAGGCAAAACTTTTCCCAGCCTCTCCTTTACTTTTTCAATATCCTCTATACGATTATGCAGGAAGAATACCTGGCCGCCTCTCTCTACCTCTCTTAAAATAGCCTGGCGGACTAAGTCTTGGTCATATTCTACCACAATCGTCTTGATAGGCAACCTATTTTGCGGCGGGGTATTAATCACCGATAAGTCGCGGGCACCCATCAAGCTCATATATAAAGTTCTGGGGATAGGCGTTGCCGTCAAGGTAAGCACATTGGTTAAAAGGCGGATTTTCTTCAGCTTCTCTTTATGTTTTACTCCGAAACGCTGTTCTTCATCAATAATTACCAGGCCTAAGTCCTTAAAAGACACGTCATCCGAGAGCATTCTATGCGTACCGATAACCAGGTCAACTGAACCCTGCTTTAGCCCTTCGACAATTTTTTTCTGTTCAACCTGGGTCTTAAAGCGGCAAAGGAGCTGGATATTGACTGGAAAATCCTTAAGCCGGGAACTGAAATTATGGTAGTGCTGTTCGGCTAAAATTGTTGTCGGAACCAGGTAAGCAACCTGCTTATTATCCATCAGGCATTTAAAAGCCGCGCGCATGGCAACTTCAGTCTTGCCATAACCTACGTCCCCGCAGAGCAAGCGGTCCATCAGTTTTCCGGATTCCATATCCTGTTTTACCTCTAAAGTAACTTTTGTCTGGTCAGGCGTCTCTTTATAAGGAAAGCTCTCTTCAAATTGGACCTGCCAATCCGTATCCTTAGAATAGGTAAAACCCTTGGCGCTGGCACGCATTGCCTGCAAGCTCAACAAGTCCCAGGCCATCTTTTGGATCCCCCTGCGCGCCCGTTCCTTGGCTCTGGACCACTCCTTGCCCCCCAGCTTGTAAAGCTTTGGCCGCCGGATGTGAAAAGCGATATACTTCTGCACCAGGTGCATTGATTCAACCGGTACATAAAGTTTTTCCTGGCGGTCATACTCAATAACCAGATGATCTTTATATTTATCCTGGATCTTGATTTTATGCAGGCCCAAAAATTTACCTATGCCATGCTGATTATGCACGACATAATCGCCGATATTTAAATCCAGAAAATTAGAAAGCGGGAAATCTTCGGTAATCGGCGTGGTCTTTAGGCTGCCGGTTTTCCTGACCGGCAGGATAATAACTATCCGGTGGGCCCAAAGCGGTTCGCCCGTAGAAGGGTTAAAAGTCCTAATTGCAGATATTAGATTATCGTTTAGCTCTACGCGGATGGGTAATTCAAAGGAATTCGGAAAGATATCGATTAAACCGCCGCGGCGGGAAAAATCACCTTCGGCTAAAACAGCGTCCTGCCTTTTATAGCCAAAACCAACCAGCTCGCCCAACAGTTGTTCCAGATCAACCTTTAACCCTGAGTATAGTTTCAGGGATTTAAACATAGCTACCTATCTTGGTTTTTTGCGGCCCCAGGCAAGGACTAAAGGCGAAGCGATATAAACCGTAGAATATACGCCTGAAATAAAACCTACTAAGAGGGCAAAGGCGAAGTTATGCAACACTTCTCCGCCGAAAAAGAAAATAGCAAGAACAACCAGCAAGGTTACTACCGAAGTGAGTATGGTTCTGGAGAGCGTTTGGTTTACGCTCAGGTTAATCAACTCATAAAGGCTGTATTTCTGATAAAGGCGCATATTCTCCCTGACCCGGTCGTAAATAACAATTGTATCGTTAATCGAAAAACCGGCGATAGTCAAAAAAGCGGTAATAGTCAAGAGGTCAATCGGCCGGCCGGTAATGACCAGAAACCCCAGCGTTACCAATACATCATGCAGAAGCGCGACTACGCCGGCAATAGCAAAATTCACATGCTTAAACCTGAAAGCCACATAAATCAGTATGATAATCAATGACCAGGCTAGGGCCCAAAAGGCTTTTGCTTTTAAATGCTCGCCGGCTACAGGACCGACGCGCTCAATCCTTAAGATTTGGATATCCTGTCCGGGAAAAACCTCTTTTAATTTACCGGTCAAAATCTCGCTCTTATCTTCAATAGTACGGATTAAAACCGCTTTAGGGTTATCTTTAAACTGCTGGATAGAAGCGTCGCCTAAGCCTATATTTCTTAATACCTCGCGTATTTTATCCACGTCCGGAGTTTCTTTAAAGCTATACTCCTGCATTGAGCCGCCGGCAAAATCTATACCGTAAGCGCTGCTCCCTTTTTTAAAATAAACTGCCAGACCGATGATGATGACAATAAGCGAAATAGCGTAAAAAATCCGGCGCTTGCCGATAAAGTCAAATTTAGTCTGGCCGATTAATTTAAGCATAGGCAGCGAATTCTTAAGCCACCCTAAATTTAGCATAACCTCAAACATGGTGCGGGTCACCACTATCGCGGTAAACATACTCGCCATTAGACCTATGGTCAGGGTCACACCAAAGCCCTTTATTGAGCCTGTCCCCAGCCAGATTAAAATAAGCGCCGCAAAAAGAGTAGTTAAATTAGAGTCAAAAATCGCGCTGAAGGCCTTGGAATAACCGTTAGCTATGGCAGCGCGTAAATTCCTCCCCAGCGACAGTTCTTCCCGGATACGTTCGTCAATTAAAATATTAGCATCTACCGCCATACCTAAAGATAAGACCATACCGGCTATACCCGGTAAAGTTAAAGTAGCTGCAAATTCCGGCAACAAATAAGGTAAGGCCCCTAATACTCCCAGGATCACAAATAAGTTGAATAACAAAGCGATATTAGCGACCAGGCCCGCCAAAAGGTAATAAGCCGCCATAAAGATAAAGACAAACGCTCCGCCGATGAGCGTGGCCCGGACCCCCTTGTTGATAGAATCCTGGCCTAAAAGCGGCCCGATAGTCCGCTCTTCTTCAATGTAAAGCGGGGCAGGCAGAGCGCCTGACCTTAACACATTGGCCAAATCCTGGGCATTCTCAACGCTAAACCTGCCGCTGATTACCGCCTCGCCCGAAGGGATAGCTTCCCGGATATTCGGAGCAGACTGAACTCTGCCGTCCAGGACAATAGCCAGTCTTTTCCCGACATTAGCGGCGGTGACCGCGGCAAATTTTTTGGCCCCTTCAGCATTAAAACGCAAAGAAACTACCGGTTCATTAAACTGGCTCTGGCTAAACTGCACGCTGGCATCGGTTAATGCCTCCCCTATTAAAGATGCGCTCTTCTCTACTAATAACGGCGTATTATCATCCTGGGTATACTTTAATTCATAACCGGCAGGTACCTTTCCGGCTAATGCCTCTTTTAAGCCTTCCGGATCGGAAGAAACTAACTTGAATTCCAGTAAGGCAACCTTGCCGATCAGCTCCCGGGCGCGCTCCCTATCCGTAAAGCCCGGCAACTCCACTACTATCTCATCAATCCCGTGCTTTTGAATCAGGGGTTCGCGCACACCGTAGCTATCTATCCTCTTGCGGATAACCTCCATGGCGCGGTCAGCCGCATCTTCTCTGGCGTTCTCCGGAATTTTACCGGTATCAACCTTAAGCAAAAGGTGCATTCCTCCTTTTAAATCCAAACCAAGGTTTATCCTTTTATCTAAAGGAAAGGTAAAATATACGCACAATCCCAGGGTTGCCAGTATGAAAATAGATTTATAAACAAGCCTCTTCTCCACTCTTTCTATTTCTCCTTAGGCTAGGCTGACGGATGAATCGCTTTTTTAACGAATGCTACGCAGTTCCTTTCCAACTCAATCTTTACGTTATCGTCTATTCTTAAAATTATTGTCTTCTCCTTGACATTGACGATAGTGCCATGTATGCCGCTGGAAGTAACCACCTCGTCGTTTTTATTCAGGTTACTTAAAGTCTTCTGGTGCTCTTTCTCTTTCTGCCTTTGCGGCCGAATAAGCATAAAATAAAAAATCACAAATATGAGAACCAGGGGAACGAGGTTTATTATGGGACTAGCTGCCTGTGGTTGCATTTTTCTTCTCCTTTTTAAGCAAACTCTTAATAGTTTGGGAAAGCTGAGCGCCGTTTTTAATCCAATACTGGATGCGCTCTGCTTTTAATTTTACCTCACCGGTTGTAGGAACGTAGAACCCGAGTTCTTCTAGGGCCCTCCCGTCCCGCCCGGTGCGCTCATCATAAGCGGCAAGACGAAAATGCGGCTTGCCTTTGGGGTTTTTACCGATTCTCCTTAAACGAAGATGTACTGCCATTGATATTTCCTCCTTTTTATTTTAGAATTGCTTCCATCAAGGCTTTAGCCTTGTTCACTGTCTCAAAGTATTCTTTTTCCGGTACGGAATCCGCTACGACCCCTCCGCCTGCCTGAATATAGGCAAACTTACCCTTAATAAGAATAGTCCTTATATTAATACATGTATCCATATTATGCGAAAAGCTAAAATACCCTACGCATCCGGCATAAGGGCCGCGCCGGCTATTTTCTAATTCGTCGATAATTTCCATCGCGCGGATTTTGGGGCTGCCGGAAACCGTGCCCGCGGGGAAGGCGGCTTTCAACACATCATAAATATCATAACGTTTATTGTCAAGCTTTCCTTTTACTTCGCTCACCAGGTGCATAACATGCGAATATTTTTCCACGTTCATAAACTCGGTTACCTCCACCGTGCCGGTCGAACTTACCCGGCCTAAATCATTCCTGCCTAAATCAACAAGCATCAGGTGTTCGGACCGCTCTTTCTTATCGTTGATTAATTCCCGCGCCAGCCGAACATCTTCTTCTTCATTCTTGCCGCGGGGCCGGGTCCCGGCAATCGGCCGGGTCTGGATCAGGCCGTCTTCGCAGCGCACCAGCATTTCCGGAGAAGCGCCCACCAGGTACATATCTTTTAAACGCAGGAAATACATATAAGGAGAAGGATTGAGGCTGCGCAGTTTTCGGTAAACCATAAACGGGTCCTTAGCGGTAATAACCTTAAAGCGCTGGGAGGGGACAACCTGGATGATATCCCCTTTTTTAATGTATCTTTTAGCTTGCCTGACTGCGTCTTCAAATTCGCTTTTTTTAAAATTGGAACTGAATTTAATTTTTTGCGCTGGCCCGAAGACTTCGTTTTCATTAAGCTGCCGGTTGAAATCGGCCTGAATCTTGCCTATCCTCTTACGGGCTTTGTTATAAAAGGCTTTAATTTTAGGCGGCGAGAGTTTTCCTTTAGGCAAAATTACATTACTGACTATTTTTATATTGTGGTTTACGTGATCAAAAACCAGTAACGTATCCGCCAGCATAAGGAGGGTATCCGGAGTTTTTAAATCGTCGGGGTTTTTATCCGGCAACCCTTCAAAAAACCTCACCGTATCATAACCGATGAAGCCAACCAGCCCTCCGCAGAAACGCGGCAGCCCCTTAACTGCCACTGCCTTAAAATCCCGCATTATTTTCTTTACTTCATCAATGGGGTTAGTCCTGGTTATAAATTTTTTAACGCCTTTTTTAGCCGGTTCGCTGATTTCAATTCTGCGGCCCTTGGACTTAAACACCAGGCTGGGAGAAGCTCCTAAAAAAGAAAAGCGGGCGATCTTCTCCTGTCCTTCTACGGATTCCAGCAGAAAAGCGTAGTCGCCCTTAGCCACCTTAAGAAAAGCGGAAACCGGAGTTTCCAGGTCAGCGTTGATTTCCTTATAGACCGGGATTACGTTGCCTTTGCGGGTTAACCTTATAAATTCTTTTAACGGAGGATGGATCATTTTATCTTCCTGAAAAAACAGCTCCTTTTGCCTGTGTGGCAGGCCACGCCCACCTGGCGCACTTTAAGCAGGAGTGCATCCATATCGCAATCATAAGCAATGGATTTGACAAACTGAAAATGCCCGCTAGTTAATCCCTTAACCCAATATTCCTTGCGCGAGCGCGACCAAAAACAAGTCTTGGGGCCCTTTATAGTCCGGCGCAAAGCTTCCTTATTCATATAACCCAGCATCAACACTTCGCCATTCCGGTAATCTTGAATTATAGCCGGAAGCAAGCCGTTTTTATCAAATTTAAAATCATTTAAACTTACTTTTATTTTCTTGCTCATAATCTGACCGGTATCCCCTTCTCTTTTAAATAACTCTTTACCTGTTTTATGGTATACTCACCGTAATGAAAAAGCGAGGCAGCCAAAGCCGCCTGCGCGCCTGTCCGGGAAAAACAATCATAAAAATGCTCTAACTTTCCTGCTCCGCCGGAAGCAATAACCGGAATATTCACAGCTTTGCAGATCGCCTCGGTCAAATCCAGGTCATAGCCGTCTCTGGTACCGTCGTAATCCATACTTGTCAAAAGAATCTCGCCTGCGCCGGCTTGAGCGCCTTTTTTCGCCCACTCCAGAGCATCCAAACCTGTCGGCGTCCTGCCTCCGTTAATAAAAACTTCCCAGGTTTTTGGCGTTTTTTTGGCGTCGATGGCCAAAACAATACACTGGCTGCCGAATTTTCTGGAGGCGTCTTGAATTAATTCCGGAAATTTTACCGCCTGAGTATTTATAGAAACTTTTTCGGCGCCGGCGTTTAAAAGATTCCTTATATCGGTTAGGTCAGCTATCCCCCCACCGACAGTAAAAGGCATAAATATATTCTGGGCTATCCTTTCGACCAACTCTAGCAGGGTTTTACGCTTCTCAACACTGGCCGTAATATCTAGAAAGGTCAGTTCATCCGCAGCTTGGGCGTCATAAAGTTTGGCTACGCTGACCGGATCTCCGGCGTCCTTAAGTCCTAAGAATTTTACGCCCTTTACCACTCTGCCGTCCTTAATATCCAGGCAGGGAATAATGCGTTTAGTAAGCATAAATATTATTTAGTTTTCAGGGACAGGTACTCGCTTAATAGGGCCCAGGTTTTTCTGTCCGCCTTACCGTTAACTTTTAAATTATTCGCTTTCTGAAATGCCTTAAGCGCCTGGCGCGTCTTTTTACCCAGGCGGCCATCAATCTTTCCGGGATCAAAACCAGCTTTGGTTAAAGCAGCCTGGATATCTCTGATCGAAGGCTGTTTTTCTTCAAATCTTGCCTGCTCAACCTGCTTAAAACTTAAAGCATCTTTTAAACCGTTAATCTCCTGGTCTTTATCTTGAATTTCAACTTCTAAAACTGAAATCTGATTCCTTAACCCCTGGATCTCCCGGTCTTTCTGTTTAACCGTGCCCAGGGAAGCGCATCCGGCTAAAGACACCGCGAATACCACTAGCAACGCTAAGACAAAGGCTTTTCTAAACATATCCCCCCCTTTTTTTTGATTAAGACAATTTCAAGGCCTGGGGCAAGGTGAATTTCCCTTCGTATAAAGCCTTGCCCACGATTATTCCGCTTACCCCGTCTTTCTCCAGAGTTTTTAGTTTAGCTAAATCCTCTAAACTGGAAATCCCTCCTGAGGCAATAATTTTCAATCCCGTTAATTTTAAAAGTTTTTTGATTTCTTTTATATTCGGCCCCAAGAGGGTCCCGTCTTTTAAGACATCCGTATAAATTAATTCTTTAAACCCGAGTTTTTTTAGGTAAAGGCAGAAATGCACGGCATCCGTATTATTATGCCCGGTTTTCCAGCCCCGGATCATAACCTTGCCGTTTTTAGCGTCAACCCCCACAATAATTTTATCTTTAAACCTGCCCCGGGCCTTCTTCAAAAAATCCCTATCTTCAACAGCCTTAGTGCCTAAAACAACTCTGGCTACTCCGGCGCTAAGCACGGCATCAACAGTCTCAAGCTTTCTTACCCCCCCGCCGAATTCAACCGGCACCTTGATTTTCCCGGCAATCTCTTTAACTATTTCCAGGTTCTTCGGTATCCCGGTAAATGCCCCATCCAAATCCACAATATGCAGGAATTTCGCGCCCTGTCTGACCCAATACTTGGCGGCCTTAAGCGGGTCCCGGGAATAAATTTTCTTATTCGACCTGCCCTGGACAAGCCTTACGACGCAACCGTCCTGTAAATCTATAGCCGGAATGATTAACATAAATTAACGAAGTTTTCGAGCATTTTTAAGCCTACACCCTGGCTTTTTTCAGGATGGAATTGCGCGCCGTAGACATTATCCTGCCAGACTATTGAGGCAAAATTCATCCCATAGCCGGTAGTAGCGGCAACCACAGCTGCCTCTTTTGGCTGCGGATAATACGAATGACAAAAATAAACATAAGAACCACCCGCTATGCCTTTTAATAAAGGACAGCTATCTATCTCCTGTTTTAACTGGTTCCAGCCCATATGGGGGACCTTTAAATCAGAAACCGGGAATTTTTTAACCTCACCCCTAATGATCCCCAGCCCGGGGCATTTATTTGCCTCTTCGCTCTTTTCAAACAAAAGCTGCATCCCGAGACAAATCCCCAGGAAAGGCTTCCTGTTTTTAATCTCATCCTTAATCAAAGCAGCTAAACCCTGTTTTTCTAGTTCTTGCGCCGCTTCGCCAAACGCGCCTACTCCGGGTAAAATTATTTTCCGGCAGGAAGAAATTTCCCTGGGGTTATTACTGACCTTGGTTTTGGCACCGTAAAGCTCCAGGGCCTTTTTTACGCTATGAATATTACCCATACCGTAATCAATTATGGCTATCATCTAATCAATTACCCCTTTTGTAGAAGGAATGCCCTTTCTGCGGGAATCAATTTGCGTAGCTATATCCAAGGCCTTGCCCAAAGCCTTAAAAACAGGCTCTAAGGTAGCATGTAAATCCGGATTAGGGTTATCTATTCTGATGTTCAGGTTCATCCCTAGTTGTTTGGCAAATGCCTCGAAAAAATGCTCCGCGTACTCCATTTTATATTTTTCTTCGCCTTGGGCAAGAGGATAGGCCACTGCTTTACCCAATAAATCCAGCTTAAACGAACCCCTACCGCTGATATCAACAGCCACATGCGCAGTAACATCTTCCATGGGCACAGACGCATTGCCGTTACGATTTATCCCTTTTTTATCTCCTAGGGCTACTTTAAAAGCCTGCCCTAAGAATATACCTACATCTTCATTAGTATGGTGAATATCTATATCAAAATCACCTTTTTTAACAATCACCTCTAAGTCAAAATGACCCCAATAAGCAAATAGATCAAGCATATGGTCAAGGAAACCGATACCGGTATTGATTTTTCTTTCCTCTGTTCCATCAACATTTAGCTTAATAAATATTTCTGTTTCATTTGTCTTCCGTGTATTTTCAAATATTCTCTGAGTCATCTTTCTCCTTTATTCAAACCTCGCCTTTACCGAATCCAAATGCTTGGTTAATCCTTCAATCCCGGCAATTTTTTCCAGAGGCTCGCGCATTTTTTCCAGGGCTTTTTTGGAATAACTGATTATATGGTTGCTCTTCATAAAATCACAGACGGATAACCCTGAGAAAAATCTGGCAGTGCCGGCTGTGGGTAAAACATGGCTTGGCCCGGCAACATAATCTCCGACCGCCGTCGGGCTGTATGGCCCCAAGAATATTGCTCCGGCATTTTTTATCCCCTTAAGCAGCCGCTTGGGGTTCTGCACCAAAATTTCAAGGTGCTCCGGCGCAATCCTATTACTGGCTTCAACTGCCTGCTCTAGATTTTTGGTTAGAATAATGAAGCCATCCTGGTCACCGCTTTGAGACTTTACCTGTTGAGCCAGGGCTTTAGAATTGGTAATTAACACCGCTAAACCTTTGGCGTGCTCTTTCTGCGCAGCTAAATCCGCAACGATAAACTTCGGGTCGCTAAAGCGGTTAGCAATAACCACCAGCTCCGTAGGCCCGGCAATCATATCAATATCCACCTGGCCAAAGACCTGCCTTTTTGCCTCACTCACATAAATATTCCCCGGGCCGATGATCTTATCCACGGCGGGAATTGTTTTTGTCCCATAAGCCAGGGCGGCGATCCCTTGAGCGCCGCCAACACGGTAGACCTCATCCACCTTTAACAAATCCGCCATTACCAATATGTGCGGATTGATGCGGCCATTTTTGTCGGGCGGGCTGATCAGGGCGATTCTTTTAACTCCGGCTATCTTGGCCGGAAGCACGCTCATGTAAACCGTAGAGACCAAAGGCGCGGTTCCGGCAGGAATATAAATTCCCACGCGTTCTAAAGGTAAATAGTTTTCTCCCAGCACTACTCCATCACTATCCTTCATTCTCCAGGATTTTTTCAGGGTCTTGCGGTAAAAACGGTTCACGTTTTCAATTACGGTCTTGAGGCTTGCTACAAAATTCGGACTGATATTCTGATAGGCCCCGCTAATCTCGATTTCCGCTACCTTTAGCTGCCTGGGTATCAATTTAACACCGTCAAACTTCCTGGTATATTTCAATAAAGCATCATCGCCGAATGAACGCACATCATCGATAATCTTTTTTACTTTATCCTCGACCCGGGGCTTTTTAAATGCGCCGCGATTGTAAATCTTTTCCAGTTGTTTGCTGCCATAACGGATTATTTTCATAGGTTAATTACCTTTCTTAACTCCTCTAAGGCTTGCGCTAAATTTTCCGGCTTACTCCCGCCGGCCTGCGCGAAATCCGGCCTTCCCCCGCCTGAACCTCCGATAAGCGGAGCGATCTGACGGATCAATCTACCCGCGTCTAAACCTTTAGCTAATAAATCCTGGGTAACCGCGATAACCAGATAAGCTCTCTTTTGGGCATTATCCTGCGAACCCAAAGCAATCACTCCCTGCTTTAACTCTGCCTTTACTTTATCCGCCAGAAGCCGCAAGGCATGCATATCTAAATTAGCCTCCAGCGAAGATACTACGTTTACGCCATTTATTTTTATCCCCTTATTTATCAGCCTTGGGACTGCACCTTTAAGGATATCACTTACTTCTAAATTACGCTTCTTCTCCTGCTCTTTTTGCTGCTTCAACTGCTCTTTCTTCTTAGCCCCGGCAATAGTGTTCTGCTCTTCTTCCTTGATAAACTTCTCAGCAAAACTTCCGGTAGCGCCTTCAATTCTTCTTATGCCGCTGGCTACCGACCCCTCGCTGATTATCTTTATCAAACCGATCTTACTGATATTATCCAGGTGTGTCCCGCCGCATAGCTCTTTAGAGATACCTCCGATGCTCACTACGCGTACGCACTCGCCATATTTCTCCTCGAAAAACGCCAGGGCTCCTGCCTTCTTTGCTTCTTTTAAAGGCATTTCTTTGCAGCTTACTGCCTCATGTTGATAAACATACTCATTGGCTACCTCCTCAACCCTGGCAATCTCCTCCTTGGATAAGCTTTTAAAATGCGCAAAGTCAAAACGGAATTTTTCTGCACCCACCAGCGAACCCTGTTGCTGGACATGGGTTCCCAAAACTTTTCTTAAAGCTGCCTGCAATATGTGCGTAGCAGTGTGGTTCCGGGTAATGTTCAATCTGCGCTCAATATTTATCTGCGCCTTTACCCTATCGCCTTTTTTAAAACTGCCCGAGACAACCTTTCCGATATGTAAAATGACATTCTCGTTTTTTTGCGTATCTAAAACCTCAAAAACGCTCTTTCCTTTGGTCAATTTTCCGGTATCTCCGACCTGTCCGCCGGATTCCGCGTAAAAAGGAGTTTGGTCTAAAACAATCTCGCCGTCTTTTAATATGGCTAGAATTTCGGCTTCTACCGAATTTTCCTTATAACCGGCAAATTTGCTATTTTTGACTTTGATATCCAGGCCTTTGGCGCCAAATACATCCCCCTTCATCGCGCTTTGCTGCCTTGAGCGTTCTTTCTGTTCTTCGAGCTTCTTATTTGCAACCACGTAAACTCGTGCATCCAAATTTTTAAAACCCCGTTTCTTAAGGTTATCTGTAGTTACTTCTGGAGGTATACCATATGTATCATATAGTTTAAAAATAAATTCTCCTATTTCTGTTACATCAGCTGTTAGAAGAATTTTAGAAAACAGATTCCCGCTTGATTCAAGTGTATTAATAAAATTCTTTTCTTCATTGGAAATAACTAACGCTATGTCTTCCTGCCTGTCTTTTAAGTCCGGATAAGGAACGCGCATAACTTGGCTGATCAAAGGAACCAGTTTATTCAATAGCGGCTCTTCTATCCCCAAAACCCTTAAGTGCAGGACGCTTTTACGGATTATTTTCCTCACCACATAACCGCGGCCTTCATTAGACGGCAATACACCGTCATAAACACAAAAAACTACCGCGCGAATATGATCTGCTATGGCGTAAACAAATTCATTTTCTTTAGGTGTTTTAACCGTTATGCGTTTTCTTATTTCTTTGACTATCGGCTCAAAAAGATCAGTCTCAAAATTACTCTGCTTGCCCTCCATTACCGAAGCCAGCCGCTCTAAGCCCATCCCCGTATCAATATTCTTATTAGGAAGTGGCACTAAAGAACCGTCTTCTTTACGGTTAAACTGGGTAAAAACGAGATTCCAAATCTCCACAAACCTGCCGCAGCTGCAGGAAGGATCACAAATCTTTTCACCGCAACCAACATCGGCGCCAAAATCATAAAATATCTCAGAGCAGGGGCCGCAAGGCCCATTGGGGCCTTTTGTTTTTGCTTCGGCTGGCCAGAAATTATCCTTATCCCCCAGCTTAATAATTTTCTTGTCCGGTATGCCTATTTTATCTTTCCAAATCTTATAGGCCTCAGCATCATCTTTGTAGACCGATACCCAAAGCTTATCTTCTTTAATTTTTAATTCTTTAGTCAGGAATTCCCAGGCCCAGCTAATCGCCTCGTCCTTAAAATAATCGCCAAAGGAAAAATTTCCCAGCATTTCAAAAAACGTATGGTGGCTGGAGGTTTTACCGACCTTATCCAGGTCATCGGTGCGCAGGCAGCGCTGGGAAGTAGCCGCGCGCTTAAATCCGGAATCAAACCCTAAAAATTCCTTTTTAAACTGGTTCATCCCCGCCGGAGTAAATAATACCGTAGGGTCATCTTTAGGCACCAAGGAATCGCTCTCTGCGATTTTATGTTTTTGGGATTTAAAAAACTCGAGGAATTTTTCTCTTAAAGAATCTACCTGCATAGCTGATTTAATGTATCGATGATAACCTCGGGAGAGAATCCGCGGCGCGCTAAATATGCGTAAACCCGCCTCTTGGAGCTGACCTGATCAATCCCTTTTATCCTATTTAACCTACCTTTAGCTAAATCCAGAACTGTCTTGCCCTCTGAATAATCTTCTAACTTGGCTGTTTGAGCCTCAATTATTTCTTTATCCACGCCTTTTTGCCGTAACTCTTGCTTAATCCTTCTTAACCCAAACGGCTTTTTTAAACGGGAGTTTATCCAGGCCCTGGCAAAAACATTATCGTCAATAAATCTCTTCTCTTTCAGGAAAGAGATTACTTCTTTGATCGTCTCTGCGGGGATTTTCTTAAGCTTTAGGCGGCCGGCAAGTTCATTCTCGCTGCGCAACCTGAACTTCAGCAAAAAGAAGGCGTAATCCCGGGCTTTAGCAAAGGACTCTGTCCGTTTATTCAACGCTCAGTTTCTTCCTGACTTCTTTTTCTATCTGCTCCTGCAATTTGGGGTTTTCTTTTAACCCCTTGATCGCCGCATCTCTGCCTTGGCCGAGCTTTTCATTATTAAACGAAAGCCAGGTCCCGGATTTAGCTATTACTTCCATGTTCAGTCCGGCATCGATCACCGCTGCGACTTTAGCGATCCCTTCGTTATGCAGGATATCGAACTCCGCCTCACGAAAAGGAGGGGCTATCTTATTCTTTACCACCCTTACCCGGACATGATTACCGATAACCCTGTCCCCTTCTTTTAAATAAGCAATCCTGCGCACATCCAGTCTTACCGAGGAATAAAATTTGAGCGCCCGTCCGCCGGGAGTAGTTTCCGGTGAGCCGAACATCACGCCGATCTTCTCTCTTAACTGATTAATGAAAATTACAGTGGTCCTCGATTTACTGATAGCGCTGGTCAATTTACGCAAGGCCTGCGACATCAGGCGCGCCTGAAGCCCCATATGCGAATCACCCATCTCGCCTTCGATCTCAGCCCGCGGAGTAAGCGCGGCGACTGAATCTATAACCACTAAATCCACGGCATTTGAGCGCACTAAAGTTTCGGCTATCTCCAATGCCTGTTCTCCGGTATCCGGCTGGGAAATTAAAAGGTCATCCAGGTTTACTCCGATTAACTTGGCATAAGTAGAATCAAAGGCGTGTTCGGCGTCAATAAAAGCTGCAACCCCGCCTTTTTTTTGGTTCTCTCTTATTGCGGTCAAGGTCAAAGTGGTCTTTCCAGAGGCCTCCGGGCCGAATATTTCAACTACCCTGCCGCGAGGCAGGCCGCCGACTCCTAAAGCAACATCCAAAGTAAGCGCGCCTGTGGGTATTGTCTCTACATTCGCTTTAGTGTGCGCCCCGAGCTTCATTATTGAACCCTTGCCAAATTGTTTCTCAATTTGAGCTAAAGCCAGCTCTAAAGCCTTGCTCCGGTCAGAAATGTTCTGCGTTTCTTCCTTTTTATCTTTGGTAACCATAACTGCCTCCGATTTTTATAGTTTTAGATTAATATTATATCCTGCACCCGCCTCACTGTCAAACAAATAATACCTCCTTTCTGCCTTAATTGACGTAATAAACCAAAAAGTCTAACTTAATCCGGACAAGCAGCCGCTTCCTCAAACAAAACTCCTTGACAAAACCTAGCGTAAGAATAAACTATTGACGTAAAGAATAACCTATGCCCTTAACCCCTAAAAATATTCTTTCAGGGAAAAAACACGGTTTCACTCTTATTGAACTGATTATTGTTGTAGTAATTATCGGTATCCTCGCTCTTGTCGCTATACCCCGCTATTTTACCAATGTAGCTAAGGCTCAAAAATCACATGCCCTTAGCAACCTGGACGCCATAAGACGGGCGCAGTTGGCCTTTTATGCGGTTTATGGCACTTATACCAGCGATTTTCCCATTACCGTGATTGTTGATGGAGACACTATTACAAGCCAGGCCTACCCAGGCTGCCCGACCTGGTACTACGCTATGGGCCAAGCAGGAGCGGCACCTTGTACGCCTGATTGGTACACGTGCGCCTACAAACGGTCAAATGGATGCACTTATTGCATCTGTATGGCCACGGGGACTGACTATTACTCTACCTGTACTCCTTAAAACTCAATTTTTTAAAAATTATCACATTGCATAGAGAGCCGGGATTGACAGCCAGGCTAAAATATGCTACATTTATCCCTTATGGAAGAAACTACTAAATTAAAACAGGAACTTGAACGCGCTAAAACCGAGCTGGGGATACTTTACGAGATTTCCAATGCTATGCGCACCACCTTAAAACTGGATGAAATCCTTTATATCATCCTTACCGGAGTAACTGCGCATATCGGACTGGGCTTTAACCGGGCCATTCTTTTCCTGATTAATGATAAAAACAGTTTAATTGAAGGCAAAATGGCTATCGGCCCGCATTCAGGAGAAGAAGCTAACCGTATCTGGAGCCAGATAGAAGGCGAGAAAATGGATTTGGATGATCTAATCAGCGCCTATAAATTTTCAGCTAATACCGATAACGGATTTGAATCCGGGTTTAACAAGCAAATCCGCAGTCTAAAGGTCGCCTTAAGCGATAAAAACGAGAACCTCTTGAGCCTGGTAGCGCAGGAAGGAATGCCGCTGCACCTTACTAAAGAAACAATCGTGAATTACCGCAATACCCCGCTCCTGCAAATGTTAAAAAGCGAAGAATTGGTCTTAATGCCCCTTAAGGCCAAAGACAAGATCAATGGAATAATTGTCGCGGATAATTTTATTACCCGTGAGCCGATCAGCAAAGATGACCTGCACGTGCTGGCTATGCTCGCCAACCAGGCAGGGCTGGCTATTGAAAATTCGCAGCTTTATGAAAAAACCGTTATGCAGGCAAACCTTGACTCCCTGACTGAACTCTGGAATCACGGTTATTTCCAATATCTCCTGCTCTCAGAACTGGAGAAAAGCCGGGCCATAAAATCGCCTTTAAGCCTGATTATGCTGGATATAGATTATTTTAAAGTTTATAACGACCACCTGGGCCACCAGGCAGGAGATAAAATTTTAAGGGAATTAGCCTCCTTGCTTAAGAATCAGTCGCGCAAGATGGATTTTGTCTGCCGTTATGGCGGTGAGGAATTCGCAATGGTCCTGCCCCAAGCCGATAAAAAAGAAGCGTTCTTGATTGCCGAACGCTTAAGGATGGATATTGAAAAGCATGATTTTACCAACGAAGATATCTTTCCCACTAAGAAGCTTACCGTCAGTATCGGGGTATCTTCTTTCCCCGAAGACGGTTTACTACCCGCTGAACTCATTTCCGCTTCCGATAAAAACTTATACCAAGCCAAACATAAAGGCCGTAACTCTACCTGCTGTTAAGCCGGGTTAGCTACTGCTTCGGCCGCTTCATCCTTCTTCTCATTAGCAAACTTAACCGAAACAATCTTGGATATCCCGGAATGCTCCATAGTAATCCCGTACATAACATTGGCGTTAACAATGGTTTTCTTATTATGAGTAATCACGATGAATTGCGAGCCTTTGGCAAATTCCTGCAAAACCCTGGAGAAACGGTCTACATTAGCTTCGTCCAGCGCCGCATCTATCTCGTCCAGAATGCAGAACGGGGAAGGCTTGACTTTAAATATGGCGAAGATAAGCGCGATCGCTGACATGGATTTCTCCCCCCCTGACAATAAAAGCACGTTCTGCAATTTTTTACCCGGGGGCCGGCAGATAATCTCAATACCTGACTCGAGCGGGTCCTGCTCGTCAACCAAATAAACCTGCGCGTCGCCTCCGTTAAAAAGCAGGCGAAAATAATTACGGAATTCTCCGCGCACCTTCTCAAATGTCTCCATGAACATCTGCTTGGTTGTACGGTTGATCTTCAAGATCGCCTGGTGCAGGGATTCTTTTGCGGTTATAAGGTCTGTCTGTTGCTGGATCAGGAAGTCATAGCGTTTCTTTAACTCGTCGTATTCTTCAATCGCTACCAGGTTTACTGTTCCGTAAGAATCCAGCCTGCGCTTTAATTCAGCGATTTCCTGAGGCAATGTATCAACGCTAAGGCCTTCCGGGATAAGTTCAACCGTTTCCAAATCCGCCTTGTAGGCCTGGAACATCCTCTCTTTTATGGACGCGTACTTGTAATCGTTATCTTTATCCTGCATTTGTAATTCATAAAGCTTATTCTTAAGCTCGTCTAGCTTTTGCCTATCCGCTTCAATTTTAGCCGTCACATCGCTTGAACCGTCAGAAACCCGCGCGTAATCCGCTTCCGCCTCTTTCAGCAGGATGGCTTTAGTTTCAATAAACTTGGCTGACTCGGCGACTTTAAACTCGCACTCTTTAACCTCGGCCTCGAGCAGCTGCATCTTTTGGCTTGCTTCTTCCATTTGTTTTACGGTATTTTCCAGGCTTGTTTTATCGCGGTTATAGGTAT
The DNA here is from genome assembly GCA_028718225.1 of Candidatus Omnitrophota bacterium. GTDB lineage: Bacteria > Omnitrophota > Gorgyraeia > Gygaellales > Profunditerraquicolaceae > UBA6233. The sequence goes on along the minus strand of JAQUMI010000006.1, from coordinate 14,929 downwards.
CTTCCAGGAGGCCCAACGTAGCCTCATCCGATACGATACGCTTATTTAAAGACTCCAATTCTGTCTTGACCTGGGTAATTGCCACTAACAATTCTTCCCTTAATTTGCTATTCGCAGAGACCCCTTCTTCTTCCTTGAGAATGGTATCTTCAGCAAGGCGCTGACCATTATTCAACCCGGCTAATGTATCTTTAGCTGCCTGGATATTGGACTCCAGGACGGATAATTCTTTCTGGGTATCGGTAAGTTCAAGAACAATAATATCTTCTTCCTCTTTTATTTTATTAAACTGTTCCAATGTGGCCAGGCGCGAAGTTTCTTTATTTGCTAAGCAGATCTCCTGGCTGCGTAATTCTTCCTGTAAGACAAGGATGTTTTTATCCAATTCCTCCAGGCAGGCTTCTTTGGCTTGTTTTGTATTTTTCAAACTAACCAACTGCTCCTCGATCCTGGCGATTTTCTCGTCAATTTTTTGGGTATCTAATTCAATGGGCTTGGCCTCACCGGTGAGTTTAAAATTAGCCGGCAGGTAAGCCTTATCCTCATCGCTTAAACTGCTAAAATCACTGACCTTGATGACCAGGCCGCTGGCTTTTTCTGCGGGAAGTTTGTCCAGATAGACGACCGCGTTCATTGTCTCGCTTATATCCAGGTATTTCGCCTTGAGTTTCTCTAAAAATTCTTTGTGCGAGCCCAGGGTCAGCCTTTCTCTCTCCCGGTTCTCAATTTCTGCGTTAATATCCCCTAGAGAAAACTTCTCCTTTTCCAGCTCTGCCTTTACGCCGTTAATTTTTCGGAGTAGCTCCTCCACGGCTATCTTTACTGCATCCGCTTCCTGAGTGATCTTATTTAAACTCTCTTCAGCTATGGCTTTTTCTTCGTAAACTTTAGCTTTATCAATCTCCAGCCTCTTCTTACGCGCAAGGTAAACTTGCTCCTGGGAGGCGAACTCAGAGATCTGGTTCCTGGCAGCCGATATTTTGACGGCCAGTTCCATAATTTCTTTTTTCAGGTTGACGATTTTGCTCAAGGCATTCTTGATATTCAAAGAAAGCAAATTAATCTGCTCTTCTTTCTCGGCTAAAATCAGGGATTTAGACTCAATCACGCCCTTTAAACCAAGATATTCCTCCTTTACCTTATTCAGTTTCTCCTCGTCAACGCCAAGTTTGGTTTTTACTTCTACGGCCTGCTTCTCCAGGTAGACATTAGACGCACCTAATTCCCGGATTTTTTCCTTATTGAAATTCAAATGTTCATTATTCCGCACCACCTGGTTTTCTATGGCCATAATTTCATTCTTGATAGACATAATACTTTCTTCCAGGGACTTTAATTCGCTGGAGCGGCTGGCAATCCTGGCTTCCTGCTCGTGAATAACCTTAAGCAGCGCTTCTTCGGCTGACTGCATTTCTTTTAATTGACTTATAATTTCTTCCTTTTGGGCTAAAAACTCTTTTTTGGATAAAACTGCCTGGGCGATTTCCTTATTCTTAAGCTCCTCAAAGGCCTCCCGGTATTTGCGCGCTTTATTGGCCTGGCGCTCTAAGCTTCCGATCTGGCGTTTTACTTCGGTAACGATATCGTTAACGCGCAGAAGATTCTGTTCGGTTTCGCCTAGCTTGCGCGTCGTCTCTCTTTTCTGCGCCTTGTATTTGGTGATCCCGGAGGCCTCATCAAAAACCAGCCTCCTGTCTTCAGGTCTGGAGCTTAAAACCAAATCAATCTTGCCCTGGGCAATTATCGAATAGCTCTCTGCGCCCACACCCGTACCTAAAAGCAGATCCAGAATATCCTTCAGGCGTACCTGATTTTTATTTAAAAGGTACTCACTTTCTCCTGAACGGAATAGCCTGCGGGTAATCGCTACTTCATCATTATCAAAATTAAAAAAACGCGCCTGGTTATCAAAAGTCAGGGTTACCTCAGCCAGGCCTAACGGCTCCTTAGTATCTGTGCCGTTAAAGATAACATCCAGCATCTCTGAACCGCGTAAAGACTTGGCTGACTGTTCTCCCAGGACCCAACGAATGGAATCAAAAATGTTGGACTTTCCGCAGCCATTTGGGCCCACGACAGCGGTGATTCCGGGCTCAAAGTGCAGGGTTGTCTTGTTGCAGAATGATTTAAAACCTATAAGCTCGAGTTTTTTAAAATACATAAGTTTTCTCCTATCCGCTGCCTGCCTGAGCAGGCGAGGCTTTAATGAGGTTGAGATTGGTTTTCTAACCAGGCATCAATCTTATCTTTTTTAAAGCGCCACTGCCCGACAAGCTTAAGCGCAGGTATCTTATTATGCTTGAGCCAATCGTAGATAGTGCGCCGGGTAACCTTCAGGTAATCCGCTAAATCCTCAATAGTCATTAATCCGCTGTTAATCATTGGGTGCATTATAAACAAAAAAATAAAATTTGTCAAGGAAAATCTTTACATTCTTTAACATATAGATACAGATTTGATTATTATACTGCTAAAAGATGAGAAAATAGGTAAAAACTATTTATGGTAGTGGGTGGTAGTGGGTATTTGAAGAAGAGGCAAAATCTCTATCCTGGCTTTATATTTTCTCCTCGGGGTTAAGCTTTGCTTCTAATATGGCTACTTTTTTCTTTAAACCATCTATCTGGCTTTGCTGTTCTTTGATAGCCCCAATAAGATAAGCATTAAAATCGCTCGGATAATACAATTCGTAGGCTTGCTCCCCTTTAGGGATCAGGTTATTATCAGGGCCTTTAGGAGCATTTTTGGTAACCCATTGCGGAAAAACTTCTTTTACTTCTTGAGCAATTAATCCGGCATGCACTCCTGCGGCGTGCTCTTCAGGGTTAATCCATTCATAAGAAACAGGACGCAAAGAAAGAATAGCCTGCAGGGCACCGGAAAGATCGGAAATATTCTTCTTTAGCCGAAGGTCAGAGGTATCCGACCAGGAACCTCCGCCAAGCTTAGCCGCTGTGCCATTGCCTCTAAGATATACATTACAGACTTCCGTAGATGAACCATCTCTAAGCGCCAAAAGCCCTTCACCAGTATCATATTGATGGACTTCTACCATCCTGTACCCGGATGAATTTAAGAATTTAATCGGATAGGTGCTCCCTCCGCTTGATTGAACTGTTAATCTTGAACTGGGGGCGGTCGTGCCGATGCCCACGTTGCCGCCATTGAAATAAGAATTTCCAACAGATGCTAATACTACTCCCTCAGTTGTACCATCATCTTGATACATTGTTAAAACAGGATTGTTACCTGATGCACCCACATAAAATTTAAATCTTTGCTCTGCATTATCTGCTCTAAAAGTTATATATTTATTACCAGTAGTAGTTAAAACATCTACTCTACTATATGGATTCGTCGTCCCGATGCCGACGTTGCCCTCTACTACCAGGTCAGCCAAGTAGTCAATCTCTCCTCCGTCTCCGTCTGATTCCTCCCAGGTATAGTTACTGTTATCAATATAGTTATCACCTATGGCCAGGCGCTTAGCGCGCATCTCCCGGTATACTCCGTAGGGAGAAGGATAGTAGGTAGTGATGGTCAGGGTATCTTCAGCCAGGAGAATGCAGGGAGAGATAAAGAAAAGGAGAAGGGTTACAGAGAAAGTATAAAACTTTTTGGAGCTAAGCATGAGGCACATCCTTTCTATCTTGTTTAGGCTGAATACAAGCTCTTTACTGCCTCTTCTATAATTCCAAAGGGTACATTTTCTACGACTTTGGCTTTGCCTAAATCCGCAATCAAGACAAGCCGGTTTTTTCTTCCGATGAATTTTTTATCCCGGTGATAGGCCTTAATTATGTTTTTTAACGCTATTCCTTTGATCTCATGCGGCAGGCCGGTCCTTTTTATAAGCCCCTCTATCCTTCTCTGCAAAGAGCCCTTTATCAGGCCCATCCTTTTGCTTATCTCCAAAGCAATAAGCATCCCTAAAGCAACTGCTTCGCCGTGGTTATATTTGTTAAAACCGCAGGCGCATTCAATGGCGTGCCCCAGGGTATGCCCGAAATTTAAAACTGTGCGCAGGCCTTTTTCCTCCCTTTCATCGCATCCGACGATACCCGCCTTGATTTTGCTGGAGGCATTGACAATATATGCCAGCTTTTCTGTCTTAGACCGGAGTATATCTTTACAGTTTTTCTCCAAATAGGCAAATAGCCGCTTATCTTTGATTATCCCGTATTTGATTACTTCGGCTAGGCCCGTGCGCAACTGCCTGGCTTCCAAGCTCTTGAGCAAAGCCACATCGCTAAAGACTAAACGCGGCTGGTAGAATGCGCCGATTAAATTTTTACCTTCGCTTAAGTCCAGCGCGGTCTTGCCGCCGATAGCCGAATCTACCTGGGCAAGCAAGGTAGTAGGTATTTGTATATAAGGAATGCCGCGCTTATAGATGGAGGCGACCAGGCCGCTTAAGTCTCCGACTACCCCGCCGCCCAAAGCAATGATAAAGGTGCGTTTTTTCAGGTCGAACCTCGCCAGGTCCCGGATAACCGAAGATAATACCGCTATAGATTTACTTTTTTCGGTATCCGGAACGACCTTTATTTTAAAATTTAACCCTGCTTTTTTCAATACCTTGATCAATTCTCCGGAACATTTATTCCTGACTAAAGGATTAGTAATGATGAATGCGCTGTTGCCCAGGTTAAGCCTATTAAGCTTTTTATCCAGAGAACGGATGATTTTATTTCCTACCGCTATAGCGTAAGAACGCCTACCCAGCTTTACTTGTGTAATCCGCATTATTAGACTCCCATCAGCCTTAGGATAAATCCGACTGCCGGCCAAACTATCCAGTTTAAAGCCCCCAGCCAGATAAGAATTATTAAGATAATGAAAGCGTACGGCTCGATTCGGGCATACCGCAAAGCAAGGGGCTCGGGTAATAACCCCATGAGTATACGTGAACCGTCCAAGGGCGGTATAGGCACCAGATTAAATACCCCCAGGATTACGTTTATTACTATTAAATTTACGATTAAAGGAAGCAGGCTCGCGGGAAAAGGGATTATTTTTATAATTACAGCCAATAGCCCTCCCAGGATAAAATTCGCTAGGGGGCCGCTAGCCCCCACCAGGATTATGTCTCTTTTCGGGTTTTTTAATGCCCAGTAATTTATAGGGACCGGTTTGGCCGCACCAAAGACAAAACCGGAAGAAAGAAAAAGAAAAAGCGGCAGAAGAAACGTCCAGAATATGTCTATATGCGCCAGAGGATTAAGCGTGAGCCTTCCGGAATATTTTGCCGTAGGGTCCCCTAATCGATAAGCGGTTAGGCCATGAGCGAATTCGTGCGCGCTCATCGCAATAATCAACAGGCCAAATAGGATAAGGAAAGAAAAAAGCCTAGCCGGCAGGTTCAACTGAGCACCTCAATCCTCTTAACTTCTACTACCGGGTATTCCCCTTTGACAGAATTGAGCATTTTCCCGGTAACTTTTACCTTCTGATGATTAAGCGCGTTAAGGCTGGAACGGTTACCCTTTAACAAAAACATCCTATCGTCTACGGAAATAAGTTTATGCGTGGCCGGGCGCATAAATACTATGCCGTACGGCTTAACCGTTCCTATAAGCACGGTATCGCCGGGCCGGTTTTCAGGAGTAGTTATTTTGTTTTGGGATAATGGTGCGGCCTCAGGAAGGATCACAGCTTTAGTGATAAATTTCTTATATACCCAACCAAAGCTGTTTTGGATAGGCTCGATTCCGTACCAACTGCCGGTATCAACACTGACATTGACTACTATGTTCTTATCCGCTATGCCGACTATACCGCTGGATTCGGAAGGTTTGGACCGGATATTCACCCGGTCTTTTAATACTTTAGCGCTGGAACACTGTTGTTGAAGAGGCTCTTCTGCTAGCGCTCTCTCCCCGGCATGATTGATACAAGCAGCCAGGGACTTTTTAATATAAACAGGCACGTTTTTAGGAAGCCTGACTTTATACCATCCATAAAATTCGGCGATAACCTCTACCCGCTCACCCTTGTTTAAAGTACCTAGGACTTCCGCGGTAGCGGTGGCATCCAGGCGCAAGTTGATATTATTAGCGTTAATCTCACCTAAAAAAGGTACCTTCTCTCCGGCATAAGCCGGACTAAAACCTACTGCCAGGGCCGCTGCGGCTAAACACAATATACCGATAAGGTATTTTAAACTCATATCCTATTTCTTTTCCTGAGCCTTTGACGCTCCTTTTGCGGATGCGGCTTCTTTTCCGGCCGGGGCAACGGAAGCGGTTTCGGCGCTAGCGCCCGGGGTGGTATCCGCAGCTTTTTCAGCCTTTTCTTTCTTGATTTTGATCCTTACGGTTTTAATTTTCGGCAGGCCGTAAACCTTATCTCCCTCTTTCCACTTTCCTTTTTCAAGCATCATTCTGATGCGTTCCGTACGCTTTAATACGGACCTTTGTTTTTTATCACTTTCCGATATGGCCAACGACGGGTGTATTGACATGGCTTTTATAACCTCCTTATTAAGCAGCTTCCATAACGCTTATTTAATTCCGATAATAAAGGCTGCGCAGATTCTTTATTAGGAAAGTTCCCCACACATACGATAACGTAAGCGCCTTTGTTGAATACTAACGCGGCAAAACCTTTTCTTTTAAGGAATTCCGCCTCCTTCTGGGCGTTGGTCCTGGTTTTAAAACTGGCTACCTGAATGGTGAAAACGCCTGGCCCTTGGGGAACCGGGGGAGTGACCGGCTTAACTGCCTCCTCCCTTTTGACTATTACCCGGTCTAGGGGTAATGTGTTTTGCGTTTGCAACAGCTCCAGGTTCTTTTTCTGGCTGTTCAAGGAAAAAAATATGTTCTTACCTCTCTCTACCCCTAAAGAAAAAGCAATAATACCCGTGACCAATATAGCAAGAATGATAAGAATTGTTTTTTCGTAGCCCCGGATACGCGCCAGGAACGCATTAGGCCCCTTGCGGCTCACCCCCCTGCTCTCGCCTACTTGTGAAAACAATTCTAACTGCGGGTTATCTTGTCTTTCCATTTAGGCCTTAAGATGACCTGGGGTTATCCTGTTTTAAATAAATTTTGGTGTTAACTTTCTTGATGATCTTTAAAAACGCCTCCACCACCTTGGGGTCAAACTGGCTCCCGCTCTTCTTCTTGATCTCCTTTATTGCGGAATGAATCCCCTTTCTTTCGCGGTAGGGCCTGCCGTAAACCATAGCTTCAAAAGCATCGGCAACTGCCATAATCCGCGCACCTTGCGGGATTTGGTTTTTTTTCAATCTTGAAGGATAGCCTGTGCCGTCATATTTCTCATGGTGGTGGGCTATAATCGGTATAACCGGCCTGAGCACCTGGAGGGGGCGTAATATCTGGGCGCCCTTGACCGGGTGTTTTTTAATGATGTCATACTCCCTGGCGGTAAGCTTGCTGGTCTTGGTGAGGATCTCCGGAGGGATATCCACCTTACCCGTATCGTGCAGGAGGCTGGCATATTTTAAACTCTGGATTTGCTTCTCATCAAGGTGCATCTGGTTACCTATTGCGGTTACCAACCGGCTAAAATAAGGCGAATGGGTATACTCCTGGGGCACGCGGGTATCTAACAAGGTAACCAGCGATTTTATACTCCCTAAAACTATTTTCTGCTGTTCCTCATAAAGCTGGAGGTTACGAATCCCCATTATCGCCTGCTCCACCAAAGTCATCAGCGTTTCCTGGTCAGCCCTCTCAAAAGAATGCCCTCTTTTATTACGCCGGATGACAATGATGCCGATCAGGTCATCCGAGATTAAGGGAGCAGCCATACTCCGGCCTTTTATTATTACTGAACTGGTCCGGAGTATTCTTTTTTCTATCCTGTTGACGACTCTCGTTTTTTTGTCGCAAACACATTTATTTTTACCCTGGACAAAGCATCTTAAAACCGAATACTTCTTGGTAACATCAAGCATGGTTATCTGGCAGTAATCGGCGTTTAATATCTGGCCGAAAAGCCGGGTCAGGCGGGGAATCAGATCCTTTAACTCATAGGTAGAGTTAACCAGCCTGTAGATACTATGAATGGTGGAAATTAAGGTCTTATACCTTTTCGTAGGGGTCAAATAATTTTTTATATTCATCTAGCGCATACCTATCAGTCATACCGGCGATGTAATCACAGACTGCTCTCCTTACGCCATCGCGGGCAATCCTCCCCTGGACTATTTCAGGAAGCTGCCTGGGGTTAGCTACGTAAACCTGGAACAATTCCTGAATAAAACGCTTAGCTTTTGTGCTCATGCGCACTACGCGGTAATGGTGATAGAGCCTGGCCATAAGAAACGCGCGCAGCGGCTTTCTTAATTTTAGCATATCCTGGCTAAAAGTGATAATTTTTTTATCTATATTTTTGGCATCTTTATAGGATTTAAGCTTTAGCTTGACGATATTTTTCTCCGCTTCCCCTATTAAATCCGTAACTTGCAAATCAATCAATGAACGGATAATCAAATATTTCCTTTTTTCCGGGGATATCCCGCTGTACCTCTTGGCAATACGCTTATTGATCCTTTCCCAAATAGCCAGGTTTTCCAAATCCGATTCCCTGATCAATCCCGAAGTCAGGCCATCGTCAAGGTCATGGTTATCGTAAGCTATCTCATCAGCGATATCCACAACCTGCGTTTCTAACGACGGGCCTTCTGCGGGCGCCAGCCCCCTTATCTTTATTGATTTATCAAAAACCGTAGAGTGCTTAACTATCCCCTCTCTTACTTCCCAGGTCAAATTAATCCCGGGAAAGTCAGGATACCTTTCCTCCAGATAATCCACGACCCGCAGGCCCTGTAAATTATGGTTAAACCCGCCAAATCTAAACATCAGTTCATTTAAGGCGTCTTCCCCGGAGTGGCCGAATGCCGTATGCCCTAAATCGTGGGCCAGGGCAATTGCTTCGGTTAAATCCGTATTTAAACCCAAAACACCGGCAATGGTCCGGGCTATCTGGGCCACTTCGATAGTATGCGTAAGGCGCGTGCGGTAATAATCCCCTTCGTGGTTTACAAATACCTGGGTCTTGTATTCGAGTCTCCTGAAGGCGGCCGAGTGCACAATTCTGTCGCGGTCACGCTGGTAATCCGACCTATAGGGGTGGGTTTTTTCAGGATATACCCTTCCTTTGCTGAATTCGCTCTTCATAGCGTAAGGAGCCAGTATCCTGTTTTCGACTATTTTAATTTTATTTTGCCTGAGCATCTTTTAATTGTTTGTACAATTCATCCAATGATTGAGAAATTATCTTGGTGTTAAATAGCACCGGCATGAAGTTGGTATCACCTTTCCACCTCGGGACTATGTGTATATGCAAATGCCCGGTTATCCCGGCGCCGGCGTCCTTAGCAAGGTTTAGGCCCAGATTATACCCCTGGGGTTTCAATACTTTTTCCAAAAGCTTTTTAGCCTTCTTTAAGGCATAAAATAAATCCATCACCTCTTCATCCCGTAGCTGTTCAAGCCGGTTGACATGCCTTAACGGCGAAACCAAAAGATGCCCGTTATTGTACGGAAAGATGTTCAAAATTACCGACGTATACCTGGTTTTAAATACTACATAGCTCCCGGGTTTCCTGCTTGAGCACTGGCAGAAAATACACTTTTTACGTTTTATGTTTTTTATGTAGCTAATCCTCCAGGGCGCCCAAAGTTTATCCATTTTCATAGTGCGATTATTTTTGCTTCTATTTTATCATTAATCTCGATGATCCCGTAGGTATTAGTTTTAGCAAATACTTTATCCATCAGGCTGCCGGGATTAAAGAATAAAATGCCGTCTATCTTTTCGTTGCAAGCCGAGTGTGAGTGGCCGAATATGACTATATCCGGCTTTTCGGCCCGGAATTCACCGGAGAGTACTTCAATGAGGTTGTTCGGAGCACCGTAACCGTGCATAATTCCGATCTTAAATTTTCCGGCCTTCAAGATTATTTTTCGCGGCAAGGCTTCGCAGATCTCCTGCGGGTCCATATTCCCGCAGACTGCCCGAAAATCCGTGCACAGGGACTTTAACTTTTCAAATATCCCCATACTTACAAAGTCTCCTGCGTGGATAACCATATCCGCACTCCTGAGTTCTTCCACTAAACTTGCCGGGAGGCTGGCTTCTTGGTCATGAATGTGCGTATCCGAAATCACTACTATTTTCATGCGATTACCCGCGGCCGCGAATATAAATCCAGGATCTGATTTAAATTATTTATATCCCAGGCCCAGATTTTTTCTTCTAACGCCCTGAGCCTGGTATTCATATCAATATCCTTTAAGGTTATGATAATTTTTCTTTGCAGCTTATGCCGGTATCTGCGGCATTCCCGGGAAAATTCCAACACGTCCTCCTCGGTCAGTAAATCCGTTTTTAACGCTACGATCCACAGGCTCTCATTAGAACGGCCGATCAATCCATTTTTTAATATCCGGCTGTTAAAACGCAGCGGTTTTATTTCGCGAAAATGGTTCAAGCGGATCTTTTTTCTTTCCAACTGCACCATTTCATTTTCAAACAGGCAAAGCAGTTCATTCATCCTTTCCATAAGCGGCTTTTGGGCATTGGCTATAAATTCCTGGATCAAATCCTGCAGGCTATCGCGGAACCGGGTCTTCTGGTTTTTAGCATCAAAAGTGAGGGAATGCAGCTTCTCCTGATAAACAAATTTTATCCAGAAACTAAACACCCTATCATTGATCTTTAAAAAGTCCGCGCTGCGCGCCAGGGTATCCAACTCTAACAAATAGTTGATCCTGGCAAGTAATTCTTTTTTCTGCATATGCAGGATATGAGCGATATCCTTTATCCTGTTCCTGCCGTTAGAGACTAAATAAAGGATAGATATACAGTCATTACTGTGCGGATGCTCAAGGAACATTTTGACATAACTGGAAAATCTCTGGTTTAATAGGCCGGCGGAATCAAAAAGCAGGCTCTCCAGTATTTCTGAAAGCGTAACTCCCTTATTTTCCAATAAGGCATTGGCGATAATTTCAAGATACATCGGGCAGCCGCCGGTAAAATGCACGATGAAATTCTTTAATGGCGTACTTAAATTGACGGCATAAAGCCGGCTAGCCAAATATTCTTCACTGGCCTTTATGTCAAATGGTTCAACTGTCACTACTTCAAAATTCCCGAACAGCAAAGAAAGGTTCTTAGAGAGCACGCTCTTGGCTTTAAATTTCATCGAGCTTAGGATTATATACATCGTGTTCTTATTAGTGATGAGGAGTTTGGACCATTCGCGGTAGAGGTTAGCAAAACCCACGCTCTCTAAATTTTGGAATTCGTCAAATATTACCACGCAAGACTTGCCTGTCTCCTGGTAGATTATTTCACAGAGCAGGTTCAATTCGCTGAATATATCCTTCTTCTTCCTTCTGTTCAAACTGTTCAGGATAAGACGTATTTTTTCCACTGTCTTAGGCGCATATTTTTCGGATTTACGTATAAGAAAATCCAGGTCTTCCTTCAAATCTATGCCGCTATTGCCCAGGAAATTATAAAGCAGGACTCCGCTAAACCTTTTGGCGAAAGAATCCAGCGATTCGGGCCTGGCCTCAAGATAAAGCATGATAATGCGATTGTCCTGGAATTTTTCAAGAAAGCGGAAAATTATGGAAGTCTTGCCTACCAACTCATCTCCGATAATAGCGATATTCTGGCGGTAATTGTCTTTTAAGCCGCTTACGCGCTTCTCCAAAAGCTCTAAATATGCTTCACGCCCGAAAAATATTTTTTTAATCATGGCAAATAAAATAACGGGTTCTGGGGAATATGCCCTTTCCTTATTTCAAAATGCAGGTAAGTATTCTTATCCCGGCCACTTGAGCCTGTCCTGGCGATAACCGAACCTTTCTGCACATTATCCCCGGCCCTGACAAATATCTCGGAATTTCGGGCGTAAACCGTAAATAATCCGTCTTTATGCTCAATAATTACGGTCTTACCCAATCCCGCGAAATCCCTGCTTAAAAAAACCACCTTACCGCCCCGGGAAGCGGCTACTTCTAAAGAACCGTAAGGTTGTATATTGATACCTTTATTGACTTTATTATTGATCGTCTGACCGAATGAACCGATTGTCCTGCCGGCTAATGGCCAGATAAAATCGTCATTATCACTATACCTGGCGCTTGCCGGCTCTACTTTAAAACGGTTAGGAATAAATATCTGCCGGCCGATTTCTATTGCCGTGGCATCAGATATGCGGTTTATCCGGGCTAATTCTTCCAGGTCAACCCCATAAATCCTGGATATCTTCCAAAGGGTTTGGCCTTTTTGAATGCTATGATAAGTGCCGGTCATGCCCGCAGGTATCTTGACCGCGGCAGGCTGTACATAGGGAGCCGTTGCGCAACCGCATATCCCTAAACTGAATAAAATTATTAATAATTTCTTCTGCATTTCTCCTGCTGTATTCTGGAGCGGGCGAAGGGAATTGAACCCTCCTATCCAGCTTGGGAAGCTGGTGTTCTACCGATGAACTACGCCCGCATACCTGGCCTGCCGGCAGGCAGGCATTTATCCATGAGCTTAATAGAACAATACCTCCCGCACATTGTACAGACATCGTTATTCTGCGGCTGGGACGATTTCCGGTATTCCCTGGCTTTCTGCGGGTCTATAGACAGCTTGATCTGTTTTTGCCAATCACGTTTCTTGCGGGCCAAAGACATCTCCCTGTCCCACCTTATCGCCGAACGATTGTTTTTTACTATATCCGCAGCATGGGCAGCGATCCTGGAAGCGACAACCCCATCCCTAACATCATCTATTGACGGGTGCTTCAGGTGTTCGGCGGGAGTGACATAACACAAAAAATCCGCGCCAAAACCAGCGGCCAGGGATCCGCCTATGGCCGCAGTAATATGATCATAACCGCTGGCCACATCAGTCACAATAGGCCCCAACACATAGAACGGTGCCTGCTGGCAGAGCTTTTTCTCTAAAATTATATTTTTTTCAATTTGATTTAAAGGAACATGCCCCGGCCCTTCAATCATCACCTGGACATTCCTCCTTTTTGCCCGCTTCGCCAATTCCCCTAACGTTTTGAGCTCGGCAAGCTGTGTTTTATCCGTAGCGTCCAGAATAGAGCCGGGGCGCATCCCGTCACCCAGGCTTAAAACCACATCATATTTATAGGCGATATCCAGAATTTCATCAAAATGTTCATAAAACGGATTTTCCCTGCCGTGCCTGCTGATCCAATTCGCGATTATTGCTCCTCCCCTCGAAACGATCCCCAGCACTCTCCGGTTTTTTTTAAGCACCCTTAAATTATCCCTGGTTACTCCGGAATGGATGGTAAAAAAATCTACCCCCTCTTCTGCCTGCGCCTCTAAAACATCTAGTATATCGTCCGGCCCAAAACTAAGGAAATCCCCTTTTTTTCTCTGAGCGTTTACAGCAATCTCATATACCGGGACTGTTCCGACGGGAATAGTGGAAAATTTCAGGATCCGATTACGGACTAGCCTTAAGTTACCGCCCACGCTTAAATCCATCACTGTATCTGCGCCGTATCTTATAGAAACAGCTAATTTTTTTAATTCTTCTTTAATGCGGGATTTGTCCGTTGAGGTGCCTAGGTTAGAGTTTACCTTAGTGCGCAGGGAGAATCCGACAGCGCAGGGCTTAGCCAGATTATGGAATCTATTCTTGAGTAAGACTACCTTGCCTTCTTTTATGTACCTAAGCAGGTTTTGGGCAGATACTCCCTCCTGCTGGCAGATCTTGCGCATTAAGGAAGTGAGTTTATTATTTTTAGCGCATTCTAATTGCGTCATTTCGTCTCTTTTAGCTTTACGGAAAAATATGCCGCAGCCCTTTGCATGTTCCTACTTTTTAAAATCGCGCGGCATACCGCTACCCTCTGGATGCCGCAAGAGGTAATTTTTTTCAGGTTATCCCGGGTTATGTTCCCTATGGCAAAAACCGGGATCCTGATCCTTCGGGTGAATTCCTTAAGGCTTTTTATACCGATAGGCTTACCGCCTGCCTTGGTCGGAGTTTTAAATACCGGACCCAGACCTAGGTAATCCGCTCCGGCTTTCTCTGCCTCCAACGCTTCTTCTAGATTAGAACAAGAAACCCCAATCAGCCTGTCTTTACCCAAAATACTCCTGGCTTTTTTAAGCGATATGTCAGATTGCCCGATATGCAATCCGTCGCTTCCCGATAATTTCGCTATATCAGGATAATCATTGACGATAAAAATAATGCTCTTATTTTTAAGCGCCCGGCTGATCAAAACAGCTTCTTTTAATATGCTCGCCCGGGAAGAATGTTTATCCCTTAGCTGGATGATATCTACCCCGGAAACAGCTAATTTTTTAGCCAATACCGGACCAGGTTTCTTAATCGTATCTTTATCAATGAGCGCATAAAGCCGAGATTTTTGCAGACGCCTTCTTCTCAATCGCATATATTTTATATCTAACCTTTTTGAATTTAAGGCTGGAATTTATATTAATCAGCTTGCTGAATTCCTCCAGGACTCTTACTGATTCCTTGGCCCTCTGAATATTGGCAAAAAAGATATCCTTGAGGCTATCCCTTTTTAATTCGTTGATATAAATATTTTCCCCCACATCGCTTGCACTTAGCCTCTCCTGGAGCAATTCGCTGCGCGCGGCTAGACTCTTTGCCGCCGCATCGATCTGGTGGCGTACTTCTTTAAGTTCGCGGGTAAGCAAGCGGTTATTTAATATAAACCGGGTAATTTCCTCGCAGACACGCAACCCCTCCTTTACGCGGTTTATATTGGCGTCGATTATTCTCTTGGCTGTACTTCTCTTAGCACTTCCGGGCAATCTTCTTAATCAGATTGGTAGTAGAAAGGCCTTTTACCAGCCTTACGGTCTGCACTTTCCCGCCGTATCCCAGCACAAAGTCATTGCCTACTATATTACTTTTATTCCAATCCGCT